>CAJWVY010000036.1 GCA_913048135.1 uncultured Verrucomicrobiales bacterium
TTCTCGGTCTGCACGAATTTCAAAATGACGTCGCGCTCGGTGGAGGTGGGGCGGCGGCCTAGGGTGCGTTGATAGGCGTGTGCGATGCGGGCGGAGTCGTCGGCCAAATCCTCCTGCAAGAGGCGCGTGGCGGCGGCTTCAGCTTGTTGCCGTACGAAGGGGTTGTTCATCAGGAACAGGGCCTGCGTGGGCACGCTGCTGCTGGTGCGTTCGCCAACAACGAGGTTGGGGTCGGCAAAGTCGAACACGGCCAAAATCTCCAGGGGCGTGTTGCGGAAGACGGGTGTGTACAGGCTGCGGCGTGTGTCATCAAACTTGTAGCCATACTCGATGCCGGTGCCGGTCTTGATGGTTGGGCCGCCCATGGTTTTGTCGAGCTGACCGCTTACTGAGAGGATCGCATCTCGGATGGACTCGGCCTGCAGTCTTCGCCGGTTCTGCCGCCAGTGCAGTTCGTTTTCCAAATCCACTTTGGCCTGCGCGCCGGTAGCAGAACTGAGTTGATACGTGCGCGATAGCACAATTTCCCGGATGAGTTTTTTCATCGACCATCCGTTTTCCACAAACCGGCCGGCAAGGTGATCGAGCAGGGCTTGGTTGGTGGGCAGGCGGCCCATATGGCCAAAGTTGTCCACGCTGGCTACGATGCCTTTGCCGAAAAGATGATGCCACACGCGGTTGGCAAACACGCGCGCGGTGAGCGGATGCTCGGGGCTGGCCATCCAGTTGGCCAACTCCAGTCGGCCGCTGGCTTTGGGCGCAATCTCCGGCAGGCCGCCGCGGTTTAGCACCTGAATAAAGCGCCGCGGCGTCTTGGGGCCGGCGTTGTGGACGTTGCCGCGGATGGCGATCTGGATGTCGCCAGGGTTGTCGCCTTCGTCAGCGGCGATGATGTTCGCCCGCTTTATGGCGTTCTTCTCGAGCGCCTTTAAATTTTTCTCCAGTTGGGCAAGCCGCACTTTGTCGTGATCTTTTTCGCCCTTGGCTGGCTGGGCAGGGAGTGTTTCCTTTTTCGCCACGGCCTTTGAGCCTTCGGGCAGGAGCTGGATGGCGTCGGCAATCACTGCGCCGTTGGCGCCTTCAGTGGAAATTTCCACCACTTCCCATTGACCGTCCTGAAATTCAAACACCCCGAGCGAGTGGAAGTAGCCGTCCACATCCGGCGCCTGCCGTTGGTTCACGCGGAACAGTTTTTCGCCATCATTGTGGCGCACAGTGATACGCGCGTTGGTGGCGCGGTTGGGGTGGTGTGCGAAGGACACCCGCACCTCATAACGTCCGCTCTTGGCGATTTGCACAGGAAACACCACCTTCTTGTTGGCACCGCTGGCGTATAGGTACTCAGTGTCCACGAAGTTTTTGACGCTCGTGGATTTATTCCAACTGCCGGTTATCTTTGCCTTCGCATTGTCCACCACCAATCCCGGCAGATTGACCGCTAGCACTGTGGGAAGGTTCGCCGGTTTGCCGCCGGTTTTTTTGCGGAGCGCATTAATCTCCTTCCGCAATGCCGCCATCTGAGTGGCCGTCGCCTTGGCCTCGGCTTCCTGTGCGGCGTCCATCGGCAGTGGGCGTTCGTTCCATTTTGAAACATTACTGTGCACCACCACCTTGGTGCCCTTAAAAATCCCCGCCATGCCATAGTAATCCTCCGTACGGATTGGATCGAACTTGTGATCATGACAACGCGCGCAGCCAATGGTGAGCGCCATGAACGCCTTTCCCATCGTGTCCATCTGCTCGTCAATGATGTCCATCTCGAGGACGGTCTTGTCCTGCAGCTCGTAGTTCGTGGGGCCGAGCAGCAGAAACGCCGTGGCCGTGAGGCGTTCGCGCCGTTCGGCGAGCGTTCCCTCGGGTAGGAGATCGCCGGCGATTTGTTCGCGAATAAAATCCGTGTACGACTTGTCGGCGTTGAAGGCATTCACCACATAGTCGCGATAACGCCAAGCCTCTTTCATCAGCAATGTCCGTCCGCCGCCGGTGCTCTCGGAAAAGCGCACCACATCCAGCCAATGCCGTCCCCAACGCTCGCCGAAATGCGGGCTGGCTAGCAGCGCATCGATCGTTTGCTCAAGAGCGATCTGGCGATCGGTGGCCGCCGCTTTTTGAAAGGCCGCCATCTGCTCCGGCGTAGGAGGCAGGCCGGTGAGGTCAAAATACAAACGGCGCAGCAACGTGAGATCCTCTGCGTCCGGCCCCGGGCCGATGCCCTTGGCTTCCAGCGCGGCGAGCACATGGCGGTCGATGCCGTTGCGCGGCCAGGCCTTGTCCTTGAGCTGCGGCTCAGCCGGTTTGGTCACCGGCTGAAAGGCCCAGAACCGGCGGGCGGCCTCGAGATTGAGTTGCTGATCCTTCGCCGTGGCCTCGGCACTCATCCGCGGATCAGGCGCGCCCATGGCCACCCATTTTTCGAAATCAGCCACCTGATCGGCGGTCAGGCGTTTCTTGGGTGGCATCTCCAGCTCGGCATCGGAATAACGGATCGCCTGGATCAAAAGGCTCTTGCCCACTTGCCCGGGGATGATCGCCGCGCCGCTGTCGCCACCTTCCTGCCAGCCGCCCTTCCAATCCAGTCGCAGCCCACCCTTCACCTTCTCATCCTTGCTGTGGCACTGGTAACATTCGCTCACCAACACGGGCCGGATTTTTTTCTCAAAAAACTCCAGCCCCGCCGGATCGGCCGCCCAAGTGACGGTTGCCGTCAGAAAAATAAATGCCACAAAACGCTGCATGTTCAAAAAGTATGGCAACCCCGCCAAAAAATGCGAGGCGGTTTTTGGCGGAAATTAGGTGGATCGGGAACAGCAGGATCGCTTTATTTCAGCTCTCGCGCGCGCAGGTTGCGGAACTTGACCGTGCCGCCTTTGCCGTGGTGTTGGATGCCGAACCGGCCTTTGAGTGATTGCTCGTGCTCAACCTCGGCAATAAGTTTGCCGTTGAGAAAGGTGCGGATGCGCGGTCCCTTGGCTTCCACGCGGAAATGGTTCCAGGCTTCGGGCTTGAACAGATCCTTGGTGGCCTTTTTGTACGCGGCGGTTTGCTCTGGGCCCTTGGGGAACAGCCATCCGCCCATGCCGATGCCGTAAACGCCGGCAGGTTTGCCGCGGTCGATCTCGCATTGGTAGCCCTTGGGCTTGCCCTCGTCGCCGATCAGGCGAAAGCCGAGGCCGGAATTGAAGCCCTTGTTTTCCTGCGGGATCATCACTTCGGTTTCCACCTCGAAATCGCCCATTTGCAGATCGCTCACCACCCACACGTTGACTTGGGAAGACAAATGCAGCTCGCCGTCCACCGCCTTGAAGGTCTCCACCTTGGCGCGCGGCTCCCAGCCCTGGGTGCTCTTGCCGTCAAAAATCGGGGTCCATTTTTCCTCAGCCATCAGCGACAGGGAAACCGTCAATAAAATCAATGTGGTACGAATCATCGGCGGAGGGTAGGCGGTGCTGGCATTTTTTCAACTTCATAGTGCAAGAGGTCAATTCCACTGCTTTTATTGTGGATAACCGCTTGACTCCACGCGCAAACGCTTTTATCATTACAAACATAATCAATTTACTAAACATTAAGCACCATGTCTGAATCAGAGCCGAAATTGACGAAAAATGAGATCATCAAGGCGGAAAACCCGTCTTTGGCGGGGAATATTGGGGTGACGCTGAATGATCCGGAGGCGGAGATGTTCGATGCTGATGATCAGCAGTTCCTGAAGTTTCACGGGATTTATCAGCAAGATGACCGTGATGTGCGGAAGCAGGGCAAGAAGTACATGTTCATGATCCGCGGCCGCATTCCGGGCGGAGTGGTGTCGCCGGAGGTGTACCTGACCTACGATCGCTTGAGCGAGGAGTACGGCAACCAGACCTTGCGGGTGACCACGCGGCAAAGTTTTCAATTTCACGGCGTGGTGAAGAGCGGCTTGGGGCAATTGATGAAGGGCATCAACGAGTCGTTGTCCGACACGCTGGCGGCGTGCGGGGATGTGAACCGCAACGTACTGGCGCCGCCGACACCCTCCACCACGCGTTTGACCGAGCAGGTGTACGAGGATGCCAAGCGCGTGAGTGATGCGCTCCTGCCGACGACCAAGGCCTATCATCAAATTTGGGTGGAAGGCCAACCGCTCAAGCTGGAGGACGATGATCATGAGGATCCGTTGTACGGCAAAACGTATCTGCCGCGGAAATTCAAGGTGGCGTTTGTGATCCCGCCGTTGAACGACACGGATGTGTTGGCCAACTGCATGGGCTTTGTGGCGATCGAGGAGAACGGCGAGTTGATTGGTTACAACCTCACCGCCGGAGGCGGCATGGGCATGAGCCATAACAATGAGAAGACCTATCCGCGTGTGGCGGATGTGGTGGGATTCTTCAAGCCGGAACATCTCATTGAAGTGTCCAAGGCGGTGCTGACGGTGCACCGCGATTTCGGCGACCGCACTGATCGCAAGCATGCGCGCCTGAAGTATGTGATCGCCGAGCAGGGCGTGGACTGGTTCCGCAAGGAAGTCAGCGAACGCGCCGGGGTGGCACTGGAGGATCCGCGGCCGTTTGAGTTTACCCAACAGGGTGATGTGCACGGCTGGCATGAACAATACGATGGCAATCTTTTCCTGGGCCTGCATGTACTGGCTGGCCGGGTGAAAGACACCGAACAGGTGAAACTAAAGAGCGCGTTACGCCAGATTGTGACCGAGCACCGCACGGAAGTGCGCCTGACGGCTGCGCAAAACATCGTACTCGCCAATGTGGCGCCAGACAAAAAGGACGCCATTGACGCCATCCTTAAAGAGCACGGAGTGGACACCACTGAGAAACAGGGCGTGAGCGAGGTGCAGTTGGGTTCCATGGCTTGTCCGGCATTGCCCACGTGCGGCTTATCGCTGGCGGAGAGCGAGCGTTATCTGCCCGACCTGCTGGGTACGGTGGAAAATTTGCTTGAGGACAATGGTCTTGGGGACGAGCGAGTTATTCTGCGGATGACCGGTTGTCCGAATGGTTGTGCGCGGCCGTACATGGCCGAGCTGGGCTTTGTCGGTAAGCGGCCGAACGTGTACGCCTTGTATCTCGGCGGCAACGAGGAGGGCACGCGCCTGTCGCGTTTGTACGATCAAAACGTAAAGGTCGACGAATTGCCTGAGAAACTCGGCGGTCTCTTTGCCCGCTTCAAGGCCGAGCGCGACAACAGCGAGCGCTTCGGGGATTTCTGCGCGCGCGTCGTGTGGCCCGAGCAGGATGCAGCCTAACTTCAACGGAGGTTTTCAATGACTGCAGACGAGATTGGACAGGCCAACGAGACGTTGCGTGAGAAGTCGCCGCTGGAGGTGATGGAGTGGGCGATTGGGCAAGCCGGACAGGGCGGCAGTGGCGCGATTGTGTCGACGAATTTTCGGCCGTATGAGGCGGTGATTTTGCATCTCGCCACGCAGGTGCAGCCGGATATCCGCGTACTGTGGGTGGATCACGGCTACAACCGCGAGGCGACTTATCAGCACGCGGAGGAATTGAAGTCGAAGCTGAACCTGAACATTCAGGCGTTTGTGCCAAAGTATACCACGGCGCATTACGACGCAGTGTACGGCGGCGTGCCGGAATTGACGGAGGAAAACGAGGAGGCGATCAAGGCGTTTAGCACGGCGATGAAGCTGGAGCCGTTTCAGCGTGGCATGCGCGATTTGGCCCCGACGGTGTGGCTTACGGCACTGCGTAAGGTGCAGAATCCGAATCGTGCGGAGCTGGATATTGTGAGTCCGGATAATAATTTCAATTCGCTCAAGGTCAGCCCGGTGTTTCACTGGAGCGACGAGCAGATGGAGGCGTATTTGAAGGAACACGATTTGCCGAACGAGTGGGATTATTTTGATCCGGCCAAGGCGGATGAGAAGCGCGAGTGCGGGCTACACGCCGCTTGGGGTGGAAAGGCGGTGGAGACGAAATGAGCAGTTATCACTTGGATCATTTGGCGTATCTCGAGACGGAAGCCATCCACGTGCTGCGCGAGGTGGCGGCGGAATTTGAGCGGCCGGCGGTTTTGTTTTCCGGCGGCAAAGATTCCATCTGCATCCTGCGTTTGGCCGAGAAAGCGTTCCGGCCTTCCGAGATTCCGATGCCGTTTCTCAACGTGGAAACGGGGCATGAATTTCCGGAGCTGATTGAGTTTCGCGATCGGCGTGCGGAGGAGCTGGGCGCGAAGCTGATCGTGCGCACGGTCGATGAGGCGTTTGAGAAAGGGCTCGCGACACCGACGCCGGGGCAGGTGAGCCGGAATCAATTGCAGATTCCTGTGTTGCTCGGGGCGATTGAGGAATTTCAATTCGACTGCTGCATCGGCGGCGCGCGGCGCGACGAGGAAAAGGCGCGGGCGAAGGAGCGCTTCTTCAGTTTCCGCGATGCGTTCGGTCAATGGGATCCGAAGAATCAGCGGCCGGAAATTTGGAATCTCTACAATGCCAGACTGAATCCGGGCGAAAACATGCGCGTGTTTCCGCTCTCCAACTGGACCGAGACGGATGTGTGGGAGTACATCAAGAAAGAGGAGCTGGAGGTGCCGAACATTTACTTCAGCCACGAGCGCGAATGCTTTCACCGTGCCGGCCAATGGTTGCCGGTGCCACCCGCGCACGAGGCCAACGGTAAAGCGGATCCCTACGAAGGCGCCCGACCGACCGAACAGGAAGAGCATCGGCGGATGATTTGCCGCGTGCGGACGATTGCGGACATGATTTCCACGGGCATGATTGAAAGCCCGGCTGAGAACATCGATGACATCATCAGCGAGGTTGCCGCTGCACGTGTCACCGAGCGCGGCACCCGCGCCGACGACAAAGCCAGCGAGGCGGCGATGGAGGACCGAAAGAAAGCGGGGTATTTTTAGGATGAGCGACGCGCAACAAACCATCGAGCTGCTGCGGTTTAACACCTGTGGTTCGGTTGATGACGGCAAGAGCACGTTGATCGGGCGGTTGCTGTACGATTCCAAGTCCATCATGGAAGATCAGATGGAGGCGTTGGAGCGGTCGGCGGATATCACTGGTGGCGGTCAGGTGAATCTCGCAAATCTCACCGACGGTCTGCGTGCCGAGCGCGAGCAGGGCATCACCATTGATGTCGCCTATCGTTATGTGGCCACGCCGAAGCGGAAATTTATCGTGGCCGACACGCCGGGCCATGTGGAGTACACGCGCAACATGGTTACCGGCGCAAGCACGGCAAACCTGTCCATCGTATTGGTCGACGCACGGAATGGCGTGATCGAGCAGACGCGCCGGCATAGTTACATCTCCGCCTTGCTGGGCATTCCGCACATTGTTTTTGCGGTAAACAAAATGGATTTGGTCGATTGGAGCGAGGAACGTTTTCGAGAAATCCGCGAAGGCATCGAGGCGTTTTTGCCGAAGCTGAATCTGTTTAAGGACGTGAAGTTCATTCCCATCAGCGCGCTGGAAGGCGACAATGTGGTGACCTTTTCGGACAGGACACCGTGGTACGAGGGCCCTACGTTGCTCGGCCATATCGAGTCTGTGCACATTGCCAGCGATTGGAATCTGAATGGCCTGCGTTTCCCCGTGCAATGGGTGAATCGCCCGAACAATCCGACCGATCCGGCGTTACACGATTTCCGTGGCCTGTCCGGCCAGATTGCTGGTGGCATTGTGAAAGTGGGTCAGGAAGTGCTCGTACTGCCGAGCGGCCAGAAAAGTCGCATCCAGGAAATCTGGACCTACGACGGACCGCTTGAGGAAGCCTTTTGTCCGCAGTCCGTGACACTGCGCTTGGAGGACGATCTCGACATCAGCCGCGGCGATACCATCGTCGGTCTCGACCCCTTGCCCGGGCACAGTGCCGAGTTGGCCGGGCGCGTGTGTTGGATGAATCCGCGTCCGTTGACGGCCGGGAAAAAATATTTCCTTAAGCACGGCACACAAACCGTGCAGGCCATGGTGACCAGTCTCGAGAGCCGGATTGATTTCGAAACATTCGAACCGAAGGAAGCCTCCGAACTGGCTATGAACGACATCGGCGAAGTACGCATCCGCACGGCCAAGCCGTTGACCTACGACGGCTACACCGCCAATCGGTTGACTGGATCGTTTGTGCTGGTTGAACCCGGCACCAACGCCACCGTCGCCGCCGGCATGCTGCATCCGCCCGCGCAAACGTATAAGCCGGAATACACGGACTTTTCGATTTAATGTCCGATCCGGCGTCCATCACCAGCCATGTGACGTCCGCCGATCGGGAACAACGCCATGGCCATCCCGGGCGCATTGTTTGGCTCACCGGCCTGAGTGGCGCCGGAAAAAGCACGCTCGCCATGGCGCTGGAGCGGCGGCTCTTTGATGCCGGCCGGAATGTCTACGTGCTCGATGGCGACATTGTGCGCGGCGGCTTGTGTTCGGATCTCGGCTTCTCGCCGAATGATCGGGTAGAAAATATTCGCCGCATCGGCGAAGTCGCCCGCATCATGGCCGATGCCGGGTTACTGGTAATTGTCGCGTTTATTTCTCCGTTCCGCGCCGATCGCGACCGGGTGCGTGCGGCCATGCCGGTCGGGCGGTTTACCGAGGTGCACGTGAGCACGCCGCTGGAGGTCTGCGAACAGCGCGACACCAAAGGCCTCTACGCTAAGGCCCGCGCAGGGGAACTCTCTGATTTCACCGGCATCTCCTCGCCCTACGAAGCGCCCGAATCCCCGGAAGTACTTCTACCAACTGAGCAAATGAGCGTCGATGAATGCGTCGATGGCATTGTGGCTGCATTGGCATAAAAAAACGGCGCGGAAAACCGCGCCGTGGTGATTCTGTTTTCGCTGAAGTGTTAGCCGTTCAGGGCCTCGTAGACGTTGCCGACCATGCCTTCGTTGGGGGTCAGCGTCTTTTCGCCCGGAGTCCATTTGGCAGGGCAGGCTTCTTCGGGGTTGGCGGCGCAGTGGACGTTCGCTTCCATCACGCGCACGAGTTCCTCCATGTTGCGGCCCACGTTGTAGAAGTTTACGGTGGCACTCACGAGCTTGCCTTCGGGGCTGATAACAAACGTGCCGCGCAAGGCGAGACCGGTGGCATCATCGTATACGCCGAACAGGCTGGAGACCACGCCGGTGGTATCTGCGGCGAGCGTGTATTTCACATCGTCCATTAGCTTCTCTTCATTGCACCAGGCGAGGTGGCTGAACTTGGTGTCTGTAGAAACCCCGATCACCTTGGCACCGAGCTCGGTGAGCTTGGCATCCTGCGCGGCGAGATCGGCTAGCTCCGTGGGGCACACGAAGGTGAAATCCGCCGGGTAAAAAACCAGAATCGTCCATTTGCCGTCAGCCTTGAGATCGGCCAGGCTAACCTCCCCGAACTGGCCCGTGCTGGGCTCGAACGTTTCCATTTTGAATTCCGGCACGGTTTCGCCCACGCCCACTGGCAGCATATCTTCGTAGATTGTTTCGTCTGACATATTTTTCTTTGTGTTGAGGTTAAATCGGTGGCGATGGGATGCCTGAAGTGAGGGCGAATGTCAACCTTCGGCCGTTCAATCCTCCCAATCTTTCGCACGGTTCAGTGCCTTGTCCCAGCCGGCAACAAGCGTGCGGCGCGTGGCGGGTTTCATCTGGGGAGCAAACCGGCGGTCCTGTTGCCATTGTTGGGCGATGTCGGTCTTGGATTGCCAGTAGCCGACAGCTAGGCCGGCGAGGTAGGCGGCGCCGAGGGCGGTGGTTTCGGTAACGCGCGGTCGCACAACCGGTACGTTGAGCAAATCGCTTTGGAACTGCATCAACAGATTGTTTGCGCTGGCACCTCCGTCCACGCGTAGTTCCTTGAGGCGAAGACCTGCGTCGGCCTCCATGGCCGCGAGCACATCACGCACCTGATAGGCGATGCCTTCCAGCGCTGCGCGGGCAATGTGCGCCTTGGTGGCACCGCGCGTGAGTCCGCAGAGGACGCCGCGCGCGTGTTGATCCCAATGCGGCGCGCCAAGCCCGGCAAAGGCGGGGACGAGATAGACGTCGCCGTTGTCTTTCACACTGGCGGCGAGATTTTCGATTTCTTTGGCGTTCTTGAAAAAGCCGAGGCCATCCCGCAACCACTGTGTTACCGCACCGGCGATGAAGATGCTGCCTTCGAGTGCGAACTCCGTGCGGCCACCGATGCGCCAAGCGACGGTGCTGAGCAAATTGTTTTTCGATACAATCGGCTTCGGGCCTGTTTGCATGAGCATGAAACAACCCGTGCCATACGTGTTCTTCACCATGCCGGGGCGTGTGCAGCATTGGCCGAAGAGGGCGGCCTGTTGGTCGCCCGCAATGCCGGCAATGGGTATTCTGCCGCCAAGCAGATTGGTTTCGCCCAAGACTTCACTCGAGCCGCGCACCTCGGGTAGCACGCTGCGAGGAACCTTGAATAGCTTCAGTAATTCGGCATCCCAATCGCCGGTGCGCAGATTGTACAGCATCGTGCGCGAGGCGTTGCTGGCATCAGTGACGTGCACGGTGCCGCCGGTGAGTTTCCAGATGAGCCAGGTGTCGATGGTGCCAAACGCCAGCCGGCCCTGCCGCGCCAAGGCGCGCGCGCCTTTCACATGCTTGAGCAGCCACGCAATTTTGGTGGCGGAAAAATAAGCGTCGATCACGAGACCCGTTTTGCGGCGGATGGCCGGGGCGTGGCCGGCCGCCTTGAGGCGGTCGCAGTCCTTGGCCGTGCGGCGGTCTTGCCAGACGATGGCGTGATGGATCGGCCGCCCGGTTTCGCGATCCCAGAGCAGGGTGGTTTCTCGCTGGTTGGTGATGCCGATGGCGGCAATTTGCTTCGCGGTGAGTTTGGCCTTGCGCAGGGCGGCTTTGGCGGTGGCGAGCTGGGTTTTCCAGATCGCCTCGGGATCATGCTCCACCCATCCCGGTTTGGGGAAAATCTGCGGGAATTCCTTCTGCGCCATGGCTTTGATGCGACCGGTCTTATCAAAGATGATGCTTCTAGAGCTTGTCGTTCCCTGATCTAGCGCAAGAATGTATTTCACTCGGAGTTAGTCTTAATTCATCCAGATGGCCTTGTAAGTAAAGGCGGCAGCAATCCCACCAATGATCGGGCCTAGGACAGGTATCCAAGCATAGGACCAGTTCGAGTCGCCTTTTCCAGCAATGGGCAGCAAAGCGTGAGCAATACGCGGACCCAGATCCCGGGCGGGATTGATGGCATAACCGGTGGGGCCGCCCAGCCCCATACCTATAACTAGGACCAAAAGTCCGACTAACAGAGGTTTAATTCCGTATGCCCATTCCTGCTGGAGAGCTTCAGCGTTTTCCGCTCCGCCTAAATCATCTTGGGCTTGAGTGAGGGCTTCGGGTGAAAAAATCGCGAGCACTCCAAACACTAATGCGAAGGTTCCGATACCTTCAGTGACTAAATTGGAAAGCGGCCGGTCAATCGCCGGCCCGGTCGAAAAAACACCGAGTTTGGCTTGAGTGTCCTCAGTAGCCTCCCAGTGGGGTAAGAAAGCCAGCCAAACGGCAATGGCTCCCAATATGGCCCCACAAAATTGGCCGGCAATATAGCTGACGATTTTTTGGGGCTCGAGTTCGCCAATACTGGCCATACCCAATGTAACCGCAGGATTTAAATGGGCCCCCGAATAGGCAACCACCGAATAAATTGCGATGGCTACGGCGGCGCCCCAGCCGATGGTGGTTAGAATCCAGTCCGAGCCATGGCCCGTTGTTTGCTTGAGCTTCACATTGGCATTTACGCTGCCGCCCAAGAGAATCAGAAGAAAAGTTCCAACCAGTTCTGCAGTGAATTCACTCACGGGCACAGTTTACGCAAGTGGTTTGTGACGAAAAGGAAAGATTGGTAACAGCTAGGTGAATGCGTGATGGCACTTATTATGTCTACACCTCTATCAGGCTTAAAGCGTCTGTTTGTTTAGCAATTCAATAATTTGCTCATGTTCGCCATCATCGTATTTTGCCAATCCTTGCCAAGCCAATTCCAACGGAGTTTCTCCATCAGAGTTAGGGTGGATGGGATTAGCGCCAAAATGAATTAGGGTTTTTACTGGGCCTAACCTGCCTCGAAAAACCCACTTGTGAAGGGCTGTTTCCCAGTTTTTATTCATGGTATCCACCGGTAGTTCGGCATCAATAAGGACTTCCATTACTGAGGAATCATCACAATTGTGTAGAGCTGAGTTCCCTGAATCATCACAGGCCATCACGTCTGCTCCTCGTTCGATAAGAAGACTAGCGATCGACGCCCTTTGGCAGCCGTGTAGGATCGGGTACCCGTGCTTGTCTTTGGCTTTTAGGTTTAGTTCGCCGCTATTTATTAAATCAAAAATGCGGTGACGGTCTGTGCCCATGCGGATTTCATGGAACTCTTCCTCGGTGGGGGTAAGGCCTAATATAGGCTCAGGTTTCAGAGTTTTCGTTTGCGTGGGGGTAATCAGAGCGACCTGATCTGCTTCGACTTCGCGATCCTCAACTACTTTTAAACTGACGGTACAGCCTGCAGCTTCAAGGTCGGTCTTAATATCCTCGGCAATCGCCGGATTGTAGCCTTGCAAAAGTTGGTCCCGCTCCGGCTTGAATTTTACTGCCTCGAGCACCTCGAAGGGGTTCAGATTTGGCTTAAGGCGTCGCATGATTTGGGTGGCCTCATAGGTGTCTATGGGTAGTTCCTCAATAATAACGCGGGTGCCGGGTTTCCAATGGACGGTAGGGGTAACGGGGGTGAGTGTTGTGGAAGCTACATCCGGTAATGTAGGTGGCAGTAATGGAAGTTCTGTTTGTGTGGGGTTGATAAGTTCCTGCAGGTTTTTTATGCGAACACGTTCAATGGCGTATTCTTCTTCAGTGTGATAGGGGCTAACAATGATTCGTTCATCCGTGATTTCTAACGAGTTAGGTTCAAAGAAAATGAGGCCTTCTTCACCATTTTCCCTCGTGTAAACTAGTCTATCCCCTGAAGGATCACCGATAATTCTTTGGGTTGGCTCCAGGATTGGAGGGAGCTCTTCATCCTCGGTTATCAAAGGTGCTGATAGTACATCAGGATTGAGTACTCTTTCCCGAAGAATGGAAAAACTGGCTGTTGTTCCTGTGGCTTGGAGAGTTACATGTGAATCGGTAAGTTCAATTGAATCCTGATCAAAATAGATCACCCCACGACTGCCATCATTGCGGGTGTAGAGCAATTCAGTCCCTGTGAGATTACCCACGATAAAGGCCTCAGGTTCAAGCATTGGAGGGTTAGCTGCAGCAGTTGAGTCCTGTTCCTCAAGTATTGGAGGTAATGGCTCCATTTCAAGCTCCTGTCCGCTTAATACATAACCACAATGCCAGCAGCGATATTCGCCTTCCCAGAGGCGGACGTTGCTGTTGTTGCAACTAGGGCAGGAATCTTTGTCTGGGGCTTGTAACGTCGGCTGTTGTGGTTCCGGGTCCTGAGCTTCAGGGTTTACGGTCGACGTGGTTTGAAAACCCAATACTTCGGGATTGTGGATTCGTTCAAAATTAAGTGTTTTACTTTGATTTGATTGGTCTACTTCAACCCTCAATAGCAGAACGTTGTCTCTAAATGTAAGACTAATCGAGTCTGGTTTAACTATTGTAGTTTTGTTTATCCCTTTTGAGTTGGCATAATGAATTTTTACAGGTCCGTTAGAGCGAGGTTGTATCCATTGTGTAATGTGCGTGTCAGGATTTTGCCATTGATAGGTTGCGAGAACTGAATTGATCTCCTTTTGTTTTTGTATGGGATTTGCCGGTGCCGGTGCAGTGATTTCCTCAACCGTATCTTTGCCAAACACACGATGGACGATATATCCCGTAATTATTCCAATAATGGACCACCCGAAAATAGGCCATATTGTGAAACTATAATCATCGATCATAGCCTTACGGTGTAACCATACCCCGTAAAGGAATCCCAACCCGGCACACATACTTCTCAGGTTGTCCCTGTCAGTAAGGGCTCTAGGAATATTCTGGAAAACCCAGCCCGCAATTCCTCCTGCAAACGCCCATCCAACTTCTGACCCGAATGCCCAATAAGTTGAACTTTCTCCCATTACATCTGCATAACGGCCACCGAACAATAGGCCATAAATAAAACCGATAAATGCCAGTCCAATGATCATCTCGATACTCTGGGATAATGCCTGATCAATTTCAGTTTGTTAACTAAAAACAAAGTTGTTTTGAGCTATTAACGCCGGCTGATATGGCACTCGGCTGCTTCCAGTTTTTGCTGGAACGATTGGGCGGTGGCTTCCGGGAGATTCTCCGCAATGGTCTGCGGAGCATGTTTCAGCATTTCATAAATATCGAATGTACTCAGATCAGGTCTGAGCTCAGCGATGATTTTCTTGATCCGATAAAAGTTCGGGCCCGAATTGTTTAGCGTGAGCGTGTACCCCGTATTTTTCAGGCTATCAGCTGGTTTGGAGGAAATTTCTTCACCAATTTCCTCAGCCTCTGGAAAAGGGAGGGGATTAAGGGGCTCAGGGATCGATTCCGCTTCAGTGTATCCGCACTCCCAGCAGCGCATTTCGCCATTCCATTCGCGCATGAAGCCATCGCAGGAAGGGCAACTTGCTTCATTTTCATTTAGGAAAGATTCTAACGTTGGCGGGACTGCAGCTTCCGATAATTGGTTGATTACTTTGGTTTTGCCTCCATCCATCATCGATTGAATTTTTTCGCCAATGCTTTGGCCGGCCCATCGAAAGAAGAGGATCGGGGCAACAAAGCCCATTACAATGATCGTGGCATGTTTATTCCCGTTTTCGACTAAGGCTACCGCGACGATTAGTCCGCAGATGAAGCCCACGGCGGACCCAATAAAGGTAAAAACTCTCTCGATAATAGGCTTTTTGTCAGAATCATCCATTCTATGGATAGGTCTCTCTATTTAATCTCCACGGTGCACCCAGCATCCTCCAGTCGTTTCTTGAATTGAGCAGCTGCATCCGGCTCGAGATTATCTGCGATGGTGTTCGGGAAATCACGCATCAATTGATAGGTATCGAATATGCCCAATTCCGGCCGGATTTCCTGGATGATTTTAGTAGCATCATAAGTGCCGAGGCCGCAGCTGGTGATGATGAGAGAGACCTGCCCGGAAGTATCCGGTGCCGGTTCCTCGGCGACCGGTTGGGCCTCGTGCGGGGTGGCAGGTTCCTGCCCCGGAGTTTTTTCAAAGAGCGCTTCGGGATTGCCAATACGGGTGCGTTTGAGCGTGATGTACTGGAAGGTCGGGGAGACGCGGACGCGGACAAAATCGCCCTTGTCATCCACCACGCCGGAGATGATTTTGAATTCCTTCTGC
The DNA here is from genome assembly GCA_913048135.1 of uncultured Verrucomicrobiales bacterium. GTDB lineage: Bacteria > Verrucomicrobiota > Verrucomicrobiia > Limisphaerales > UBA1100 > UBA1100. The sequence goes on from CAJWVY010000036.1 coordinate 15,308, forward strand.
ACCCCCTGCCAGTTGGTGTAGTGGATGATGGATGTATCCGAAGTAGTAGTTTGAATTGGTAGCGGTTCCTTAGGTAACTGTGCCGGGGCCGCCACGCCCTTGAGGATGCGCGTCTTTGAACGGTTCAGTGAAATGCGCTTAAAGGTAGGTGCCACCCGTACGGAAAAGTGATTACCTTTTCTCCTGATGGATTTTGGGTCGCCGATAAATTGTTTCAGGTCACCTTCGAAATTGAGATACTCAATGACAATTGTTGAATCGGCAGTCGGTGCCGTATAACCTTTTTTATCTTTGCCGTTGGAGGAATTCTCCTTACTGGTTTTTTCGGATTCAGAGGCTGCAGCCGTGGTTTCGGTCAGGCCGGTCTTTTCGCGCTCGGGTTTTTTTCTTTCTACCTTTATGGGCTGCGTGGGGGTTCGAGTTGCCGGTGTTTGGTTTGAGCTATCACTGACAAACTTCTTAATTAAATCATCAAATAATCCCATAATAATGCCTTTTTATTTTGATCACGCAACAGCAAAGGCGACTTAGGTCTTGGACCGACTCCGATCTGGAGTCGTTCCATCGTCTCCAGATCGGAGTCGGTGGATGCCCTCAATGCCATGGGCCTAAACACGGATTTGCATTTAATTCCCATGCTTAACGCATGGGGCTTCCACCGTCCCATGCGTTAAGCATGGGAACGATGTCACTAATGCCGGTTAACACTTTAGGCGCTCTCCCTCACGAGTGTTTTGTGCCTGTGCTTCCCGGTATGGAGGGAATCGAGCCCGGTATGTTTCCGGGCCGATGGCAGCCGCCTCTGCTGCTGCGCGATCAAATTTTCGTTTCGCATTTGGAAAAAGGAAGATTCCAAATGCCCATGCCGCAAAAGTCGACGTCGATGTTGTAAGCTGGGTAAGCCCATGGATCGTAGACGGCTAAAGGACAGCTTGCGGAAATTGCCTTTTTTATGACCATTCCTAAAAGTGACAGAGAGAATTTCTTCGGCTAACCAGCGATCTAATTCCCGGAGCTGTTTTTCGTCATTCACATGCTTTAGGTAGTAATCAATCACCGCCACGGATCGAAACGTCTCGTTGACCACATCCCGTGCAATATCGACTGCCAATTGCGCCCGGCCATTGGCATGCCTTTGCTTATTAAATCGATGGCGTTTCCTGCGAAAAGCGGTCCGAAAGAGATTGCGAATCTTCCGTCCTTTTTCTCGAGCCATTCCCACTGACTGGTCAGCCCGAAATTCCAGGCCGAGATGCTGGAATCGGTCGACCGCTTCAAACGCGCCATCCGTGTGGCCGGCGGTTTGTGGGAAGAAAAAATTGCGGTGAGCCTTGGGCTTGCTTTGTACGCGTAAACAATCAAAAGCATCCCCCATTAGTTCGGCTGCTTGCAGTGTGTTGGATCGGTTCGCTGAGAAAGCTAGGAGATCATCGGCGTACCGGAAATATTTTAGGCCCTTGATTTTGGCGAGTTGCCGATCCAGCGGGGTTAGGTAGAGGTTGGCAAAGAAACAGGCGATTGCTGTTCCAAACGCAATCCCTCGGTTAGCGGTGTTTACGGTGAGGCCGTCTTCCTGAAGTACTTCGAACTGGATGCGTTGGCGGAGCAATTTAAATAGGTAATCATTCGGCTCGGCCCAATCGGCCAGCAGAGTGAGTAGACATTCATGATTGATGCTCGGGAAATAATCGGCCACATCGCGTTTCACGAAATATAATGGGCGTGGTAATTGGCGGATGTGTTGCTCGACCCGATGCTGGCAGCTATCTACTCCGTGGCTACCCATGCGATAAGCAAAACAGCTTTGCTCATACACACTGTGAAAATATTTGGTGAGCTCCCGGTAGAGCATGAGATCCACAATCCGCTCCTCCCACGGATAAAGATAAATGGTGCGGTCCTTGCCGTTGGTGTTGAAGTGCAGCTCAATGCCGGGCCGATAAACAAATTCTCCCTGTGCCAGTTGCCGATGCAGTTGGGCGGTGTTTTGCAGGGAATCGGCCGCGAAATCGTATAGCGTGCGTCCGTCGTGCGAGCGGCCCAGCGCCTTGCGCCAGGTAAAGAGCGGCTTGGAGTAGGCGCGGATCACCGCCTGATGCAGAGCGAGTTCCGAGTAAACTCGGTCAAACGTTGCCTTTTTATGTGAGGCGGGTAATGGACAGTCGACAGTCATCCCGATAACGGGCGCGCAGGGTTCTAAAAGGCTATATTAAATAAAATTAAGGGAAACAATGGGTTGTTCACCGAAAATTGACGATTTATGGACAGGACTCTATTATACCCCTGTGGCTGCCAATGTTCCCACAGACATCTTATCCCGCGAAATTCTTGAGCTGAAGAAACAGCTCAATGCGGTGATACTCGTGCATAATTATCAAGTGCCTGAAATTCAGGACATCGGTGATTTTGTTGGCGATTCACTTGGATTATCGCAGCAGGCAGCGGAAACGGACGCCGATGTAATAGTTTTCTGCGGCGTGCATTTCATGGCGGAAACGGCGAAAATTTTGTCGCCCAACAAGACGGTGATCCTGCCCGATCGCGATGCCGGCTGTTCGCTGGAGGAAAGTTGTCCGCCGGCCAAATTGCGTGAACTGCAGGCAACCAACCCGGATTTCTTCACCGTCACCTATATCAACTGCAGCGCCGAAGTGAAGGCACTCTCGGATGTTATTTGCACCAGCGGCAACGCCAAGAAAATTGTGGAGCAATGTCCGCCGGACAAGGATCTCCTCTTTGTGCCGGACGAAAATCTCGGGCAATGGGTGATGGAACAAACCGGCCGGCCGATGACGCTCTGGCAAGGCAACTGTTATGTGCACGTGGAGTGGACACACGCCGCGATCACCAAAATCCGAGATGAGTACCCCGACGCACCCCTTGTCGCTCATCCCGAATGCACCAAGGCCGTCCAAATACTTGCAGACGAAGTGTGCTCCACCGAAAAGATGGTGCACTACTGCCGCGATGTGGAGAGTGATTCGGTTATTATTGCCACTGAAGCAGGTATGTTGCACCGGTTGCAAAAAGAGTGCCCCGATAAAAAATTCATTCCTGCCCCGACTGAAAAATGCGCCTGCAACGAGTGTCACTTCATGAAAATGAACACGCTCGAAAAAGTCCGCGACTGCATGCGTGATCTCACGCCGCAAGTGGAGCTCTCGCCCGAGATCATCGAGCGCGCCAAGCTCCCCATCGAGCGCATGCTCGAATGGACCGCGCGGTAGCCTTTCCCCTTGCCACCGATGGGCGGCCTGCAACACTGCGGCATGAACCGGTCTGTGGGTTTCTTGGTACTTCTTGTCTTTTCGACCACTCTCTGGGCGGCGGAACGGTTGCCGCGACTTGATCTCCTGAAGTTTCGTGATACCGACGGCAACGTGCAGCCGGTGAAAACGCCGGCCGATTGGGCTCAGCGCCGAGCCGAAATTGTCCGTGGAATGGAAACGGTCATGGGATCCTTGCCGGGAAAAGAGCGGCGCGTGGATTTGGCGGTGAAGGTGGAGGAGGAAGTGGATACCGGAAAATACATTCGCCGCCTGATCACCTATCAATCCGAGCCGGACTCGCGCACACCGGCGTACTTGTGCATTCCCAAGGCGGTTTTGAAAAAAGGCAAAGCGCCGGCCGTGCTGTGCCTGATGCCCACGGACAATCGCGTGGGACACAAGGTGGTCGTGGGCTTGGGCGGCCGTGAAGGGCGCGCGTATGCGGCGGAGCTGGCCGAGCGCGGGTATGTGACCATCGCGCCGGCGTACACGCATCTTGCCAATTATTGGCCGAATCTTGGCAAGCTTGAGTACGTGAGCGGCACCATGAAGGCGATTTATGACAACACGCGCGCGTTGGATTTGCTGGAGACGCTGCCGCAGGTGGATGCGGCGCGCGGCTTTGGCGCCATCGGCCATTCGCTCGGCGGGCATAACGCCGTTTACACCGCAGTGTTTGATCAACGAATCACCGTGCTGGCCAGCAGTTGCGGTTTTGATGCGTATCCGGATTATTATGATGGTGCGGAACGCAATTGGTTCTTCGGCCGCGGCTGGTGCCAGATCCGATATATGCCGCGTATGAGCAATTACCGCGGGCGAACGAAGGAGATTCCGTTCGATTTCCCGGAACTGCTTGGTGCCTTGGCGCCGCGGCCGTTCTTTGTGCACGCGCCGTTGCGTGATGGAAACTTCCGCTGGAAAAGCGTCGATGTCTGCGCCACGGCGGCGCGGCCAATCTACAAATTGTTGGGCAACGAAAACGGACTCATCATCAAGCACCCGGACTATGATCACAATTTTCCTAAGGACATGCGCGAAGGCGCCTATGCCACTATAGACTCTGTGTTACGCCCGCAAATTAACTGACTTCCATTAATCGCCAGCGTTTTAGTGTGGGCTTTATAATTTCAACGGCACTCTCGTTTTATCGACGGATAATCCAATAAAAACGAAAGCCTTTGCATTTTGACTTTCGCCTTTCGGTTAGTTGTTTAGGCTGAGGTCATGAAGTTTCTGTGTGTTGGCGTTGTAACTTATGGAGTTTTGTGCGCGGCAGAACCGAAGCCGGATCCGATGGAGTTGCCGCGTATACCGCATACGCCGGTGGCCAAGGCGCGCGAGACGTTTGAGGTGAAGCCGGGGTTTGACCTGCAGTTGGCGGCAGCTGAGCCGTTGGTGGCGGATCCGATTGCCATGAGTTTTGATGCGCACGGGCGGTTGTATGTGGTGGAGATGATCGGCTACTCCGAACGGCGCGAGGCCAATGCCGGCCGGATTCGGCGACTGGAGGATACCGATGGGGACGGACGGTTTGAGAAGAGCGTGGTGTTTGCCGATGGACTCGCCTGGCCCACGGCGGTGATCTGCTACAATGGCGGCGTGTTTGTGGGTGTGACGCCGAAGATTCTGTTTCTGAAAGACACCACCGGCGACGGCAAGGCGGATGTGAACCGCACCGTGCTCGAGGGCTTCGGCACGGGGCGCAGTCGACTGAATGTGCAGGCGATGTTCAACAGCTTTCGATGGGGACTGGACAACCGGATTCATGGCTGCACCTCGTACATGGGCGGCAGTGTGAAGGACGCCGCCGGCAATACGGTATCGCTCAGTGGCCGGAATTTTTCTTTCGACCCGCGCACACTGCAACTGCGCGCGGAAGACAGCACGGCGCAGCACGGGATGAGCTTTGATGATGCGGGCCGGAAGTTTACCTGTAGCAACAGCAGCCATCTGCAGGCGTTGATGTATCCATCGCGGTATGCGGGCCGCAACCCGCATTACGCGTTGCCGAGTCAGCGGGTGGGCATCGCGGCCGATGGCGCGGCGGCGGAGGTGTTTCGGCTGAGCCCGGATGAACCGTGGCGTATTGTGCGCACGCGCTGGCGCATTGCTGGGCAGGTGCGCGGGCCGGTGGAAGGCGGCGGTCGGGTGTCCGGTTATTTTACGGCCGCCACAGGCATCACGATCTATCGTGGGGACGCCATGAAGGGGTTGCGCGGTAATGCGTTTATTGCCGATGCCGGCAGCAATCTGATCCATCACAAAGAGCTGCGTTATCCCGGCGTGCAGCCGATTGGTCAACGGCCGGCCGATGAGCGCGAGGCCGAGTTCATGGCGTCACGCGATAATTGGTTTCGGCCCGTGCAATTCGCCAACGCGCCCGACGGCAGTCTCTTTGTGGCGGATATGTACCGTGAAACGATCGAGCATCCGTGGAGCATTCCCGAGAGCATCAAGCAACACTTGGATTTGAACAGCGGCAACGATCGCGGTCGTATTTGGCGGATCGCGCCGAAAGACTTCAAACCGCCCAAGCGCGCGATGCCTACCACATTGAAAGGGCCGCAATTGGTGCAGTTGCTCGGGCACCCCAACGGCTGGCATCGCGACACGGCCGCGCGATTGATTTTTGAACAGCAGGATCAGGCGCTGGTTCCGGCACTGGAAAAATTGGCGGCGAACTCCGCCGCGCCGCTGGGGCAGATTCATGCCTTATGGGCTTTGGAAGGCTTGGGTGCGTTGAAAGCGGATCACTTGTTGTCCGTACTGGAAAAAGGCACGGCGCCCGCGCGCGTGCAGGCCATGCAATTGGCCGAGCAGTTCGCCAAGGATCCGCGTGTGGTGCGCGCGGTGTTTACCCGCGTGGATAATCCCAGTCACGAGGTCCTGTATCAATTGGCGCTAACCGCCTCCGTGTTTCCCGCCAGCGAGGAGAAGAGCATTGCTCTGGTCACGGCGCTGGGGCAGGCGAAAGGCGATCGCTGGATCGAAGCCGCGGTGATGAACGCCTTGAACGGTGACGAGGAACTGGGGGATCTGTTCGTGGCCATGCATGGTGCCCCGCACGTTTCGCACGCCGCGCGCGTAGAATTTCTCAAGCTTATCGGTCGGCGCAATCGGCCCGGCGAAGTGGCCAAGGCCGTGCTGGCCGTGGCGCGCCGAGCGCCAACCCGTGAGACCATTGATTGGGTCAACGCGCTTGGGTCGGCGGCTGGCAGTTTGCCGGCGCTGGAGAAGGAGGCCTTGCGATGGCTGACGTTGCCGGCCAAGGAGAAGCCCGACACGGAGCTGTTCCCGGCATTGACTTTGGCTTGGCGACGGGGATTCGCAGAGGCGGGCCCGGCGTATTTGCACGTGGCCCGTGAACGTACCGCAGAGCCGGTGCGGGTGGCGGCGGTGCAGGCGTATGCGAAATTTACCAACCCACCGGTGGCGGCCAATCTGGTCGCGTTGTGGACGAAAGGCACGCCGGGGATGCGGCGAGAAATCGAGGCGGCCTTGGCCACGCGTGACGAACGCGTGCCGGTGTTGCTTGACGCACTGGAGAAGAGTGTGATCCGCAAAGACACATTGTCTCCCAACACAATCGCTGCCCTGCGTCGGCAACCGGCGGCCGCCACGGTGAAGCGGGTGAACAAGCTGTTTGGCGCACCGGCCAAGGCGAAGACGCGCGCGCAGGCGGTGCAGGATCTGTTGCCGGCGCTGAAGCTCAAGGGCGATGCGGCGGCTGGTCAGGTGATTTACACCCAACGCTGTGCCTTGTGCCATCGCGCGGGGAAGGCCGGGTATGTTCTGGGGCCGGATCTGGTTTCGGTGAAGGCCAATGGCCCGGAGAAATTGCTGGCGAGCATCGTGGATCCCAACCGCGAAGTGGCGGCGAACTACGTGGCGTACGATGTGGCGTTGCGCGATGGTGGCACGCAAACCGGCTTGCTCGGTGACGAAACGCTGACACATGTGCGCATCAAGCTGCCGCTCGGCAAGGAGCTGCTGCTGCCGCGCACGCAGGTGAA
>CAJWVY010000037.1 GCA_913048135.1 uncultured Verrucomicrobiales bacterium
CATCAACAAAGAAAGGGCCGAGTTCCAATGGTGTTGCTTTATCTCTGTCTACCCCCATCAATGGAAGGCAAAAAATGAAACCCAGCAGGATTACTGCTGAACGAATCAATTGGCTGCCGATACGCATTACTTCGGAGTGGAGAATTCAGGCAGATTGTCTACTAGGCCGGCGTCTGTTCTCTTCAGTTCAGCAATCATCGCGGCCCGCATTTCCCGAAGTTTTGCAAGGTGTTTGGGGTCGAGGGCAAGGTTGTTTAATTCCTCAGGGTCGGTTTCAAGGTTGTAGAGTTCTTCGACTTCGCCTTTGACCAGTGTGCGGATGTATTTGTGACGCTCGCTCATGAGGGAAATCCACCATGGGACTCTGGCGGTCTTGTAGAGTATCTCCGGGTCGGTTGGAACGATATCAGTATCCGACCCGTACTTCTCTCCGGTAAGAGCAGTTAAAACGGGGTGGTTCCAATCCGAATTCGGATTCTTCAGGAGTGGCGTCAGGTCGTGCCCGTGCATCTTCCAAGGCAAAGGAAGGTTGACGAGGGAGAAAAAGGTTGGAGGTAGATCTGTTCCACCGACTGGGGTCGGGCAGACTTTGCCGTTAGGAATCTTTCCGGGAAAAGACATGATCAGCGGCCCGCGGATATTGGCATCGTAGGGAGCAATCTTTTGCTGGAAGCCTTTTTGTCCCCAGGCGATTCCCTGATCGGCCGCAAAGACGATCAGTGTGTTGTTTAGTTGGCCGGATTTTTCCAGAGCTTCGCGAAGGCGGCCCACGGAATCATCGATCGCGAGCACGCCTTGATGATATTGACGAACCCAGTTTTGTAGCGTGTTCCCGTGGATGGGAGCGTTTTTTACAGTTCGCTGTTTCACTCCTGAATCCAGCTCGGCATGGCCATCGCTGTTGCGAACCCAGCGACTTCGCTCTCTCACATATTTGGGCTTACCCTTTCTAGCGGGTTGATCGGGATAGATATCCGCGGGTTCGGGAACTACGGCATGGGGATAGGAATTGCGGTGGCGGTCCGCCGGCGTGAATGGGCCGTGGACGGCTCCAAAGCAGAGCCACAAGTACCAGGGAGATTTCGGGTCACGATTTTTCCCCTCAATAAAATCGATTGCCCGATCGGTGTACCAATCAGTTGTGTAGCCAGAGATGCGTTGCTTTTTCCCGTTTACTTCAATGATTTGATCATCAAAATAATTGCCCGCGTTCTGGGGGTATTTGGGGCGACTCCAAACAAGCTGGTGATCCCAATCGCGTCCGTACCCGCTATCGATGCCGGTATGCCATTTGCCAATCTGAGCGGTTGTGTATCCGTGTTTGCGAAACACCCGCGGCCAGAAAGGACATTTCTCCGGATCATAGACACTGCCGGGATATTGGCCCTCCATCCTCATCGACTCGACGCCAAATTGGTGATGCCCGGTCAACATCGTTGCCCGCGAGGGCATGCACCAGGTGCCAATGTAGGCGTGCGTGAAACGAACGCCCTTGGTGGCGAGCGCATCTATGTTGGGTGTTTTAACCCAGGGATAGGCTTCGTCATAACAGCTGACCGTCCGGTGAGACTGGTCGTCCGTATAGATAAACAAGATGTTGGGGCGTTGCTCGGCCAAGCTCACGCCAAGCGTCAGGAGGAACGAGGCCAGATAGATAATCTTATCGAGTTTCATAAAATGTTTTTCTCTATCTTTGTTAAGTTATACATGGGATTAAGTGCAAAGTTTGCTTTGCGGGTGCGACGATCGTGTGTGAGCAGAGCTCCGATTGGAATGTTGGTTTATTGCCACTTACAAATGGATCATCCTGTATTTTTCATTGAACTTCTAACTGAGTTCTATTTTCGACTGCGGGATATGGTTTCTCAGCCTGAGCGCTACTTTCTACGTCAGTCTCTTTTTTACAACCCATAACGATTAATAAAGCGATGAAGGGGAAGGGGGCCCATAAAAATACTGCGTGGGCCGGGAATTAATTTATTTTCGCGATTAAAACTAGTTTTTTCGGGTTTCTCTGGAAAATCTTATAATTAATAAAATTCATTTAAACAATTAATTAGGTTCATGTCATTTTCTTGAAATAGGCCAATATATATGTTTCTAGTACGTCCAAGCAAATATGCGTCTTCTGATTATCAGCTGTTTCGTCGTATGCCTAGTTTTTGGGGAAGCTAAACAGGGGGGGCGAGGAACTTTTCAATCGTTCGGGGTTAAAGGTGGGTTGGTTTACAAAAAGGGTGAGTTGGAACCTTATACTGGAGAAATGCTCATTTCTAGGCCCCATAATTTGACCCAGGTGCGGAAGTACGCCAAAGGCATGCGTCATGGCTTATGGCATTTGAAAAACGAGCAGGGCGTGATTATTTCCGAGATCGTATATGAGTTTAATAAGTTGGATCAGGACGCTTCGACCGAGCGTTTGGCTAAACTGTTCGAAACCAATTCCCAAAAGTATTCCAAAGATCCTGAGATTCCCGCTTTGACCGCGATGGAATTGGCACAACACCATTTCCATGCCCAAGCATATCGCAAATCGTTGGAGTACACCGTAAAGGCCATGCGGTTAGTCGATTCAGATAACTCTATATATCGAGCAGCCTTGGTTCAAAAGGGGCGAACACATAATTATTTGGGTAAGTATCACGAATCCGAGACACAACTTTTACGTGCGGTGGAGCTGGTGGAAAAAGCTGAAGGCGAGACTTCACTAAACCTAGTGGAACCACTTCGTGAAGTTGCCAATTTATATGGCAACACTGGGGATCAAATGAATGTTCTAAAACATTTGATTCGAATTCGTCGCCTGCATTTTCACCACAACATGCGCGATAGTCTAGAGTCTTTGAGAAACCGGATGGAAATTAGTGCTACATACAGAATGATTGGCGATCATGAGAAGGCTCTCCAGTCGGGTTTCAACGTCGAAAAAATAATTGAGCAGCGGTTCTTTACCCCATTGATAATCCGTAACCAAAATTTTCGTAATTTGGCTCAAACACTGTTGCTTTTAGAGCGATACGATGAGGCACTCAAGTATTGCCAGCAGGAATCTGAAGGAATTGCTGCTGCCCCGCCACTGAATGGCTTTTCTGGCCGGCATGCATTGCATAGCTTGGAGGGCGATATTTACGTGGCAAAAGGGAACTTTCGGGCGGCCAAAGAACAATATCGACGTGGGCTTGAATACTATAAAGAGAACTTTGGCCATGAAGGAAGTCATGTGCTCTCACTGACCTCCAAGTTGGCTGAGGTTCAAATTAAATTAAACCAGTTAGATTCAGCTTCTGAGACCTTGGCGGGAGTGGACGTGAATTTTGAGCTGCCAGTCAGCCATATCGCTGGAATTATTCATTACTGCACAACGCAACATCAGCTACTGTTGCGCTATGGGAAAATTGTAGAAGCGAGAGTCTGGGCGCGTCGGCTCAGTGAGATCCACGAATCTAAAGTAGCTGAAATAATCGGTTATGGCTCTGAGCGACAACGCTGGGCATCTTCCACAGTAAAACCAGTGTACGGTTTCTTGGCTAATTGTGGAGAGGCAGAAATATTGGCTGAGCATTTGTTGCGGACAAAAGGATGGGTTTGGGCTTCCAGAAAAATGGATTTGTTGGCCGCTCAATCCTCAGGGGATACGGCTTTTGAGGCATTACGCCATCTTCGTATGAAAACTGTCTACGAACTTGAGCAATATCATTCGTATAAGCGACTCCAGAAACACCGAGAACAATTGGGTTTAGAACATGAATCGGCTGGCTCAAGTGTTGGAATAAGCTCCCGGTTGGATAAATTGGATAAGCAGCTTCATTCGATGGCCCGCCAATCGCCCCAATGGATTGATCCACTCAAAGCAAGATTGGCCCAGTTGAAACGGTCACTCCCGGAGGATTCAGTGTTGCTTGAGTACGTGAAATACGACCATCAAAATACTGATGGGGGACTGCAGCCAAAGTATGGCTGTCTGGTTATTACCCGTAATGCTACGGTAAAGTGGGTTACTCTCGGGGAGACTTCACGCATTGACCGAATAATGAAGCAGGGAGCTTTCGATCCCATTGCTGACAATGTTTTCGTGGGGCTCATGAAAAAAGCTTATGAAGCTGTGCTTCAGCCCACACAAGAGCATTGGCCTGAAAACACGAAAAGGCTCTTAATCTGTGCGGACCAAGGTTTGGGCATCCATAGTTTTGCAACGATGATGGACCAGAATGGGCATTTTACGGGTGAAAATTATGAGCTCGCCTACCTTCACGCTTCAAGTGATCTGTTGTTGCCTGGGGTTGATGCTAAAAATAAAGAAGCAGCGATTTTTGCGGATCCAGATTTTGGTTATCGCCGTCCCGGATTGGATGTTAATTATGAATCGTCTCAGAAAAAGATATCTGACGACCGACTCAGCCCTTTGCCTTATACTGGTTCAGAGGCTAAGAGCATTCAAGGAATCCTTAATTCCGCTAACTACAATGTGGAGTTGTATCTTGGTAAAACAACGACAGAAACAGTTTTACGTGGGATTGTCTCTCCGGAGATTCTGCACATCGCCACTCACTCGATAGGGGCGGACGTTTCACTCAGTAATGATGGAGAGAGGGATTTTACGGCCCAACCGCAAAGTGGGTTGGCTCTTGCCGGAGCTCAACACTCCATGAATATATGGGAAATAGGTTTAGGAGATAAAGCCCAGTACGATGGAATCCTTACATCTGGTGAACTCGGTAATCTTAATTTGTCTAAAACGCGATTGGTGACTTTGTCGGCCTGCTCCTCTGGTCGTGGTTCCTCTACTCATGGACAGGGTGTCTCTGGTATGAGGCAGTCCTTAGCCTTAGCTGGAGTTAGAAATATATTGATGACGCATTGGCCTGTTTCCGATCGTTGGACAAGTGAGATTATGGCTGATTTTTACCGGGCAAATCTGAATGTTGAAAGGCCGGCCGAGGCTCTGCATTTAGTTCAAAAACGTTGGATGAAAAAATTCCGGTTGGAGGAGGGGGCTAAAATTGCTGCGCAAATTGCCGGGCCCTTTTTCATTACAACACAGGGATCGCAATAAGTTGAGCTACATTTGAAGAATCTGCACGATTCGGCAGTCCAAATTAATAGGCTGCTCGGAATTGACTTTTGGGCCTGCCTCCGGTTCATTAACCGCTTTGTTATGAGGAAATACACGGGCGTTTTTATTGTTCTTCTTATAGCCAGCTTGGATGTGGCCGCGGCTAAAAAACCGCGTAAGATAGACTTCGTTAAAGAGATCCAGCCGATCTTTGAATACAATTGCGTGGGCTGTCATCGCGAGGGGTTTGCCAAAGAAAGCGGCGGGGGATACCAAATGGATATCAAAGAGCTAGCATTCAAGGGGCGCCGTGAGGGAACAGCAATCGAACCGGGAGATCATGAAGGGAGTACCGTTTGGGAATTCATGACATTGCCCGAGGATGACGAATTGGTGATGCCACCTGAGACCAAAAGCCAGCGGCCAACAAAAGATGAGATTGAGTTGGTCGCCTTATGGATCGATCAGGGCGCAACTTGGCCAGAAGGTCTTCAACTTAAACCGAAGAAGCGGATCGTAAAGGGTGCGGACGAAGACAGGATTGTTGAGGCCGTTCACGCCAAGATCATGGCGAACCACAAACAAACCACCGAGGCTGGTATGAAGCCATACAAGAAACGAATCGTGGATACCCTGGTGGATTACGAGATGGTGCCGATCAAGGGGGGCACGTTTGTCATGGGCAGTCCGGCCGGTGAGGCGGGGCGCTCCGATGACGAAGGGCCGCAACGTAAGGTGAAGGTTTCACCTTTCTGGATGGGTAAATATGAGCTGACCTGGAACGAGTACCACAAGTTCATGTACTACCAGAAAAAGAAGGCAGAGGAGGATTCTGAGGACTGGTGGCTAGAGGAAGTGGCGACGCCTACCAAACCTTATGTAAATATGGATTTCGGAATGGGCACGGGGACGCACCCGGCCATTTGCATGACTCATCACGCGGCTAATAAATATTGCCAATGGCTCAGCGCAAAGACGGGGCATTTTTATCGGCTGCCAACCGAGGCGGAATGGGAATACGCCGCGCGGGCAGGAACCACGACGGCCTACTCTTGGGGCGACGAAGGCGATGAAGGCACGCTGAACGCCAAGACTTGGAACCAGAACAATGTGTTTGATCCAATCACCTTTGAGACCCGTTATCGTGAAGTGGGCAAACTGAAGCCCAACCCGTGGGGCCTCTATGATATTCACGGTAATGTGGCAGAATGGACGTTGGACGGCTACGCGCCTTACAAGGCCAGCAAGGAAGTGTTGGTAAACCCATGGGTGAAAGGCACTAAGCCGTACCCGCACGTGTCCCGCGGCGGTTCGTTCCATGTTCAAATGCCATTGAGCAAGCTTCGAAGTGCTGCCCGCATCTTTTCCACACCGGATTGGAAGCAGCAGGATCCTCAGTTGCCCAAGAGCATTTGGTACCTGACCGATGCCACTTTTCAGGGCATGCGCCTAGTGCGACCCCTTGAGATTCCCTCTAAGGAGGAAATGAAGGCCTACTGGAATAACGGGGTGGAATACGACACGCCGATTGATTGAACTCTGGACAACACGCCGAAATCCATTAGGCTCTGTCCACCTGCTAATAACCTAAAACAATCGCATTTTTTATGAGTAAGAAATCTGAAAGCGCCCCCAGTCGGCGTAAATTCCTCAAGACCTCCGGATCGGCTGTGGCCGCCGGTACGGCTCTTAGCCAAATCCCAATTGAGAACGTTGTGCACGCGGCCGGCAGCGACACCGTGAGTGTTGCTTTGGTCGGTTGCGGTGGCCGCGGTAGTGGCGCCATTGCGCAGATCCGCAACACGCGCGGCAATACTCGTCTGGTCGCTGTGGCGGATGTGAACGCCAAGAAGGCCAAGGACCGCGTGGACGGCTATAAGAAGCAATTTAACGACTGGGTGGATGTGCCCGAGGATCGCATTTTCGGAGGCATCGACGGCTACAAACATGCCATCGATTCCGGCGCGGATCTCGTGGTGATCGCTACGCCTCCAGGCTTCAAGCCGCAGCAGTTCGAGTACGCCGTGAAAGCGGGCAAGCACGTCTTCTGTGAGAAGCCTGTGGCCTCCGATGCTCCGGGTGTGCGCCGTGTGCTGGCCGCTACACAAGAGGCCAAAAAGAAAAACCTCCTGATCGGCATCGGCCTGCAGCGCCGCCACGAGGAGCGCTACATCAACAACGTGAAAATGTTGCACGACGGCGCCATTGGTGAAATCAACCTGATGCGCGTCTACTGGAACGGTCGCGGTATTTGGTATCGCAACCGCGAGCCGGGCATGACCGATATGCAGTTCCAGTGCAACAACTGGTACCACTTCATCTGGGCCAGCGGCGACCAGATCTGCGAGCAGCACATCCACAACCTCGATGTCGGCAACTGGGTCATGAACGATTACCCGATCATGGCCAACGGCATGGGCGGCGGTGAAGAACGCGTGGGCGGCGACCGAACCAAATCTCAAATCTTTGACCACACCTTTGTGGAGTACACCTACGCCAGCGGTCACAAGATGTATAGCCAGGGCCGCCATTTGGGTGGCAACAAGACCTTCAGCCACGTCGCCGAATACGCGCACGGCAGCAAGGGAACCTGCAAGCTGGCCTCGGCCATCGTTCCGAACAAGGGCGAGCCTATTCTCATGAAGGGCAAGGGCGGTGGTCACCAGCAGGAACAGACCGACCTCATCGAGGCCTTGATGAAGGGTGAGATTTACAACGAAGGCGAGTACGGCGCGAAGGCGACCTTTACCGCGATCCTCGGCCGTGAAGCCTGCTACTCTGCACAGGTCGTCAAGTGGGATGATCTGCTGAAGAACGGCAAGGACTACTGCCCCGGAATCGATAATTGGACTGTGGACACCGCGCCGCCGGCCGTGAAGGGTGAGGACGGCAAATACCCCGTCCCGCAACCGGGCGTTTGGAATCCCTTTGCCTAAACCCGGTAAACGCATTTAACGGATTGCCCAATCCATTTATCACCCGCACCCTTCGGGCGTGCGGGTATTTTTTTTGTTAACGGCAGTGCTGGTGAGTGCCATGGGGTGCCTAACCAACGTGCCCGATGATTCCGAGTGGGAACGCTTCGAGTATGTGGAACCCGAAATGGGCGTGGATTTTCACCTCAAGTTTTATGCGCCGAACCGCCCTGAAGCTGAGCGCATCGCCAAGGCCGCCTATGCGCGCGTGGAGGAGTTGAATGGCATTTTCTCGGATTACGACCCCGGCAGCGAACTCAGTCGATTGGGCCGAGCGCCGGTTGGCGAATCGATTGCGGTGAGTCCGGAATTATTCGATATCCTGCAACGCGCCCAAGTGCTCGCGCGGGATACTCGCGGTGCCTTTGATGTCACTGCCGGTCCCAGCGTGCGGTTTTGGCGTCAGGCCCGCAAGCGCGGTCAAATGCCTCCCGTTGAGGAATTGCAGGCCGCTCAAAAACGTGTGGGCTATCAACAACTGTCGCTTAATGCCGCCAACCGAACGGTCACCTTGCGCGCGGCCAATCTGCAGCTGGATCTCGGTGGCATTGCCAAGGGCTACGCTGTGGATGAAGTAATGGCCGTGCTCAAGACTAATGGCATCGTGCGTGCCTACGTGGCGGCCGATAGCGATCTACTTACCAGTGGACCACCGCCGGACAAGGTCGGCTGGAAGATCGAGCTGCGCAATGTAGATGAATTCGGCAACCTCTATCCGCGCACGGTGTTTCTCAAACATGTCGCACTCTCCACCTCGGGCGATACTGAGCAGTTTGTTGAAATCAATGGCCGCCGGTACTCGCATATTGTCGATCCCCGTACGGGAATTGGTCTAACCAGCCGGATGCAAACCACAGTGGTGGCGGCTGATTCCGTGACGGCCGACAGCCACGCCACGGCTGTGTGTGTGTTGGGCAAGCAAGCCGGTCTGCAATTTGCCGACCGACGAAAACTCCAAACCCTCGTTCTGGAGCTGGCGGGGGATCGCCCGCAAGTGACGCCTTCAAGGGCGTGGAAAGTGTGGGAGTAATCTAAAGGGGCAAGAGGGAGCTCGTCCTTGCCCCACTAATCAAAACCGAGTTTCCCGCTGATCTCCGAAATGGAGGCTGTGCCGGTGGTGCCCAGTTTGTGCACAACCACGGAAGCGGCGGCGTTTGCTAGTTCGAGGGCTTCGCCTAGGTCGGCTTGGGCGGCAAGGGCCGTGGTGAGATTGGCCATCACCGCGTCGCCGGCACCGACGATATCAATCTCGCCTAAGACGGTCAGGGCCTTGCGATTTTCTGAATGGCCATCGGGCTGAGCTCCGACGATGCCGTGTTCACCGAGTGACACAAACACCGGTCTGCCGGTTTGTGCGGCCAACGTGCGGGCGGCTTGTTCTGGTTCCGAAGTTTGATCGGTGAGCTGCGCTAATTCGGCAGCGTTCATTTTGTAGATGATCGATGGCCAATCTTTTAGGCCACGACGGCTGTCGCCGATGATGAGGGAGTTGTCGGCAACCTCTGCCAGCGCATCGAGCAGCAATTGGGTGACCACGCCGGTTTCGGGGGTGTCGACCTGATCCAGTACGATGATGGCGTCCACTTGATCGGCCAAGGAACGCACGGCGTTGGCGAGTTGATGCTGTAGGTTGACCGGCGTGGGGTGCCAATTTTTGCTGTCGAGCCGGTTGAGTTCCTCGGGCGGTTGGCCGAGGTGCATCATCAAGGGCTTGCAGTAGGTAAAGGTGCGTTGCTCTTCGCTCTCGAAGAAATATTTCATGCGCACGCCGGGCGTTTGTTCCAGCGCACGATATAATTCGTAGCCTTCACCATCGCAGCCGAAAAAGCCAACGGGCCATAGTTCGCCGACGCCTAATGCGGCGAGATTGCTCAGTACGGTGCCCGATGCGCCGGGTTGGGCGCGAACGCGCGTGACATTGTGCACAGGCAGGCCGGTCTCGATGGAGGTTTCCGTTTTGGCCGGATCAATTTCCAGATACCGGTCGCAACTGTAATCACCCACTACGGCAATGCGCAGAGCAGCATACCGTCCGGTGATTTCCTGAAACCGTTCTGAGGTCATCATGCTCACTCAACGTCGGTGGCCTGCCATGAACTATTGGGCAAGTTCATTCAGCAAGTGATGCGTGAAATCGATATTGTCGCACTGGGCGTAGTGCATGGTGCCGCCCATACGGTCGTAGCTTTTGCAAAAGCGCAGATAATAGGCTGGGTTATCCTTGGGCGGTTCGCCCTGAGTCCAGTCCCAGCCGCCGCCATCCTGAATATCCACCACGTGAATTGCATGGCCGCGGACAATTCCTCGGCCGGCTTGTAGACGGAGGTTGTTGACGCAGGAGATGCTTTTTTCAAAAACCTGCGGTCCCATGATCGCGCTGCCGACTGAGAGCACTACGCCATTATCAAGCCCCTCGACGGATCCGCCAAAAGTGGCGAAGTCCAGCCCAGCCGCGCGCCCGAGGGCGGCGCCGTTGAAGAGGGGATGGTTGGAAATGATATCGTACCCAATTCCGGGATGTACGGTGAGCGGCACATCGTGGCGGAAGGCATTGCCCAAGACCGAGGTGGCACCCCACGGATGCGCAATCTCATGCCGGCCGTCGGCAAGGTTGTGCTGGGTCATGATCTGCAACAACTCGGCGCGCGCCGGGGCCAGCGCATGGCTGGGTTCTTCGCGCAGTTGGGTTTCGAGTTCTGATCGCGCGGGCAGGGTGAAGCCATTTTCGGTAACCATGCGACCAACGCTTTGGCCGAACCCTTCCTCGCGTAATGCTCCGGTGAGTACAGCGAGGTGCAGGCAACGACCGGTTTCCTCCCAGGTACCAAAGGTGCCGGTGGCGACATTAGCGCGCACGCTCTCGGTGGACTGGCCGTGGTGCGCCCATTCCCAATCATGAATCACGCCGGCGCCGTTGGTGGCGAGGTGCGTGATCCAGCCGTCCGCCATGAGGGCATCAAGCAATTGGTGAGCACCGTTTTTGATGAGATGCGCGCCGTAAATGTACATTACACTGGCGCCACGTTCGCGGGCGGCCCGGATATCCCTGGCGCATTGGGTGACGCGTTGCTGGTTGTTGGGCGAGAGCGGGCGTGGTTCGCTGGCCGGATCAATGAGCGTTTCCTCAATGCGGGCCATGCTGTCCCGTTCGGCAAGCGGGAACACTTTCAGTTGGGTGAGATCGATGCGCTTCATTGGCCAAGCACGGTTTGAGTGAGCAACTCGGGGTCGCGGTAGTCAGCGATGATGGCGTCAGCACCTGCTGGAAGTAGGATGTCGCGTTTGCTTTGATCCACAACGCCTGAGCCGTTCACGACTTCGTCCGAGCACACGCCGATGGAGAGGCCGCCGAGATTACGGGTGGCTTTAATCTCCGCCGCTCCGTCGCCGAACATAATGAGGTGTTCGCCGGTGAACCCGTCCTCGGCCATCCATTCTTCGAGCACGGTTTGTTTGCTGAAATTCTCCGCGTGTACATGGCCCTGGACACGGCCGTTGCAGTAGCGGATGAGATCGAGCAGTTCAGCCTCCTGGCTGATCTGGGGGTGCGGGTTGCCGCTGAGAATCAACGTCTTCAGTCCGCGTGTGTGCAGGTGCTCCAAGAGGGCGCGGCCGCCGTGGACGATCAATTCATCCGGCGGCGTTTCGCCGGTGCGCAGTTGGCGATGGCGTTCATTGGCCATCTCATCCAGCGGCGTGATGAACGCGGTCAGTAATTCGTCTGGATCCGCCGTGCCGCCCCGGTCAGAAATTTGCCGGGCCATTTCGGCCATGAACAACGGTGTTGGCTGGCCGTTGAACCGGTACATTTCATTGAAGAGATGTGCGCGGATGTCTTCGGCTGTTTCGTTGGCCTGCAGAGGAAAGCGCGGGCCCATGACGGTTTGCATCATTTCCGGCCAGCCGTGCCGGATCCAGGACAGGGTGCCATCGAAATCAAACACCACGTGTGTGGCCTTGGGACGAGGCTTGAACGAGGGTAGCAGCTCGATGTCGAGTTGGGGCGGTGCGGTTGGCACGGCGACAGTCAAGGCGGGATGCGGCAAAAAAACAAGTCTGCACCGTGAAACAGCTTGATTCGCGGGCGCGCCTGTTTCCCAATGGGCGCATGCAATTGGATGCGATGCAACGCCGTGATTTTCTCACCACCACTGCCGCTGCGGCGGCCGCCACCACCTTGCCCGCCTGGGCCGCCAAACGCGCGCCGAAACGCCTCCGGCTCGGCGTGGACAACTTCGCTGTGCGGGCGATGGGCTGGAATGCGAACCAGCTAATTGATTACGCAAAGGAGCTGCGCTGTGATTCGCTGTTCATTACCGACCTCGGGCCCTTCGAGAGTTTTCAGGACAAGTACCTGAAAAACGTGAAGGCGTATGCCGATGATCAGGGCATCAAGCTCTACATCGGGTCGTGGAGTATTTGCCCGACCTCGCCGTCCTTCAAGGATACTTGGGGCACGGCCGAGGAACATCTGGCGCTGGGCATTCGGATTTCCAAGACGCTGGGATCACCGGCGTTCCGGGTGATTCTGGGATCACGCCGGGATCGCCTGACTGAGGGCGGGATTGAGGCGCGCATTGATGACACCGTGAAATTGCTCAAGGCCAATAAAAACCGCGCGACTGATGCGGGCATCAAGATCGCCATGGAAAACCATGCGGGCGACATGCACTCGCTGGAGCTGGTACGTTTGGTCGAGGAGGCCGGAAAAGATTGGGTGGGCGTGAACATGGATTCCGGCAACGCGGTGTGGACGCTGGAAGATCCATTCGAGAACCTCAAAAATCTGGCACCCTATGTTTTGACCACCAGTTTGCGCGACACGATGGCGTGGCCAAGCGAGAACGGCTACACCGCGGCCTGGACCGCCATGGGCGAGGGGCTTGTGGATTGGAAGCAATACTTCGCGCACTTCGCAAAGGTTTGTCCGGACGCACCTGTGTGCATTGAAACCATCTCCGGCTTCAATCGGGAACTTGCCGTGAAGAGCGACGAATTCTGGAAGGCTTGGCCAAACGGCAAGCCGAAGGGCTACAAAAAATTCGAGGCGTTCGCCAAACGCGGCAAACCGATTGACACCTTCAAGGCGCCTGAAGGCGTGGATCGCAAGATTGCCCAGCAGAACTTCCAGAAGGGCGACATTGCGCGCAGCATCAAGTACTGCCGGGAAATTGGCCTGGGCCGGGATCGTTAGGTGAGCGTCACCGTCAAGATTTGCGGCATCACCAGTGAAGCCGATGCACTCGCTGCCGCCGAGGCCGGCGCGGATGCGATTGGGCTGATGTTTTATGAAGGCAGTCCGCGCCACGTGACACTGGAACAGGCCAAGGCCATCTCGGCTGCGTTGCCACAGCATGTTATGCGGGTGGGTGTGTTCGTGAATGCCGAGGAGGCGTTTGTGCATCAGGCCCTGACCGAGTGCATGCTCAACATTTTGCAATTCCATGGCGACGAAACGCCGGAGGAATGCAGTCGTTATCCGGTGATGACTCTCAAGGCGTTTCGCGTGCAGGGCGAGGAGACGCTGGCGCAATTGGAGGCGTATCCCTCGGCGGGGTATCTGCTGGATGCTTATGTGAAAGATGCGCTGGGCGGTACGGGCGCGACCTTTAACTGGGATCTGGCCGTGCGCGCGCAGGAATTTGGGAAACCGATATTTTTGGCAGGCGGTCTGACACCTGAGAATGTGGTCGAGGCCGTACGTAAAGTGCAGCCGTTTGGCGTGGACGTCTCCAGTGGCGTGGAAAGTGAGCCGGGCCGCAAGGATGCGGAACAGATGCGGACCTTTGTAGCGGCGGCCAAAGGCGCGCTGGCTTGAGGCGGCCTGCGCGCCGTGCTAGGTTGAGGGCCATGAGCAGCGTAGCGAGCGAGCAATTACCCGATGCGGCCGGCCGGTTTGGTCCGTACGGAGGACGGTATGTGCCCGAGACTCTGGTGCATCCGTTGCGCGAGCTGGAGGAAGAATATTTTCGCGCCCAACAGGATCCGGGATTTCAACGTGAGCTGGATTATTATCTGCGCGAATTCGTCGGCCGGCCAACGCCGCTGTACCATGCTCAGCGGCTGACGGAAGACTTGGGCGGGGCCAAGATTTACCTTAAACGCGAGGATCTGCTTCACACCGGAGCGCACAAGATCAACAACGCCATGGGGCAGATTCTACTGGCCAAACGCATGGGCAAAACCCGGATTATCGCCGAGACCGGCGCGGGGCAGCACGGCGTGGCCACGGCCACGGTGGCAGCTATGTTTGGTTTCGAATGCGTGGTCTACATGGGTGCGCACGATTGCGACCGGCAACGGCTGAATGTGTTCCGCATGCGTATGCTTGGTGCGGAAGTGGTGCCGGTTGAAGCGGGCCAAAAGACCCTGAAGGAAGCTGTGAACGAGGCCATGCGGGATTGGGTGACGAATGTGCGCAGCACGCATTACATCCTAGGCACGGCTTATGGAGCGCATCCGTACCCGGTGATGGTGCGGAATTTTCATCGGGTGATTGGCGACGAGGCGCGGCGTCAAGTTTTGGAACAGGAAGAGCGACTGCCGGACCTGCTGACGGCTTGCGTGGGTGGCGGCTCGAATGCGATCGGGTTGTTTTATCCGTTCATCGAGGATGAATCGGTTTCGATGGTGGGCGTGGAAGCGGGTGGAGAAGGGATTATACCTGAGAAGCACGCAGCGCGTTTTCAGGGGGGATCTCTGGGCGTGCTGCAGGGTACTCGATCGTATTTATTGCAGGATGAAGTGGGGCAGATTCAAATGACCCACAGTGTCTCGGCGGGGCTAGATTATGCGGCGGTGGGACCGGAGCACGCGTGGCTACGTGATCAGGGCCGTGTCGAATACACCTACGCCACCGATGATCAGGCATTGGAGGCCTTTTTTAGATTGTCTAAGCTGGAGGGAATTATTCCCGCGCTGGAATCCTCCCATGCAGTCGCAGAGGTGATCGCGCGCGCGCCGCAGATGAGCAAGGATCAAATCATTATCTGCAATCTCTCCGGTCGCGGAGATAAGGACGTGCAGCAAGTGGCTGAAAAGGTGAAGATGTAGCTCATGGCTGATGCCCAGAGCCAGTGGGATTTCGGCGAAATGTTTCCAGAGGAACCCACTCGGGAAGTATTGACGGTATCCGATCTCACCACGCGCGTGAAGCGTGAGCTGGAAAATCGCATTGGCCAAATCTGGGTGGAGGGCGAGATCACCAACCTACGCCGGCAGTCGTCCGGACACATGTATTTTTCCCTGAAAGACGCACGCACACAGTTGAGCTGTGTGCTTTTCCGAGGCGTGCGCGGTGTGCAGCGGGAGCTGATGGAGGACGGCCAGAAGGTTGTGCTGCAGGGCGATCTTACGGTTTACGAGGCACGCGGGCAATATCAGCTAATCGTGCGCGCAGTGGAACTGCAGGGCGTGGGGGCGTTGCAGGTAAAGTTCGAGAAACTCAAAGCGAAGCTGCAGGCCGAGGGATTGTTTGATCCGGAACGCAAACGCACATTACCCCGTTTCACGCAAAGGATAGGTGTAGTGACCTCCTTGAGCGGGGCGGCGTTGCGGGATGTGCTGCATGTGATTCGTAGGCGTCAACCGGCACTGCAGATCGTATTGGCGGACAGTCGTGTACAGGGACAGGGTGCTGAGGTCGAGATTGCCAAAGGCATTGAGCGGCTGAACGAATGGGCGGAACGCGAGCCGTTGGATTTGATTCTGGTGACGCGCGGCGGGGGGAGCCTGGAGGATTTGTGGGCGTTTAATGAAGAGACACTGGCGCGAGCGATTGCGGCCTCGGCCGTGCCGGTAGTGTCAGCGATAGGGCACGAAATTGATTTTACCATCAGCGATTTCACGGCGGATTATCGTGCGGCTACGCCCAGTGCGGCTGCGGAAATCATCACGGCCGGTGCGGTGGCACTTGAAGATTCACTACAAACCACCCGCGGCCGCTTGCAGCGACTGGTAGCGGAGCGCTGTGCCCGAGGGCAGGAACGCGTCGGCGCATTGGCGCACCGTTTGAGCCGTTGCCATCCGCGGCGTCGGTTGCAGGAGCAAATGCAGCGGGTTGATGAGTTGCACGATGACCTTCTGCGGGCTGCGCAATCCATTTGGAAACACAACGAACGCCGATGGCGGGAATTGGCCGAACGCCTGTTGCGCGTGCGTCCGGAATTGATCGTGGCGCGACAGCAGGCGCAGTTGGCGCAATTGCGCGACCGGCTTCAGGAATTGCCCGAACGCCAGGTCAGTCGAGCCGGCCGCCGGATTAAGGCCTTGGGCGATCAGTTGCGTTTGCTCGGTCCGGAGAATGTGTTGGCCCGCGGTTATTCCATTACTCAGGATGCGAAGACCGGCGAAGTGTTACGTGCGGCTAATTCCGTAAAAACTGGCCAAAAACTGCGCACCCGCCTGGCTGACGGCGAAGTGGAGAGTACGGCTGGATAATCCAATACGCTGGACGCGACGGGGGCGCTGCCGTAAGCTGCGCCGATGCCAGCGAAGGCAAAAAAGGCGGCCGACGCGGACATCACTTTTGAGGGCGCCGCAGAAAAACTCGAATCCATCGTGGAAGCGATGGAGTCCGAGGAGTTGCCGTTGGAAAAACTGCTCGTGCAATACGAGGAAGGCACGAAGCTGGTGAAGATTTGTGAATCCAAACTGCAGGCCGCCGAGAAGCGGATCACCCAGCTGGAGGAAAATCTGGAAGGCGAACTGGCCACGCGGCCGGTGACTTTGGAAGGGGAAGACTGATTTATGGGGCGTTACTTGGAAATGATCAGCGAACCGGCGCACGTCAAGAAATTGACGGAACCGCAGCTGGAAGAATTGGCGGCGGAAGTGCGATCGGAACTGATCGGCACACTGGCTAGAACCGGCGGGCATCTGGGGCCGAATCTTGGCGTCGTAGAACTGACCATTGCCATGCACAAGGTCTTTACCACGCCGAAGGATAAATTTGTGTGGGACGTCAGCCATCAATGCTACGTCCACAAGCTGCTGACCGGGCGTCAGGAGAAGTTCAAGAAGATCCGACAAACCGGCGGCCTCAATGGCTTCGCGTTACGCACAGAGAGCGAGCATGATTCGTTCGGGGCCGGGCATGCAGGCACGGCTTTGTCCGCGGCGCTGGGCATGTGCGCGGCGCGCGATCAACGGCAATCGGATGAAGATGTGGTGTGTGTGTTCGGCGATGCCGCGCTGACCAACGGTATTTCCTTTGAGGCGCTGAACAATATTTCGCACACGACCAAGAAATTCATCGGCATCCTCAATGACAACGAATGGAGTATCGATAAAAATGTTGGCGCCATTTCGAAATATCTTAATAAGATCATCACCAACCCGGGCTACAACCGTTTGCATGATGACATGGCGAGTCTGGTCAAGAAACTGCCTAAGGGTGACTTTGCCGTTCGGCTTGGTTCACGGGCCGAAGGTGCCCTAAAGGCGGAAGTGGCGGAGAGCACGTTGTCCCATGAACCCCCGGTGTTGTCTGATGGCCGCGGTGGCACAGCGAGCAGCGTGTTGTTTGAAGAACTGGGCATTCGCTATATCGGTCCGTTGGACGGTCATAACCTGCCGTTGATGATCAAGTCGCTGGAGTACGCCCAAAATTGCGAGCATCCGGTGGTGTTGCATGTGCTCACTAAGAAGGGTAAGGGCTACAATGCCGCTCTGAAATCGCCGGAAAAATTTCACGGCTTGGGGCCGTACAATGCGGAGACCGGCGAGACGCCTTCGGCCAAGCCCGGCACCGCGCCGAACTGGCAGGATGTGTTTGGTGAACAGATGGTGAAGCTCTGCGAACGCGACACCAAAATGGTGGGCGTGACGGCGGCTATGCCGAGTGGCACGGGGCTGAAGTCGCTGCGGGATCAGTTGCCCGGACGTTATTTCGATGTAGGCATCGCCGAGGAACACGCGGTGATCTTTGCCGCCGGCATGGCGACCATGGATTACCGGCCGGTGGTGGCAATCTACTCGACCTTCCTCCAGCGCGCTTATGATTGCATCATCCATGATGTGGCCCTGCAGGATTTACCGGTGATTTTCTGTATGGACCGCGCCGGCCTGTCGGCCAATGACGGCCCGACCCATCACGGCCTGTTTGATATCGCCTACCTGCGGTGCGTGCCAAACATCGTAGCCATGGCCCCGCGCAATGAGGATGAATTTGCCGATATGCTCTTTACGGCTTCGCGCCAAAATCACCCGGCCTTTATCCGATATCCCCGTGGCGCGGCCGAGGGCGTGCCGGTAAAGGACGAGCCGGCCATGCTGGAGATCGGCAAGGCGGAGGTGGTCCGGAATTTTGAAGGAAATGGCAAACGCAAGGTGGCGTTCTTGGGATTGGGCCCAATGTTCAGCGTTGCCGAAGCGGCGGCCAAAGAATTGGGTGAGGACTTTGATTGTGCGCTGATTGATCCGCGCTTCACCAAGCCGATCGACGAAGCGACTACCGAATACTTTGCAAAGACCGCGGATCTGGTGGTGACATTGGAGGATCACGTGTTACCGGGCGGCTATGGCAGCTTGGTGGCCGAGCTGATGGTTGAAGAAAGTGTTTCTACACCATTAATTCGAGTGGGTTGGCCCGATCAGTTCATTGAACACGCATCTTCTGTAGGTGAGTTGCGAGGGAAATATGGGCTGACAGCCGAGGCGGTGGTGGAGCGGATTAGAAGCTTTCCGGCTCCAGCAGCGGGTAAGGGCAGTTCCAATTCGAGCCAATCATTAAAGGTTGGCTAACTAACCGAGCCCACAATGGCCTTTTGTTTTCGGCCTCCTAATTCCAAGGAAACTTTCGCTCCGGCCTCCAGTCCCATGATCTGACTGCCCAAAGGAGATTCCGGCGTGATGACCAGCACCTCGGTGTCGTCGATCTCAATCTCCGTGCCGCCGGCAGTGGGGCCGATAAAGTACCACTCCACAAACCCGTCCTGTTGCAGTTCGATCAGGGAACCGATTTCAACGACGTCCGAAGCAGGTTGCTCCTTGAGCCCCTCAAAGGTCTCTAGAGCTGATTCCAGTTCCGCCACCTTATTGGCCTGACCGGCCGCGAGATAGGAGGCCTCTAGGCCCCGAGTGTCGTACTTGTTTTCCGCGCGGTTTTCTTCAGCCGTCGCTTCGGCGTGGGAGAACTTTGCGGCCCGGACATACGTCTCCAACTCTGACCGGAGTACTTCCAAAATCTTCTGAATGACCGCAGCTTTGTTCATGCCAAACAGGGAAGGACTCGTCTCTCCCGTTGTTTATCCCAAATCCAGATTGGCATCGGTCACCGCGCCTTGAGAGGCGCTGGTGGTGAGGTGGGCATACTTGGCGAGGACGCCAGTGGTGTAGTTGGGCTTGGGCTTTTTCCAGGATGCCGTGCGGCGCTTGAGTTCGGCCTTGGAGATGCCGAGCTTCAGCTCACGGCTTTCGGCGTCGATGGTGATTTTGTCGCCGTCCTGCACCATGGCCAGCGGGCCGCCGTTGTAGGCTTCAGGCGTGATGTGACCGACCACAAAGCCGTGTGTGCCGCCGGAGAAACGGCCGTCGGTAATAAGCGCCACGTCGTCGCCGAGGCCGGCACCCATGATGGCGCCCGTGGGGCCGAGCATCTCTCGCATGCCCGGGCCGCCCTTGGGTCCTTCGTAACGGATCACGATCACATCGCCTTTCTTGATCTTGCCGGCGAGGATGGCTTTCATGGCTTTTTCCTCGGAATCAAACGGACGCGCCGTGCCGGTAAAGCTCAGGCCTTCCTTGCCAGTGATCTTGGCCACGGCGCCTTCGGGGGCGAGGTTGCCGTAGAGCACCACGAGGTGACTGTCTTTCTTGATCGGTTTCTTGAGCGACTGAATGATCTTCTGCCCTTTGGGGTAAGGCTTCACGCTCCGGAGATTTTGCGCGAGCGTTTTGCCGGTGACGGTCATGCAATCACCGTGTAACAGGCCGGCTTTCAGGAGTATCTTCATCATCGGTTGAATGCCGCCGATAGCGACAAGTTCGCTCATCAAATATTTACCGCTTGGCTTGAGGTCGCAAATCACAGGAACAGTTTGTCTTATACGTTCAAAGTCATCGATTGTTAAATCAACTCCTGCAGTCCTTGCTATTGCAAGTAGGTGAAGGACAGAATTTGTTGAGCCACCAACAGCCATGATGACACTGATCGCATTTTCAAAGGCTTTTTTGGTGAGTAAATCTAATGGTCTGATGTTGTTCTTAACTGCATTGACAAGCACCTGAGCACTCTTGGCAGCGCTCTCTGCTTTTTCATCATCTACAGCTGCCATTGTTGAACTAAATGGCAAACTAAAACCCATCGTTTCAATTGCCGCAGACATGGTGTTTGCAGTGAACATGCCACCACAACTACCTGGACCAGGGATAGCATTTTTTTCTACTGCTATTAAACGTTCTTCGTCGATTTTTCCACTTGTTAATTGACCGACAGCTTCAAAAGAACTAACTACGGTTAGGTCGCAACCGTCTAATTTCCCAGGCTTAATTGTTCCTCCGTAAACAAAGATTGAAGGTATATTCATTCTTGCCATTGATAACATTGCCCCGGGCATATTTTTGTCGCATCCACCTATTGCTAATACACCATCCATGCTTTGAGCATTGCAAGCTGTCTCAATTGCGTCAGCAATAACTTCTCTTGAAACTAATGAATATTTCATCCCTTCTGTTCCCATAGAGATGCCGTCACTAACAGTTATGGTCCCGAATGTTTGAGGCATTGCACCAGCCTCTTTTAAAGCGGCCTCTGCTCTATTAGCCAGATCCATTAATCCCATATTGCATGGGGTTATTGTGCTGTGACCATTAGCGATTCCAATGATTGGCTTATTAAAGT
>CAJWVY010000038.1 GCA_913048135.1 uncultured Verrucomicrobiales bacterium
TGAGGTGGTCCTGATGACGGCGCTCTGGTACTTCAGCTCCACTCTCGTCGTCGTCGCCATCAAGGCCAGCTCGGATTTCCTTTTTTTTCTGCCCGTACACACCCGCATGCCGTTGAAGTTTGGCGGCGAAACGGTCACCTACGTCACCTGCGCCCGCTGCCGGATCACCGTGCGCGATGCGCAAGGTCGCACCGCGGATGGTTGGGGCGAGACACCCTTAAGTGTCACTTGGGTTTGGCCCAGCGCCTTGTCGTACGAGGAACGACATGAGGCGCTGAAATCGTTCTGCGAAACCCTCGCCGAAGCTTGGGCGCAGTTTGAGGCCGATGGTCATCCGCTGGAAGTGGGCAGCGACTTTATTAAGCAACAACTGCCGGGATTACTTGAGGCGCATAATGCCGGCCGGTCGGAGCCGATGCCGTGGCTAGCGGCGTTGGTGTGTAATTCGCTGTTTGATATCGCGCTGCACGATGCTTATGGCCAACTGCATGAACGTGATATTTACGAGACATACAATGCCCAATGGATGAGCCGATCGCTGGAGCAGTTTCTGGAGCCGGCGACCGGCACGGCTGTGGATTTCACGGGTCAATATCCGGAGGATTACTTTGAAGAAATGGCGTCGCGCCAATTGCCGGCCTGGCATTTGGTGGGCGGCGTGGATCCGTTGGATGAAGGCGAACTGACCGGCAGCGAGCCGGAGGATGAATACCCCGTGCTGCTGGCGGACTGGATTCAGACCGATGGCCTGAAATGTTTGAAGATCAAACTGCGCGGCAACGATGCCGATTGGGATTTTGCGCGTGTAGTAAAGATCGGACAAATCGCGCTGGAGCACGGCGTGGATTGGTTGACCACGGATTTCAATTGCACGGTCACCGAGCCGGCGTATGTGAACGCCATTCTGGACCGATTGTGCGTCGAGCACTCGCGAATTTACGGCATGTTGCTGTATGTGGAGCAGCCGTTTCCCTACGAGCTGGAGCGTGACCGGATCGATACGCACAGTTGCTCCGCGCGCAAACCGCTGTTCCTTGACGAGAGCGCGCACGACTGGCAGCACGTGCGGTTGGGCCGCGAACTGGGCTGGACCGGCGTGGCGCTCAAGACCTGTAAAACCCAAACCGGCGCCCTCCTCAGTGCGTGCTGGGCCAAGGCGCACGGGATGACGTTGATGGTGCAGGATCTCACCAACCCCATGCTGGCGCAGGTGCCGCATGTGCGGTTGGCCGCACAGGTTGGCACGATCATGGGAGTGGAAACCAACGCCATGCAGTTTTATCCGGCGGCTTCGGCGGCCGAAGCCGTGGTGCATCCGGGCCTATATCAACGCCGCAATGGGGTGGTGGATTGGAGCACGGTTGCCGGCGCCGGGTTTGGTTATCAATTGGAAGAGATAGAGCGCGAACTGCCCGCGGCCGCTGTGCGCTTTGGCGAAGCCTGATTCGGGTTGACGCCGCTTGCGGGCCTGCGATGATGCGGCCTGAAGTCAAGGCCCGCGGCCCAAACATGATGCGAACCACATTTATACATTTCCTGTTTCTCCTATTTGCCGGCCTGTGGATTGCGCCGGAGGGCGTGGCGCAGGATGCCAAAAAAGAGGCGGAAGCCGAGGCCCAATATCTGGGAGCCAACGCGTTATTTAACCGTGGCGATTACGCGCGGGCCATTGCTGAGTACGAAGGCTTTCTCAAGCAATTTCCTGATCACCAAAAGGCGGCCAACGTGCGGTATGGCTTGGGCTTGTGCTATTTTCAAACCCGCAAATATCAGGAAGCCGCCGGGATGCTGGGAGAGGTGGCGAAGCAGCCCAACGCGCCGGATGCGGCGCGATTGAATTTATTTCGCGGCCAAGCCCTGCAGATGCTCAAGCAATACGCAGAAGCCGAGGCAGCCTTTGATGCGGGGATCAAGGCGCTGCCGGCCAATGCGGAAAAGGCGCTGCAACAAAATCTCGCGATCAGCCGGTTGGATGCTTTGTTTCACCAGCAGAAATGGAAAGCGGTGGCGTCGGCGGCCGATGAGTTGAAATTGCCCGAGGGAGAATCACAGGTGCGAGTGGCTTTTCAAGGCGCCTTGGCGCGGTATGAACTGGGCGAATTGCAGGAGGCCGTGCCGCGTTTGCAGAAAATCAAAGGCGCAGTGAAGGGGACGGCTTATGAGCAACAAACGCATTTTCTACTGGCCGAATCGTTGCGCGAACTGGGACAGACCAAGGAGGCGTTGCCGGAGTACGAGGCGGCGGCCCGGTTGCCGGGTGGATTTGCCAGCGAGGCCTTGTACCGCGCGGGCTTTGTGCAGTTTCAGGCGGATGATTTTGAGAAGGCGACTGCGAGCTTTGAGGCCTTCATGGCCAAGTACAAAGGGAAGGGCGATCCGGCGCGTGAACAGCGCGTGCAGATTTTCCTCGGCCGAGCGCATTTGGAACAGAAGGCGTATGCCAAGGCGGAGCAGGTTTTTGAAACGCTCTTAACCGGTGCAGGCGCCGACGCCGAAGCGGCGTTGTGGCAGGGGCGCGTGTTTCAACGCCAGGGGAAACAGGCGGAGGCCGAGGCGACTGTGGCTTCGGCCTTGAAACGAAACGCGGAAGATCCCCTGCGGCCTGATTTGTTGTTTGATTTGGGGCAACATCAAATGGCGCAACAGAAGTTTGCCGAAGCGGGCCAGTCGCTGGATCAGTTGCTGCGTGAATTCAAGGAGTACGATCAGCGCGCGGATGCCGTTCGCCATAATGCTTTGTGCAAACATCGGGCAGAAGACTACGCGGCGAGTCTGGCGTTGTGCCGCGAATTCTTGGCCGCCAATGCCGAGGCGGTTGGCGCGGCGGACATGATGTTTCTCGTAGGGGAAAATCGGTTCTTCCTCAATCAACCCAAGGAAGCGGTGGTGGCTTACGAGGCGTTTATCAAGGCGCACGATGAGCACGGGCAAATACCCGTGGCGCGCATGCGTGTGGGCGAGGCGTATTTTGAAGGCAAGGAATGGGATCAGGCGTTGGCGGCGTTCGAGGCCATTCTGAAGACCAACCCGGAAGGGGAGGTGTATGATCAGTTGGAATTTTTGATGGCCGAATGTCATCACCAGAAAATGGACTGGGCCAAGGCAGTGGAGTTGTATGAACTGTTCGCCAAGGACAAGCCGAAGTCCATCAATGCGGATACGGCGCTGATGAAAAGCGGGTTGGCCAGCGAGCGGTTGAAACAGTTCAACAACGCCATTGGCAGTTACCGGAAACTGGCGGCGCAACACGCGGCCAGTCGGCATGTGCCGCAGGCGAATTTTCAGCTGGGGGTGTTGTTGTATGAAGCCGGAGACATGGCCGGGGCGCGGGCGCCATTGCAGGCCGTGTGGGATTTGGAGCAGCACGATCTGCGGCCCAATGCGGGTTACTATTTGGCATGGGTGAGCTTGGGCGAAAAGAAGTCGGAGGATGCGGCGAAACAATTCGGTGGTATCAGTGAACAGTTTCCGGAACATCAACTGGCGGCTGATGCGCGGCTGCAACAAGCCATCGTGTTGGGCGCCGCTCAGGAACACGCGCAGGCGCAACAGGCGCTGGAGTTGTTTTTGAAAGAGCACCCCAAACATGAGATGGCTGGCCAGGTGTATTACCAATTGGGATCGGCCCTGATGGAGCAGAAGCAATGGCCGGCGGCGATCGCGCAGTTTGCCAATGTGCCGGCCAAGAATGATTGGCGGGACGACGCGCTCTATCGCTCGGCATGGTGCGAACGGCGGGCAGACAACAAGCTCAAGGCGATTCCGTTTTACAAAGAGCTGCTTGAGCAGTTTGGTGAAAGCAACTTGGCGGGCCATGCGTTGCTGGAGTTGGTGGAGCTGGAACATGAGGCTGCTCAATTCGATCCGGCCATCGCCCGTTTGGAGGCCTATTTAAAAGCGAATCCGGCTCCGGCTGATGATCATCAGGCACAGGCAATGTACTGGTTGGGCTGGTGTTGGTTCGGGAAAAAGGAGAACGAGTTGGCCAAGGCGCAGTTTACGAAATTAAAAAAACTCTTCCCGGAGAGCGCGGCGGCCAAGGCAACTCAGCCGACCATTGAATAGGGTGGTCCGTTAAAAAGTAGTGGATAACCCTGCGTGCCCCGAACGGGGAGGCGGCAATTTTCAGATAAATCCGATTTTCCGTTCGATTTCCTTTATTTTTGGCGCTTAAAATTGGGAGTTTGGTTCTTTGTTAATAAGTTCATGAAAACTTCGCCATGACTTGGCGTCAGACTTGGAGACCATAACCGAAACGCGTTAGGAATTATCCACTTTGGCGGGGAAATACCGCACACCCATCCAAAAGGCTGTATGTTGGAGCATGCGGCAATAAGGAGGTCGTGATGGCACACAGGAGCGCAATGCTACGGCAGACATTTCTGTTTTTATTTGGACAGGAAGATTTGTTGAAAGAATGGACCCTCGCGCGACGTGCTTAACAAAAAGCGGCTGCTAATGAAGCGAAGTCAAGCAAACCAATTTTTGCCTTAAACAACGAAACAGACCTGAGCGAATGAACACGATCCCTCAACTTATCCAAACATGGACCCGCACAGCCGGTGCTGCCTTGGTGATGACCCTGCTGCTGTGTGCCGCGCCTTCCCTGAATGCGGCCGACAAAGCCGGCGATGCTGCCTACGAGGCGGCCGCGGGTTTGTTCAACCTTGGCCTTTGGAAGCAGGCTTCCGAGTCGTACAAGGAATACTTTGCCAAACACCCACGCCATCCGCTGGTCGCCCATGGCCACTTTGGGTTGGGCTTGTGTTACTTCAACCTTAAGGAATATGCCAGTGCCGCTAAGGAGCTAGGTCTGGCTGCAAAGGGCGAAGGCCCCAGTAAGGTAGAATCTAATCTGTACCTTGGCCAGGCGTTGTTGCTGAAAACCCCCATGGATCCTAAGACGGCCGAGAATGCTTTTCGCGACAGCTTGCAGGCTTTGGGCTTTGAACGAACCGGCATCATCAACCGCACTTGGGATCGCAAGAGCATTGATGCGTGGCTGGAGAAAAACACTGACAAAAAACAGAAAGCCTTCGCGGCCGATGTCTTTGTTGGTTTGTTGGAATCCAGTTATCTACAAAATGACTGGAAATCAGTCGTCAACAAAGTAGCCGCCTTTGAAGGGCTGGTGGCTGGCTCGCCGATTGAGCAGCGTGCCCGAGTGTTATCCGGTGAGGCACAGTTTAATCTTCAGGATTTTGAGGCGGCGGCCAAGGCGTACGAGGCGGCCGCGGACCTGAAAGGGCGCGATTCGGGCGAGGCCCTGTTTCGGCTGGGCTTGGTGCGTCTGAACCATCTCAAGCAATACGCGACTGCGGCCGGGCACTTTAAGGATTTCAGCGCCCAGCATGCGAGCGACCCAAAACGAGCCGACGCCACCTTTAATGAGGCCTTGTGTTATTACCACAGCTACTACGGCGGCGAAGAGAAACATCTTGCCGATGCTATCCGGTTGTTCGATCGGTTCACGGCTGCTTATAAAAAGCATGATCTAGCGACAGTGGCGCAGTTTTACTCCGGCAAACTCCAGCACATCCGTAAGGATTGGGCAGCGGCCATCAAGCGCTTCAAGCCTCTGGAAGACAGCAAAAACCCCGCGCTGGATCAGCTCATCTTTCTCTTGGGAGACAGCTACCACCAACAGAAGGACTGGGATAATTCCGCCAAGTACTACATGCAATTTGCCGTGGGCAACGAGAAGAAGCTCAATGCCGACGTGGCTCTGCACAATGCCGGCGTGGCCTACAGCAACATGAAAGAGCCCGATTACAAAAACGCCATCGCCGCATACGAACGGCTCGAGGCCCGTTGTGCCGGTAGTCCGCATGTGCCCAGTGCGCAGTTGAAGCTGGGGATCATTCATTACGAGGCCGGCCGCTTTAACGAAGCCAAGCGGCCGTTGGCCAAGATTCCCGCCAACCACGCGCTCAAGGCAGATGCCGATTATTTCTCGGCCTGGACGGAGCTGGATAACGGCAAGCCAGCCGATGCTGCGCGGAAGTTCAAGGTGCTGCGCGAGCGTTTGGCGCGTTCGGATGCAGAAAGTGGGTTGATCGCAGAATCCTACTTGTATCAGGGCATTGCGGAATTTGAGGCGCGCCAATTCGGGACTTCGGCTCAAACATTAGCGGGCTTTCTCAAGGCTCATGGATCCCACGACAAAGTGGATGAAGGCGCCTTCAATCTGGGCTTGGCCCACATGGAACTCACCCAGTGGGATCAGGCCATTGGGAGCTTTGATCAGGTCGACTCCGCCTCGCCCATTCGGGATCGGGCGCTGTATCAATCGGCTTGGAGCAAACGATCGGCAGGCAAACATGCTGATTCCATTCCCTTTTACAAGGAGCTCCTGGAGAAGCATCCGCGTAGCCAGCTGGTGAATAATGCCGCGCTGGAGCTGGCCGAAGTGGAATTTGAAAACGGCGGCCCGCAGGGGGGAACTGCAGCTGTGGGGCGACTGGAGAAATTGCTCGACCGTAAGATCGATCCGCAACTGCGCCAGCTAACCCTGTATCGACTGGGTATTGTGCAATTCGATCTCAAAGCTTATGGCGACTCTGCCAAGGCGTTTGAGGAACTGCTCAAGGACGTACCAAAGAACCTTGAGGTCTCCGCGGCTTGGCAGGCTGGCGAAGCCCGACGGGAGGTCGCCCGGGCGGCCAATGGCGATACCAGAGTTCAAGGCCTGCGCGCGGCGCTGGCCAATTACCAAACCGCAGCCGAAGCCGGATCAACTGGCGGCAACGACACGGAGCTGCAACGACAGGCGCTATTGCGCATCGGGGAAACGCATGCCTCACTGGAAGACTGGGAGGCCTCGCAAAAATCCTACGAGAAATTTATCACTGGAAACCCGAATGATAAACTCATTCGCACTGCCCATCTGGGGTATGGCTGGTCACTGCATAATCAGGAAAAATATGATGAAGCAGTGGCATCCTATACGAAGACTGTGAAAGATGGTGTTCGTGATGACACCGGTGCCCGGGCACAATTCCTCCTCGGTGAATGCTTTCTGGAGCAGAATCAACACATCAAGGCACGTACGGAATTCGCCAAGGTGGATCAGCTCTATGCCTTTCCGCAATGGCAATCCAAGGGCCTATTTGAAATGGCCCGTTCCTTTGCTCAGGAAAATCAAATCAATGAAGCCAAGACTGTGTTTAACAAGCTCATAGAAAAATATCCTGAAACGTCTTCCGCTCGGGCGGCTAAGGAAGAACTTAACCGGTTGAACTAAGCCCACCATTTTATGCGATTCATGAAACACACCCTGCTGCTGCTGGCCTTCATCGCCACCCTTGGATGGCTGGCCCCAGTGGCGACCGCGCAGACCAATACCACTGGCGGAACAACCATAGATTCCACCATCGTGGAGGACGTACCGGATATTGTCACCGAAGAGCGCAAAACCATGTGGCAGCTGGTCCGCAGCGGCGGCCTCATGATGGTTCCGTTAGCGCTCCTGATGTTTTATGGTTTCTACTGTGCCGGGGCGCAGGTGTATGTAATTTTGTTTACTAATGACAAATCGAAGGACAACGAGTTGTTGGAGAAATTGGACCCACACGAATTGGCCTACGAGGACATGCCGATGATCGTGCAAAACGAAATCACCCGGCGCGAACGGGCGGCATTCCCCAAAATGGCAGAGGCCGCCCTGAATCGCATCTACAGCGGCAAGGAAGGCATGACCGAAGCTTTGGAAGAAGAGGGCGCATTGCAGCTCGGCCGGCTCAAGCGCGGCATTAAACCCCTGCAGGGAGTCGTGATGGTGGCCCCCTTGCTCGGACTGCTCGGAACCGTCTATGGCATGATCGCCTCGTTCCAAAGCATGGGCTCCGCTGGCGATGACAAAGTAAAGTTTCTTTCCGAGGGCATTTACGAGGCCTTGGTGACCACCGCATCGGGTCTAACCATCGCGATACCCTTCCTCTTCCTCTACCTGTGGTTGAACCGAAAAACCGACGAAATTGGGGAGAATTTAAATCGACAAGCACGTAAATTCTTGGGAGCATTCTTTCCTGTCGAAGGAGGGGGCGCCGTTTCCAAAACATCCGTTCAGGACGAGGTTGAGCTGGAGAAAAGCACCACGTGAAGGTCATTCAGGCACAGGACGAACAGGAAACCGGTATCGATGTCGCTCCGTTGATTGATATTCTGTTTACCCTGATCATCTTTTTTCTGGTCACCACCACCTTTGAAGAGAAGGAAAAAGAGGAGGAAGTCCGTCTGCCCAAGCAGGGAGGATCCTCGTTGGTGAACAAAGATCGCCCCATTTACATCAACGTATTGCAGGACGGTTCCTACAGCGTCGGTGGTGATGTGGTAAATTTGAACGATTTGGAATTCAAACTAAAAGTGCGATTTGAAGAAAAACCCGACCAGAAACTGGTGTTGCGCGGAGACTCCAAAGCCTTTCACGGGCAAATCGCTTCCGCGCTCGATATCGCCCGGCGCGTTGGCTTCAGCAAAGCCAGCATTGCATATGATACCCGCCCCCTGAACTAATCATGAAGATCCGGTTCAGAGGAATGTTCGAACTCATTGAGTGGGGGTTCGAGTCGTTGGCCGACCGCTTCGGCATCCAGCGGCGCCACATCTTCTTTGGTATCTTCGTTCTTTTCCTCATGACCCTATGTACCCTGTGGTACATCTACGAGAAGAACTGGGTGGTCGTCAGCACCCGCAAAGGCATTCGGAGCGAACAGCAAATGACTATCTCGCTCGACGGCGAAGAATCCGCCGTGCAGGAGATGAGCAACGATATCCGCAACAACATTCTCGACACCCCCATGGCCGCCGCCGCCTCCAGCTCCTCCATGGCGCAATCCGCGGCGAACCGGAACGCTCAGCGCAGCGATCCTCAGAATGCCGCTTCCACCTCCCAATCCGCCTCCGGTAGCACCGCTTCCTCAGCGGCCCCCAGTTCCGCCGGGGCCGCCAGTACTGCATCCTTTGCTCCCAGCGCCTCACACGCCAATGCCAGCGTCATGGCCGGTCAAGCCCGCTCGGAAACCAGCCAGACCATGAGTCAGGCCGCCGCGCAGCCCAATGCGCAATCAGCCTCCGCTCGCAATTCCGCACGGAGCAACCCGCAGGCCGCAGCACAATCTTCGGCGGCCGCCCAAGCCTCTACCTCCGCGCCCAGTGCTGCAGGTGACAATGCCAGCCTTTCCCCCTCGGCGGCCCAGGCCAATGCTTCGGTGCAAACCAGCGGCGCGCAGGCCGTCCCCAGCCAAAGCATGAGCGCGGCCAATGCCCAGCCCAATGCCTCCTCGGCAGCCAACAGCAGTGCCGTGCGCAGCACCCCGCAATCCACCAACACCCAGTCCGCTTCGGCCGCCAGCAGCACGAGCCCCTCAGCGGCTGTGCAAGCTGCGGGTAACGCTGGATCCCTTTCGCCTGCTTCCGCATCGCAAGCCGCCACAACGTCCGTGCAGGCCACCGGCGCGCAGGCGCAGGCCAGCCAAACCATGGCGCAGGCCACTTCACAATCCGCTTCGCAGGCGGCCTCCGGCCGCAACTCCGCTCGTAGCACCCCGCAATCGGCGGCCGCCTCCCGATCGGCGGCTTCGGCACAAAGCACCGCCTCGTCCCAGAGCCTGTCGGCATCCGCGGCCAACAGCACCGCTTCCTTTGCACCCTCTGCTTCCAGCGCCCAAGCCACCGCCACTGGAGTGCAGAGCAACAGCGCCCAAGCTGTCACCGGCCAATCCATGGCTTCAGCGACTTCGCAATCCATGGCTCAGGCGGCCTCCGGGACGAGCATTACTTCGCGCAATGGACCGACCTCCAGTTCCACCGCTCAAGGCAGTTCAGCCTCGGCGGTGAGTTCGGCTTCCGCGGTATCCGGGGCAAGTGGTTTCAGTGCATCGCTGGCACCCTCGACCTCTGGCAGCCGGGCCGCATCCACAGGCGTGCAGAGCGCCAGTGCTCAGGCCGTGGCCAGTGGTGCCTTGTCCGGAGCTTCTTCGCAATCTTTGGCGCAGGCGGCAGTCGGCTCGCGGGGTTCGTCTAGGAACAGCCCTAACGGGGCGGCTTCCTCCCAGTCAGCCAGCGGTTCGGCGCAGGGCTCGAGCAGTGCAGCGGCGGTGGCGGGAACCAGTGGCTCGAGCAATGGCAGTTCATTTTCACCGACCGGTTCCGGCTCGAGCGCGTCCGTTTCCGGAGTGCAAAGCAGCGGCGCACGGGCCGAGGCGGGCCGAAGTATGTCCGGTGCCTCCACCGGCTCCATGGCGCAGGCGGCGAATGGTTCGCAGGGAACGGCCCGCAATGCGCCCTCAGGAGGCAGCGGGCAATCGGGCAGCTCGGCTCAGGGTAGCAGTACGTCCGGCGCGGTGGCGGGTACGAGTGGCGCACAAGGGGCTTCATTTTCTCCCACGGTACATGGCCGGGGTTCATCAGGCATGGGCATGATGAGTACGGGCGCGCGGGCGGTTGCTGGCCGCAACATGGCGGGCGTTTCGATGGGCACTTCGCAGGCTTCCAGTGGAGCCAGTGGGCCGGCCCGTACAGGGCCTTCCGGAGGAGCTGGGCAGGGGAGCTATACAGCCCGGGCGGTGAGTGCACGGACGATGGTGACGGGCACGGGCATGTCCGGACCCAGCCGGCCGACCTACACGGCTTTGCGGGCATCCTCGCCATCGGTTCGGAACCGCGTGACCGGCACGGCTTCCTACACGCCGCCTTCACCGGCTGCTCCCACAACGCCTTCCCGCACACGTCTGGGCAGCACGACTCCCAATCTTTCCAACCAGGTCATGGCGCAGGCCGATTCATCGGCTATGATATCGCGGCCGGTAGGAATGCGCGGACTGCGGTCGCGGCCGCGGGCTTATGCTGAACGTCCGGAAGAACCGGCTATTACTGCGCGGCCGATTCAAATGGCATCCTCCAGTCGACCCTCGCATGCGAGCAGCCGTTTGGCGCCCTCTATCAATCGCAGTGTGGAACCGCGAGTGCCTTCGGTGCGCGATGTGCCGCCGACTTCGCCTACCCAACCGTTGGTGCAAATTACGCCGCCGCCTTCGCCCGAGCGTGTGGAACAACCGCCGGTACGGCCGCAGCTGCCGACCCCAACGGCCACCAATCCTTTAATAACCGAAACCCAACCGGAGACGGCAGAACCTAAGGAAAATCAGACTCCGCTGGAGGTGTTCCGGACGCGCGGGTTTGAGGCCACGGCGGAGGGTAAGGGGGATGATTATGTATTCATCATCGACAAGTCCAAGAGCATGAAGGACGACCGCCGCCTGATCGCCGCGAAGGAGGCCTTGACCCGAACCTTGGAGAAGCTCGAGCCGAACAAGCGTTTTTATATTTTCTTCTTCAGTGACGATACGGTGGGGATGAAGGAAGGCCGTTTGCTTGAGGCCACTCCAGCGAATGTGGAACACACCCAAAACTGGGCCGGCCTTATGTCGCCCGAAGGCTTCACCAATCCGCGTGACGCGCTGGCCGACGCCTTTGGCAAGTTGAAGCCTTCGACGATCTGGTTGTTGTCTGACGGAAAATTTTCGCCGTTTAAACGCGTGAAACGCGGTAACCGCACGCAGGTGGTTGGCCTGCCACCGGTGTACAAGGTCATCCAGCAGTTGAACCCGGATGGCGCGGTTCGCGTCAATACCATCGGGTTTGCAGAGAACGAACAGGACGTGGATGATTCCCTGAAGGCCATCGCGAAAGAAAACGGCGGCACCTATCGTTTCATTAAATCCAACGAACGTTAACCCAAGCTTGCCTGCGTGGAGTCACTATCGGAGAATGGTCCGATGAACCGTTTGGCATGGCTTCTACTCGTTTCGTTTCTCATTCCTCATTCACCAGCCGCTGAAGGCGGGTTCAAGCCGCTGTTTAACGGTAAGAATCTGGAGGGTTGGCACAATGTGAATTGCGGGCCAAAAACCTGGACGGTAAAGGATGGTATGATTCATTGTACCGGCAAACCGATCGGGGAATTGCGGACCACGCGAATGTACGAAAACTTCATCCTCGAGGTGGAATGGCGACATCTTAAGCCTCGTGGGAATGCGGGTATCTTTGTTTGGGCTGATGCTTATCCGGCGAAGGGGCAGCCGTTTCATCGCGGCGTGGAGGTACAGGTGCTGGAGAATGCCTATGGTAATACGCGCCGTTACACGACACACGGCGATATTTTTCCGATTCACGGCGCACGCATGATGCCCATCAACGGCCGTGGCGGCTCGCGAGCATTTCCAACGGAGAACCGTAGCAAGCCATCGCCGGAATGGAATCATTACCGTGTGGTGTGCAATAACGGCGACATCAGTCTGGCAGTCAACGGCAAGGTGGTGACGCAGGGTAAGGCGTCGTGGCCGCGCAAGGGGTACATTTGCCTGGAATCCGAGGGCTCACCCGTGCAGTTCCGGAACATGAAGCTCAAAGAACTACCGTCCACTGGCGCGAAAGCCGAAGAAACCGCGCACGCCTTTGACGGATTTCGGAGTCTTTACACCGGTGTAGATCTGAGTGGTTGGCAGGGAAAAGGCTGGCAATCGAATGATTGGCGCTTGAACGGTGCCAAAGCGGAAGCGCCGTTGGTGTGCCGGGAGAAATTTGCCAGCTACAGTTTTTTTGCCGACTGGCGCAGCAAAGAGAAAGCTCTGCCGTTTAACCTGCCCAACGTGGAGGAATTGGGCGAACCGGATCATCAGGTGGGCAAGTGGAATCGCATCAAGGTCACTCGCGAGCAGGGCAGTACCACGGTGGAAATCAATGGAAAAGCGGTACTGGAGGAGGTGGGGGTTGAAATCGATCCCTTGAAACCGACGTCCTTGGAATTGCTGCCTGGTGCGGAGTTCGCCAATGTTTTCGTAAAAGAGTTGAGCCCATAAAAAAGCGGTCCCCGAAGAGC
Organism: uncultured Verrucomicrobiales bacterium; assembly: GCA_913048135.1. Taxonomy (GTDB): domain Bacteria; phylum Verrucomicrobiota; class Verrucomicrobiia; order Limisphaerales; family UBA1100; genus UBA1100. The sequence goes on from CAJWVY010000038.1 coordinate 12,881, forward strand.
CGACTTGAAAGGGAGTAAAGACTTACTTTTTGGTGGCCACACTCACCTTGTCTTCCGTGGGAAATTTGGCAGGAATCTCCGTGGTCACCTTGCTGGTGGCCAGCCATTTACAGGCGCGGTTAAGGTGTGGTGATGAATCCGACGCACTGGAGGGATTGACCGTTCTCGTGGCTCATCGGGATGTGGAAAATTTTGCCTTTGTCGTACTCGAGCACCATCACCTTCGGTTCATGGTGCTTGTTCTTGGGTCAATAGGCGCGTGGATTCTTCCAGTAGAAACTTGGGTGCCATGAAGGGTTCGTAACTGATTTCCTGCCAGCGCACGCGCCCGGCCGGGTCGATCAGAAAGGTGCCGTGCAGCGGCGTTTGCTCGAAATCATCGTATGCCCGGTATTTGCGAAAGGTCTCCAGCGAGGGATCGCTCAACAGCGGGAAATTAAAATGCCGGTCCTTGGCGTCATAGCCGATGAACGTGTCGCGCAATCCCTGCGCGGTATCCGTGCTAACTGCCAATAGGGTGATGCCCTTTTTCTCAAACTCGGCCGCCATAGGATCAAAGGCATTCAACTGCTCCATGCAATGAGGGCAGCCTTTGCCGAGATAAAAAATCAGCACCACTGACCGGCCGCGATATTGATCGAGCGCGAAAGGTTTGCCATTGCGGTCGGTCAACGAAAAGGCCGGGGCCGCGGACGGTTCCCAGCGAAAGGGGCCCAATGTATCCAGCTTCGGCCGTTGGCCCATGTCCTGAACCTCGACCTGCACCTGCCGCCAATCGGCCGGGAGCTTGAGGGATTCAGCCAAGGGCGCAAGGCGGGCGAACCAAGTCACGCTCAGATCCAGCCCCGGAGCAATGCGGCGCAGATGGTCAAAGGCGGTTTTGGCTTCTGCGGGTTTTTTGGCTTCATGCAAAATGTATGCCTGCGCGGCCAGAGGCCGGGCCTGTTCGGGGGCCGATTTCACCGCACTGGCGGCCAGCTTGATGGCCTCCTCTGAGTTTCCCATTCGGAGTTGCAGGAGGGCTTTGCGTTCGCTACGGAGGTCACGAACCTTGGCGAATTCGGTCTTGGCCTTTTCAAGGTCGTCTGCCTGCAGGGCCAGATACATGCGGGCCTCAGCGAGGCCGCGCTCGAGGGTGCTGATGGCGGTGGAGAAGGGGCGCTCAGCATTGGTTTTCGCTTTCTTGATGTCAGCGGGCTTTTTCTTTTCATTCTTCGCTTTGGTCTCGGCTTCCGTGCCGGCCTTGATTTTACCTTCGCGTTGGGAGGTCAGGAGCGATTCCATTTCAGTGAGCAACGGCTGGGCCTGCGCGGCTTGGCCGTTGTTAATCTGGGCCACGGCAACGAGCCGTAGGTATTTGGCGCGATCGGCGGCGCTGCTGCTGGGCCGCAGATATTGAGTGTCCTTCAGTGCGAGAACTGTATCCCATAACTCGTAGTTGGTGAGCAGGCCATAAAGATGGCGGCGGCCGTAGGTGTGGCTGCTACGGGAAGAAAAGCTCCAAGTGCCATCATCCTTCACATTGGGCAGTCGGGGCAGCTCAATCATGTTCTTGGCCATGGCTAGGGCGCGGTTTACCCGACCGGCGTGGCTTAGGTTTCGGGTGAGCCATTCGTTATTGTGGGCAAAATTATGGATGCGATCAGGCATCACACGGTCGCGCATCATGTGGGCATGATCCACGCGGGCACTGGCTTCCTGCTGCCAAGAGGCATCGTGGTATCGCTTGAGGCGAGAGAGAATGTGGCTGGGCATGTGCCACATGTGAGCAATGCCGGGTGCGGCTTGACCGCACAGGCCGACCGATGGCAGGGCGCGCTTGGCGTCTTTGTAGTCCCATAAATGGATGCGGTAATGATGGCAGGGATGGTTCGGGTTCTTGGCGAGGATTGCAGCAATACGTTTCTCGATATCATCGTAATTTTTCTTGGCGCGCACATCACCGTAAAGGGCGAGAACATGAAAGGCCTGAGCTTCAAGGTCATCGGGTAATCTCTCGGCAAGGGCTTGATAGGCCTTGATGCGAGCGGCTTTGCGCTTTTTGGAATCCGATTCCTTTTGGTAGGCGGCCATGGCATCCATCCAGAGCCGTTCGCGTTCGCTGACCTGATCGCGTCCTTCCATAGCTTTCTTGATCAGCGGCTGGGCGCGGGTGCGATTGTTGGCATTGGCCATGGCCATGCCCCAATAGGCCATCGGATGTTCTGGATGCTGCTTGAGAACCTGACGAAAGGAGCGCTCGGCCTCGAGATACCAGAATCCATGCAACTGGCCGACGCCCTGATTGAAGAATGCCTGCGCTTCGGCGGAATCGGTGGTGATGGGAAAGGAGACGTTGCTAGTGGTGCCCATCAGATAAGCGGCTTGTCGTGGACCCTTGTTGAAGGCTTCACCGTGATTGGAATGCCCCGGTGGCGGTCCGGAGGGATCGTATTCGTAAGCGGCGTTTTCCGTGGTGGCGCAGCCCCAACTCAATAACAGGGTGGCGAGGGTGAGATATTTCAGGGGAGTCATGGCTCTATTGGAGCCCGGCGGTTTCATCGAAGCCGCAGAGCAGATTGAGGGCTTGGACGGCTTGGCCGCTGGCACCTTTCACGAGATTGTCGATGGCACTTGTCATAATCAACCGGCCGGTGCGGCGGTCGAGTCGCCAAGCGAGATCAAGGCAGTTGGATTGGGTGACGTACTTGGTATCCGGCAACACACCATCGGGCAACAGGCGTACAAAGGGTTCCTGATCGTACGCCTCGGCGAGGCAGGCATTGAGACGTTGAGATAGGGACTCTTCTTCCTCGGCCGTTTTGAAATTCTCCGTGGGCGCCAGATATTGCGTGGTGAGAATGCCCCGCGTCACGGGGATGAGGTGCGGGGAAAACTGGATGGTAACCTGTTCGCCGGCGGCCAGAGAGAGTTCCTGCTCGATTTCCGACAGGTGCCGATGTTTGGGGATGCCGTAGGGGCGAACGCTCTCATTGCATTCGGCGTACAGGAACGGCACATCCGGCTTGCGACCGGCACCACTCACGCCGCTCAGGCTGTTGGCAATGATGCCGGTGGATTTGATCAGGCCGGCTTTCAGCAGCGGCGCGGTGGGCAGGAGAATGCTGGTGGGATAACAGCCGGGCGAGGCGATGAGTCTTGCGGACCGGATATTGTCCCGATGTAGTTCGGGCATGCCATACACCGCCTCGGAGAGCAGTTCCGGTGCGGGATGGGGTTTGCCGTAAAATTCCTCGTACACGGCTGGATCGTTCAGGCGAAAGTCAGCGGAGAGATCGATCACCTTGGTGCCAGCATTCAGTAGATCCTGCGCGTACTCGGCGGCGACCCCGTGAGGTAGAGCGAGAAACACAATTTCGGCAGCCGCTGCCAAGGCAACGGAGTCGGGCTCAGTGAACTGGAGTGTGTCTGCCACGCCTTGTCCGGCAAAGCGGGGGAAAATCTGCGAGAGAGTTTGGCCGACGTATTGGCGTGAGGTAACCGCAGTCAGTTCGGCCTGCGGATGATGCAGGAGCCGATGGACGAGTTCTTCGCCGGAATAGCCGGAGGCACCGACGATGGCGACCTTCACTGTGGATGCATCGCTCATGTTTGGTTTGTTTTGCGTGTTTTTGAGTAGAATTGAAAGCAAACAAAAAACCCCGCTGGCGAACCAGCGGGGTTTTTGAAAGCAAAGGTCCGTTTAGCGTTTGCTGAACTGGAAGTTTTTACGGGCGCCGGGTTGGCCGGGTTTCTTCCGCTCACGCACGCGGGAATCGCGGGTAAGGAGGCCTTCGGCCTTGAGTGCGGCTCGCAATTCGGCATCGTGCAGAAGCAGGGCGCGGGAAATGCCGAGCCGGATGGCTTCAGCCTGGCCAGCTGTGCCGCCGCCTTGAACATTGACGCGCACGTCAAACTTCTCAGCGTTCTCGGTGACTTGAAAAGGTTCGTTGATGATCATGCGGTGTTCATCGATCGGGAAATAGGTTTCCACGTTGCGATGATTTACCGTGATCTTGCCCGAGCCGGGCTTGATGCGGACGCGGGCAGTGGCGCTCTTGCGTCGGCCGGTTCCTAGGAGTTCGCCAGTTTTTTCGTCGACAGCCATCTTAATTCAAAGCTAGGGGTTCGGGTTTTTGAACAGCGTGCGGGTGTTCGCTACCGGCGTATACCTTGAGCTTGGTGAGCAGGGAAGCGGCCAGTTTGTTCTTGGGCAACATGCCTTTGACCGCGCTGAGAATGAGGCGCTCGGGATGTTGCTCACGCATCTCGGCCAGCGGAATCCGCTTCAGTCCGCCGCGATAACCACTGTAGCGTTGGTATTCCTTGTCTGTTTCCTTGTTGCCGGTCACGCGCACTTTATCGGCATTGATCACGATCACGAAATCGCCGGTGTCCAAGTGCGGGGTGAAGGTAGCTTTGTCGCGGCCGCGCAGGACGTCAGCGATCTTCACCGCCAAGCGGCCCAGTACTTGCCCTTCGGCATCCACAATGCGCCAACCACGCGGGTCGGTCGCTCCGGACTCGGGCTGACCAAGCTTCTTCAGGTCAATTTTCGGCAAAAAAGTCTTCATACCTTTTCTCTCAAGGGGGCGGAGAAAATACCAGAAAGTGTTGGGGGGTCAACAGGTTTTTGGAGATTTTTAGCTGTTTTTCTCCGTTTCAGCCTTTGCCGGCTGTTCGGCTGCGCTCTTGCCGGCTTTTTCGGCGGCTTTCTTTTCCTTCTCGGCGGCCGCTTTAGCTTTGGCTTCGGCGATTTCTTCGGGGGTTAAAAGGCGGGATTTGGCAAATTTTTCGAAGCGATTATAGCGGCGCAGGAGTTCAGGCAGCTTTTGCAGGGCCAATAGCTGGCGCTTCATTTGTTTATCCGGCTGACCGGGGGTGCCCCACCATTTTTCGCCGTCGTTGATGTCGCGCATCACACCGGATTGGGCGGCGATGGTGACGTTGTTGCCAATGCGCAGGTGACCGGCCAGACCGACTTGGCCGGCCAAAATCACTGAATTGCCCAGCTTGGTACTACCGGCGATGCCGGCTTGGGCGACCACGAGGCAGTTTTCGCCGGTGGAGACGTTGTGGGCGATTTGGACGAGGTTATCGACTTTGGTGCCTTTGCCAATGTGGGTGGGGCCGAGGGCGCCGCGGTCAATGGTCACATTCGCGCCGATTTCGGCGTCGTCCTCGATTTCCACGTTGCCGATCTGCGGGACTTTTAAGTGACGGCCGCCTTCCTGCACGTAGCCGAAGCCGTCCGACCCGATGATGGTACCGGCGTGAACCCGCACGCGATTGCCCATCTTGGTTCGCGGATACAGGGTCACGTTATGAAAGATGGCGCAGTCCTCGCCGATCTCGCAGTCTTCATCTACATAATTGTTTCCGTGCAACACCGTGCGGGCGCCGATCTTGGCGCCATCGGCAATGATCACGTGCGCGCCAATGCAGGCTTCCGGATGGACCTCTGCTTTTTCAGAAATAATGGCCGAAGAATGGATGCCGGTGGGTGGTCCGGGCTCGGGGTAAAAGAGTGGCACCACCTTGGCAAAGGCCAGTCGGGCGCTTGGGACACGGATTAGGACCTTGCGTTCGGAAGTAAAATTCTTGTCGACGATGATCGCACTGGCTGCGCTTTGTTCGGCGCGTTCAAAGAAGGTACGGTTCTCGGCGAAGGTGAGGTCGCCCGCGCGGGCGCGGTCGGCGGCCTGGAAGCCGGTGAGGGGCATGGTGCGGTCTCCCAGCACTTTTCCGCCCAATTGATCAGCGATATCTCCCGCTGTAAAACGCATGGCAAAAGCCTTTCAGTTAAGTTTGAGGTTGGGGCGCTAAAACGCCTAACGGCGAGCGATGATACCGTTGTGTTCGTCCAAGACAATCACTTTCGGTTTCCAACCAGCAATTTCGGCTTCGTCTACGGTAGCAAAACTCATGATCGTCAGTCGGTCGCCGGTCTTGCCCAAGTGCGCGGTGGCACCGTTGAGAATGATCGCGCCACTGCCGGATTCGCCGGGGATGGCATAGGTTTCGAACCGCTCGCCGTTGCCCATGTTACCGCAGAGCACCCGCTCATAGGGCAGCAGGCCAACTTCCTCCATCAACGCGCGGTCCACCGTGAGGCTGCCCTCGTAGTTGACGTTGGCGTCGGTCACCGCAGCGCGATGAATTTTGGATTTGAGCATTTGAACCTGCATTTTAATCGCCGTTGACTTGGCGGGGGGCGGCCAATATAAAGACCGCCCAACCGGTTTCAATCCAACTTTTCTTTTTTTTATTAAATCATCATGAGCAGAAAAATTCGTTACGGAATGGTCGGCGGCGGCCGCGGCGCGTTTATCGGCGCCGTGCATCGCATCGCTGCGAACATTGACGGCCAGATCGAGCTGGTCTGCGGCGCCTTCTCCTCCAACCCGCGCAAATCCAAGGCCAGCGGCAAGGATTTCTTCCTGCCGGCCAAGCGTTGCTACGGCACGTTTCAGGAGATGATCGAGAAGGAGAAGCAATTGCCCGAAGGCGAGCGCATGGATTTTGTGTCGATTGTGACACCGAACCACATGCATTTTCCGCCCGCCAAGATGGCGCTGGAAAATGGGTTCCACGTGCTCAGCGATAAACCGGCCACCTTCGATCTCAAGGAAGCCAAGACGCTCGAGAAACTGGTGAAACAATCCAAGTGCCTGTACGGCCTGACCCACAATTACACCGGTTATCCGCTGGTGAAAGAAGCGCGCGACATGATTGCCGCCGGCAAGCTGGGTAAGATTCGCAAAGTGGTCGTCGAGTATCCGCAGGGCTGGCTGGCCACGCGGCTGGAGGCCAGTGGCCAAAAGCAGGCCGACTGGCGCACCGACCCAAAACGCAGCGGCGCCGCCGGTTGCATTGGCGATATCGGCACTCACGCGGAGAATCTCGCCGAGTACATTACCGGCCTGAAGATCAAGGAGCTGGCCGCGGACATCACCACCTTCGTGAAAGGTCGCAAGCTTGATGATGACGGCAACGTGCTGTTGCGCTTCACCAATGGCGCCAAGGGCGTGCTGCATAGCTCGCAGATTTCTGTGGGCGAAGAGAACAACCTCAACATCCGCGTGTACGGCGAAACCGGCGGCATCGAGTGGCATCAGAACGAGCCCAACACCATGCTCGTGAAATGGCTCGATCAACCGATGCAGGTGTTCCGCACCGCCAACGGTTACCTCGGCGCCAACGCCGCGGCCGCCACGCGCACGCCGGCCTCGCACCCCGAAGGATACCTCGAGGCGTTTGCGAATATTTACGTGAACTTCGCTAACCACATTCGCGCCAAACAGGAGCGCCGCAAGCTGGCCAAGGACGATCCCGCGCTGGATTATCCGAAGATCCAGGACGGTATCCGCGGCATGGCCTTCATCGAGGCCGTCGTGAAATCCTCCAAGAACAACGCCCGCTGGACCAAGCTGGCGAAGTAAGGTTGCGCTCAGATTAACCCCGCGCGCGGCCTGAAACGGTCGCGCGTTTTTTATGATGCTAAAGAAAACACTAAAAATCGGCCTGATCGGATACCGATTCATGGGCAAGGCCCACAGCAACGCCTGGCGGCAGGCGCCGCGCTTTTTTGATCTCAAACGCGATGTGCGGTTGCACACCATTTGCGGTCGCAACACCGTCGAGGTGGAAAAGGCGCGCGCGCAATTTGGCTGGGATCATGCCGTCAACGATTGGAGGGCGGTGGTGGCCGATCCGGAGATCGACGTGATCGACATCAACACGCCGAATGATTCCCATGCCGAGATTGCCATCGCCGCGGCCAAGGCGGGCAAGCACGTGCTTTGCGAAAAGCCGCTCGCGTTGGATGTGAAGGAGTGCCGCCAAATGTTGCAGGCCGTGAAGCGCGCCAAGGTCGTGCACATGATCTGCCATAACTATCGCCGCATTCCCGCCATCGCGCAGGCGAAGAAGATGATCGAGAAAGGCTCCATCGGCGAGATCCGTCATTACTACGCCCGCTATGCGCAGGGCTGGCTCGTGGA
>CAJWVY010000039.1 GCA_913048135.1 uncultured Verrucomicrobiales bacterium
CAGGTGCGGGTGCCGGAGCAGCGCCCGGAACAGGGGCAGGTGCCGGAGCAGCGCCCGGAACAGGGGCAGGTGCCGGAGCAGCAGCGCGTTGAGTTTCAGGAGCAGGCGCGGCGCCTCCGGGCGCGGGCGCGCCACCAGGAGCCGGGGCACCGCCGCCTTTGCCGGGCAGGCTAATACGAATGGTTTGTTTGGCGTCCGGTTTGGGGGGCAGGCCAATGCGTACGGTGGCCTTCTTTTGTGTCGGCGCGCCGGGAGCGGGGGCGGGAGCAGCACCTGGTGGAGAAGCGGCTCCGGGCGGTGGTTGCGGTGCGGGTGGCGCTGACATGTCGGACGGTGGATTCAGTGACTGAATAATTTCAGCCAACTCCTTCGCAACAATTTAGCACAGCCTTGAAGGCGGGCAAGACTAATCAATTCGCCGAACGCCTACCCTTAGGTCCAGTCAATATAACTCCCGGCGATGATTATGCCACAGAAGGCGCAGACGTAGGGGGAGTTCGTTTTTGGCGATCAAGTTTTCCTTTTGAATTCAAACCCGGTCGACCTCTTTGAGGACCACTCGCCGCTGTGGCCGCTGACGCTAATGGGTCTATAAGTCGTTAAGTCGTTGATTTGGTTTTGTTCAGCAGAAAGATATGCGACCCACAACAGGGCGTCGAAAAGGAAGCCGATTCGCGTGTTCATAGCGGTGAAACAACGAAACGCTCCCCCGAGTATTGGGGAGAATTTTTTGTATTCATAATTGTCGAATTTCGATAGGTCGGATAAAGTCCATTCATTGGACGAAATGCGGTTTATCACGTTCCTACTCCTGCTGTTGGCAGCGGCCCCGTTACAGGCCGCGCCGGTGTTATTTGAGAAAGACATCCGGCCGATCCTCAAGGCTCATTGTTTCCATTGCCACGGGGAAGATGGCCGGGAACGAGGCGACCTCGATGTGCGGCTGCGTCGACTGTTGCTGGAAGGCGGCGAACATGGACCGGCCATCGTCGAAGGCAAGCCGGAGGAAAGTCGACTGTTCCAGATGGTTCAGTCCGGCAAGATGCCCAAAGAACAGGCGAAGCTTTCAGCCGAAGAGATCGCCCTGATCCGCGAATGGATTGCCCAAGGCGCCAAGACGGCGCGGCCGGAGCCGGTGGATCCGGATGCCGTGGGTATCACGGCGGAGGAACGCAGCTTCTGGGCGTTTCAACCGATTCAAAACCCCAAAGTGCCCGAAGGCGCGACGCATCCGGTCGATGCATTTCTACTGCGCCGCCTGCACGCGGAGGGGCTGAAGTTTTCCGCCGCCGCGGATAAAGCCACGCTGATCCGGCGCGCCACCTTTGACCTCACCGGCCTGCCGCCCACGCCGGAGGAAGTTAAAAACTTCATCGGCGACCAATCGCCCGACGCCTACGCCAAGCTGATCGATCGTCTGCTCGCCTCGCCGCAGTACGGCGTGCGCTGGGGCCGGCATTGGCTGGATGTCGCAGGCTACGCGGATTCGGAGGGCTACAATGAAAAAGATACCGAACGCGCCTGGGCCTGGCGTTATCGTGATTATGTAGTGAACGCCTTCAACAAGGATTTGCCCTGGGATCAGTTCATTCGCGAACAACTCGCCGGTGACGAGATGGTGAAGCCGCCGCATACCGAGCTGCAGCCCGACCAGATCGACAAGCTCACCGCCACCGGCTATCTCCGCATGGCACCTGACGGCACCGGCACGGCCAACAACAACGACGCCCGCAATCAGGTGATGGCCGAAACCCTCAAGATTGTGTCCAGCTCGCTCATGGGCATGACCGTCGGCTGCGCCCAATGCCACGATCATCGCTACGATCCCATCCCGCAAAAGGATTACTACCAAATACGCGCCATCTTCGAGCCGGGCCTCAACCCCAAGAGCTGGCGCGTGCCTAACAGCCGCCGCATCACGCTCTACACCGATGCCGACCGCAACAAGGCCGCCGAGATTGAGGCCGAGGCCAAGAAGGCCGATGCCGAGCGCCAAAAGAAAATCGAGTTCTTCATCGAGCGCACCCTCACCTGGAAGCTCGAGGCCGTGCCAGAGAAGGACCGCGCCGAACTCCGCGAAGCCTACCGATCTAAGAAACGCACCGACCCGCAGAATGCCATTCTAAAAAAATACCCGAGCGTGCGGCAGATCAGCGCCGGTTCGCTGTATCTCTACGACCGCGAATACAACGGCGAAATCAGCAAGCTCAACACCGAGCGGAAAAAGTTTGCCGATAAAAAAGACGACGAAAAGGCGACCGCCGAATTGAAACGCATCGATGAGCGCATTCAGTTCTTCAAGGATGCACTCAGCAAAAAGGTGCTCGATGCGATGGCCAAAAAGGCGAGCGACATCCGCGCCACCAAGCCGGAAGAACCCTTCATCCGCGCGCTCACTGAGCCGGCCGGCACACCGCCGACTACGCACGTGTTCTTCCGCGGCAACCACGATCAACCCAAGGACGCCGTAAAACCTGCCGGGCTCACCGTCGTGTCCGCGCCGGTCATCGCTGAGAACGATCCCGCCCTGCCCTCCACCGGCCGCCGCACAGCCTTTGCCCGACATCTCACCAGCGGCCAACACCCGCTTACCGCACGCGTGTTGGTCAACCGCTTTTGGCTGCATCATTTTGGCCGCGGTTTGGTGGATACACCCGGCGACTTTGGCCGATTGGGCGAGCTACCCAGTCATCCCGAATTACTCGACTGGCTGGCCGCTGACTTTATGAAAAACGGCTGGCGCCTCAAGCGGCTGCACAAACTCATCATGACTAGTCAGGCCTACCAACAGGTTTCCCGCCGGAACGCCAAACAGGATGCACTGGATCCGGACAACCGGCTGCTCGGCCGCATGAATGTCCGCCGCATGGAAGCCGAGACCATTCGGGACGCCATGCTCGCACTCAGCGGCCAGATCAGTCTGCGCTTGGGCGGCAAGCCCGTACCAGTAATGGAGGATGAAGTCGGCCAGTTTGTGATCGGCAAGGAAAACCTCGATGGCGAGCGCAAGCCCGGCAAGGAGGTCGATCTTGCGGGCGCGCAACATCGCCGCAGCCTTTACGTGCAGGTGCGACGCTCACGCAAGCTCTCGTTCCTCGAGGCCTTCGACGCACCCGCCATGGAACCCAACTGCGCCAAGCGCCCCGTTTCCACCGTTGCCCCGCAGGCGTTGATCTTCATGAACAACGCCTTCGTCATCAGCCAAAGCCGCGCCATGGCCGAGCGTTTGCAGGCCGCCGCCAAGGACGATCTCGATGCCCAGCTCAACACTGGCTGGCACCACGCCTTCGGCCGGGCCGCCTCGCCCGAGCAGCTTTCCAAGTCGCGCGAGTTTGTCCACCGTCAAACCGCCCTCTTCAAAGAGCGCAAAGACAAGACCCCTGAACTCACTGCCCTGGCCAACTACTGCCAGGCGCTGATGAGTGCGAACAAGTTTGTTTATGTCGAATAACGCCCAGCTACTTTCCAGCCGCCGCCATTTCCTCGCGCAGAACGCGATGGGAATTGGCGGCGTGGCGTTGGCGTGGCTGTTGCAGCGCGAGGGTCTGCTGGCCAAACCGGTGAAGCCAAATCTTGAGGCCGCCGCACACACGTTGTTGCCTAAGCAGCCGCATCACGCCCCGCGTGCCAAGGCGATGATTTCCTGCTTCATGCAGGGCGGCCCGAGCCAGATGGACATTTGCGATCCCAAACCCCAGCTCGACGAATGGGCCGGACGCGATTTTCCGGAGAAGATCAAGTACGACAACGCTGCGCAAGCCAGCAGCAAGGTGCTGGCCAGCAAATGGAAGTTCAAAAAGCACGGCCAATGCGGCATGGACTTCAGCGAGCTCGTACCCGGCTTTGGCGAGGTGGCTGATGAGCTGTGCCTCATCCGCAGCATGCACACCGGTGTGAACAATCACGGCCAGTCCATCCACGCGATGAACAGCGGCCGCACCGTCAAGGGCCGGCCCGCACTGGGCAGCTGGCTCACCTACGGCCTCGGCACGGAAAACCAAAACCTGCCTGCCTACATGGTGTTACGTGATCCAGCGAACATTCCTGTCGAAGGCGTGCTCAACTGGTCACCCGGTTTTCTGCCCAGCCTTTATCAAGGCACCGTTGTGCGTGCGCGCGAACCGCGTGTCCTCAATCTCAATCCACCTGCCGAATTACAGGGGAAGCCGCAGGAAAACTTTTTGGAATTTCTGAGCCAACTCAATAGCGGCAACCCCAGTCCCGGTGAACTAGATCTCGAGGCTCGCATCGCCAGCTTCGAACTAGCCGCGCGCATGCAGACTGCTGCCACCGACGTGATGGATATCTCTGGCGAAAGCGACGCCACTAAGAAGATGTACGGCATTGATGATCCAGCCACTAAGGATTTTGGCACGCGCTGTCTCATCGCGCGACGGCTGGTGGAGCGCGGAGTGCGGTTCATCCAAGTGTTTACCAAGAACCAGTACTGGGATCATCACGGCAATATCACCAACGCCCTGCCAGCGTCCTGCAAAAAAATCGACCGACCTATTGCCGGCCTCATCAAGGATCTCAAGGGCCGCGGCCTGCTCGACAGCACGGTCGTCCATTGGGGCGGCGAGATGGGCCGACTACCCGTCGTGCAAAACGAAAAGAGTCCAGGGCGTGACCACAACACCTACGGCTTTTCCATGTGGCTCGCCGGCGGCGGCTTCAAGGGAGGCCACATCCATGGTGCTACTGATGAATGGGGTCACCGAGCCGTGTCGGACATCGTCAACCACTACGATTACCACGCCACCCTGCTGCGCCAATTCGGCATCGACCACGAGCAATTAACCTACAAACGCGCCGGCCAGGAACAAACCCTGACCGACGGCCAAAAAGCGCGCGTGGTGAAAGAGCTTTTGGCATGAACGACTTTTTCAACCGTCGACAATTTCTCGCCGGCAACACCATGGGCATCGGTAGTCTTGCGTTGGCGTGGCTGTTGCAGCGAGAAAAACTGCTCGGCACGCCCAAGGATATTCCGCGCGCCCAGCGGCGGTTTGATCTGAAGCCCAAGCAGCCGCATTTTGCGCCCCGGGCCAAGGCAATGATTTCCCTGTTCATGCACGGCGGACCGAGCCACATGGACCTCACCGATCCCAAGCCCGAGCTGCAGCGTTGCGACGGTATGGATTACGGCGGCAACGTTCAGTACAGCTTCGCCAACGAAGCCAGCCGCAAACTCTTTGGCAGCCCGTGGCAATTCAAGAAACACGGGCAATGCGGCATGGACTTCAGCGAACTGCTGCCGCACACCGCAAAGATCGCCGACGATCTCTGCATGATCCGAAGCATGCACACCGGCCACAACGGCCACGAGGTTTCCATCCGCTACATCAACGCCGGCATCCCGGGCGTCATCGGACGGCCCAGCCTCGGCGCTTGGCTCACCTACGGCCTCGGCAGTGAAAACGACGAGCTGCCCGCCTACATGGTGCTCAAGGATCCGGGCGGCAAACCGGTCGATGGCAATCACAACTGGAGCAACGGTTGGCTGCCCAGCCTCTATCAGGGCACCGTCCTGCGCGCCAAGGAACCACGCATCTTCAACCTCAACGCCCCCGGGCATCTGCTTGGTGCGCCTCAGGAAAATTTCCTGCAATTCCTCAGCGGCCTCAACGCCGATCAAACTAAGGTGTTGCCCGGCGAAGACGGCCTCGAATCGCGCATCGCAAGCTTCGAACTGGCCGCCCGCATGCAGACTGCCGCCAAGGAAGCGCTCGATATTAGCGACGAAAGCGACGCCACCAAGAAGCTTTACGGCATCGATCAAAACGAAACCAAGGAATATGGAACCCGCTGCCTCATCGCGCGGCGGCTTGTCGAACGCGGCGTGCGCTTTGTGCAGCTCTTCCTCAACGGCCAGCCGTGGGATAACCACGAAAACATTCACGCTGGCCTGCCATCCATTTGCCGCCGCACCGACCAACCCGCCGCTGCGCTCGTCACCGATTTAAAACAACGCGGCCTGCTCGACAGCACCGTTGTACATTGGGGCGGCGAAATTGGCCGACTGCCGGTCGTGCAATCCCGCAGCAAACCTGGCCGCGACCACAATGGCCAAGGCTTCACCACTTGGCTCGCCGGCGGCGGCTTCAAGCCCGGCACCATCTACGGCGAAACCGACGAAGTCGGCCACCGCGCCGCTGTGAACAAGGTCACCGCCAACGATTATCAAGCCACCCTCCTCCACCAATTCGGCCTCGACCACACCCAGCTCACCTACCACCACGGCGGCCGCTCCCAAAAACTCACCAACGACCGCCCCGCCCGCGTGGTGAGAGAAATTCTTGGTTAGGCCATTCACCACAGAGGCACAGAAAACACCTCAACTCCTGACCTTTCGCCGTTTACTCCCGGATCTGGTTTACCCACCAGTGCCGCCACATCCAGATCCGTGACCGCCGTCACATGCGAGGCCAGCAACGCCGGATCCACGCGCTGGTTCAACAGCACCAAATCCCGCCAAGCCGCATCCTAGCACACGCCTTTCTGAAACCAAAAGTTGCCCTATGCCGGCGGCCCGATACACTCCGCCCCGTGAGTGACGACCAACCCAGTTCCCCCTCGCCGCGTTTGATCAGTTATCTGTGCCCGATCTACGGCCTGTTTACCATTGCCGATTCGATCGGCAAAAAAATCATTTTACTGGTCCTCACCCTTGTCCAGTTGCTGGTTGGTCTGGGGATTCTCTGGGCTGCGGGCTGGGTGCGGCTGGACTGGGATGGGCGCGGCGCTCCCGGCGGACTTCGCTGGATACAGGCCGCGCCTTCCGATGCCAACTGGGCATATTCGGACCGCAAACCCAACGAGAACGACCCGGCGTTCTGGCCCGGCTATCGCGGCGCCCAACGCGATGGGGTGTACTCCGGCCCGGCCATTCGCACGGACTGGGACAATGCCCCGCCCAAGCAAATTTGGAAAACCGTGGTCGGCGGCGGCCACGCCAGTATCACCATCGCCAAGGGCCGGCTCTTCACGCTAGAGCAATGGGATCGCGGCGAGGTGGTCACCTGCTACAACCTCACCGACGGCCGTGGACTCTGGCGACATCAATACGAGGGCGAATTTGATGACTCCTATCACATGGGCGGCGTAGGCCCGCGCACCGGCCCCACCTACGACGACGGGCGCTTGTACGCGCTCGGCGCCGAAGGACAGCTCCATTGTCTCGATGCCGATACCGGCAAACTGCTTTGGCACCTAAACATCCATGAACGCTTTGAAACCCGCAACCTGATGTTCGGCACCTGCGCCTCGCCTTGGGTGGAAGGCGACGCCCTGATCATCACCACCGGCGTACGTGCCCGCGGCAAGTCCACCTTGGTAGCCCTCAACAAATTGTCCGGGGAAATTCTTTGGGAAGCTGAAGCCGAAAACCAGGCTTACATGTCCCCTTTCACCGCCACCGTAGCCGGCCAAAAACAAATCATCCTTGGAGCCGCCCGCGAGATGCAGGGCCGTTCGTTGAAGGATGGCAGCCTCTTGTGGTCCGTCCCATGGAACATCAACTACAACAACAACATCTCCCAGCCTGTGGTAATCGATGAACAGCATCTGTTCGTCAGCGGCGGCTACGGACACGGCTGCGGCCTGATTAAATTCACCGAGGAAGACGATGCGATCAAAGCCGAGCTCATCTGGGAAAACAAGCACCTGAAAAACAAATTCACCAGTTCCGTGCTCCATGAAGGCCATTTGTACGGATTAGACGACGGCGACAGCGATGACGTCGCGCACCTCGTCTGCCTCGAAGCCGCCACCGGCAAGGAAATGTGGCGCGGCGATAACTACGGCCATGGCCAGGTCCTCCTCGCCCAGGGCCACCTCGTCATCCAATGCGAAAACGGCGATATCGCCCTCGCCGTTGCCTCCCCCGATGGCCATCAGGAAATTGCCCGGCTACCATCATTGACCGGTAAGACCTGGAACAATCCCACCCTCGCCGGCGGTCGCTTATACGTCCGAAATAGCCGGGAAATGATCTGCTACGACATCGCCCAAGGCTCCGAAGGCGGCACCACCGCCCTACGCGTCACCAAGTCCGAAGGCCTCACCATTCTCAGCGCCGCCTTCCTCCTCATGAACAGCCTCGGCTGCCTCGGCCTCGGTCTGGCGTCATTGCGAAAATAAACCACCCTCGGCATTCTCCAGCCGCCACCCATCGGGCTCGATCGTCAGACGTATTCCACCCAGATCCTTCACACTCAACACGGTAGCATTGCTTTCCCGCAAGCGTGCCAGCCACTGGGTTGACGCCCGTTCTATTACGGGAAAATGACTGTCCTGCACCACAATCACCTTCGGGGCCACCTGCCGCAGGAATCCCAGATCCACTGGCAGGCTACGGTCCGGCACAGACAACGCCAACACATCCGCCTGCAAATTCACGTCCTTACGCGTCAACGCCTGTCGTCCGTCATGCCCCAAATCCGACAGAAGCAGCACGGTCACCCCGTGAAATTTACCACGCAACACTAGCGCATCATCCGTACTGCGCGTGAAATCTTCTCCCTGTGCCGGATGTATCACATCCCAACGCCCCACCCGATCGCCCGCCACCAACTCCAAGCCAGTCACCTGTTTGCCCACCGGAGATGAACTCCGTGACTGGGCCCGGTAAACCTGACGAAGCAAGCACGCTTCTTTCAACATCTCCAATCCCCCGGCATGATGCGTCACGAGATGCGTTACCACACAGTGATCCAACTCATCCACTCCCCGCACGCGCAATTGCCGCGGCACCACCATTCCTGCCATCCACTCATTGCCGCAATCGACCAATAGATCCTCCCCTTCCACGTGCACCATCGGCCCTTGCGGCAGAAAGGTCATCCGCACCACAGCTCGATCTTTCTGCCATGCCAACAACAGCAAGCCGGCAAACATTCCTACTCCTAAAAACATCCACCGCCGCCGCGCCGAATGCCATGCCCAGCCTGTACCCAAGCCAAACAACACAAAATACCAACCAGCCATCATCCATCCTTGAGGCGAACGAACGTACTGCCAACCGCCCGGCAGCTCAGCCGTCCATTGGCTGATCGCCATCATCGCGTTCATAAAAAACCACGCAGCGTGATTGAACCAAACCGAAACCGGCTCCAGCCATACACCCAGCAGTAAACTCCCGAGACAACTTGCCAGTGCCGCCATACCACACACCACCACCGGCACATTGGCCAGCAGCGCCACCGGGTTGAAGAGATTGAAATGGTGCGCCACCAGCGGCATGGAAGCCAGCCAAGCTCCAGCCGAAACCGCCAAGGCTCCCAAAAACCAACGGGATGCCCCAAATAATCCCTGCTGCCACCGGGACCACAACAGCCTCGGTAAATAGGGATCCGGCCGCGCCTGATTCTCCAGCCATTGCGCCACCGGCGGCACCACGCAAGCTAGGCTGAACACAACAACAAACGAAAGTTGAAAGCTGGCGCGAAAGATTTGCTGAGGATCCCATAGGAGAATCAAGAACGCCGCCAGCCCCAACGAGTTCAACACATTCACTGGCCGCTTAAGCACCCAACCGCCCAAGAGCAGCGTCATCATCACCGTTGCCCGCACGGCCGATGGCTGCCAGCCCGTTGCTCCGGCATAAAACCACAACAACGGAATCACCAACGCCGCCGCGCCTTGTCGGCCGAGGCGGCACACACGTAGCAATCCGAGCATGATTCCTGCCACCAACGCCACGTGCAACCCCGAGATGGCAAACAAATGCATTGTTCCCGACTGCATGAACGAAGCCGCCACATCTCCCGATAACCCTGTACGCCATCCCAACGCCATTGCCCACAACAATTCCACGGCTGGATCATTCTCCGGCAATCCCCGGCCCAAGGTGGCCCGGCCCCATGTCTGAAAAAGTTCGCTCCAAGAAAGCTCCCTGACCGATGGCGTCACCGTCCATTCCGAGACCGTGTCAGTTTGCAGTTCATAATAGATAGCCTGCCTTGCCAGTTGTTGTTTGCGATCAAAGAAACCCGGAGCTACCGCAGGCCGAGGCGGTGCCAAGACGCCATCCACCGTTATCCGTTTCCCTTTTGAAATAGTTCCGTTCAAGGAATTCGTACCCAACACCATCACCCGTCCAACTGCCGCTCTCCATACCCCGTTGGTTTGGGCGCGTTCGAGCTCCATCGAGACTTGAAGACGCGTGCCCGAGGTCGTCCTTTGAATCCGTGGCACGGAAAGAACCGTGCCTTCCACCCGAGCAATGGCTCCGGCATCCGGCACCCAATGCCGCAGGTCATTTGGAGATGAGGGCGTGGTTTGCCCCGCATAATTAGCCCACCCCAACAGAAAGATCCCCAGTCGCCAACAAATCCCGCGTCCCAACTCCGCTCCCTGCGCTCCCCACCCAGCCAGATTTTCATGACACAATTCTCTTTGCCATAACGCCAAGGAAAACAACCGATGCATCCACCAACACCAAGCCCACCCCACAACCACGCCGGCAACACCCGCCCACAGCCAGTGAACCGGCAGCGTTGTTTCGTTTCCAACCAACACACCCCCAAGATAATAGCCAGCTACACGCAAGGCGGGATGGTTCATGTATTAAATCCTAGCATTAAGGATATATTTGGCAAGTTGGGTGTTTTTGCGTAGCTTGCGACGGTGCTCAAGCTGGGTGTAAATATTGACCATGTGGCGACCTTGCGGGAGGCGCGGTATCGCGGCCAATCCGCCGGCGAACCATGCCCGGTGGAGGCGGCCATCACCTGTGAAGCAGCCGGCGCACACGGCATCACCGCTCATCTGCGGGAGGATCGCCGTCATATTCAGGATGCCGATGTGCGCGCGCTGCGCCGTCGCATCGGCACCCGGTTGAATCTCGAAATGGCCATTGCGCCAGAAATTGTCCGGTTTGCCCTGAAGCTGAAGCCGGACATTGTCTGTTTGGTTCCCGAGAAACGAGAGGAAGTCACCACCGAAGGCGGGCTCGAAGTGGCCCGTCAACTGCCCGCGGTAAAGCACATCTGCACGCGCATGGGTCGGGCGAAGATTGAGGTGAGCCTATTTATCAATCCGGATGCCCGGCAGGTGGATGCCGCTGCGGAAGCCGGTGCCCAATTTATTGAGCTGCATACCGGCCAGTTTGCCGAACATCATGGCAACGCCCGCAACCGACGCCGGGAATTGAACCGGCTAATTGCCGCCGCCGAGCACGCCCACTCGCTCGGCTTGCGGGTGAATGCCGGCCATGGACTGAATTACGAAAATCTTTCAACCCTCCACGCTGTGCCCCATCTGGAGGAGTTGAACATCGGCCACAGCATCATCAGCAGGTCCATTGACGTGGGACTAACCAAGGCCGTGAAGGAAATGCTCCGTCTCATGAAAGGATATCGCGGCGGATGATTTTCGGCACGGGCATCGACATCATCGACGTCGCCCGCATTGGCCGCGTCCATTCCCGTTGGGGTGATAAGTTCCTCAACAGATTCCTGCGACCGGACGAGATTAAGTATTGCCTGCAACAAGCCGATCCCTCTCACAGCATCGCCGCGCGCTTTGCTGGCAAGGAGGCGGTCAGCAAGGCGTTTGGCACCGGCATCGGCGAGAAGCTAAATTGGCATGATCTGGAAATTGTCCATCACGATCGCGGCCGCCCGATGGTGCGTCTGCATGGCAAAGCGAAGGTGTTGTTGATGGAACTGGGCGGCAAGGACGTGCACATCAGCCTAAGCCACAGCGATGGTCAAGCCGCAGCCATGGCCGTGCTCGAAGGGTAACTACGCCTCGTGCAAAGCGGCGATCACATGCCGCAACATGCTTTCCACAAACTGCTGGCGTGCAGTGTCTTCGAGCTTACCGCCGTTTTCCTCCACCACATAGAAACTGTCATTGGCGCCACCTTTGGCCGTGTTGATGCGGGCCAACTCGATGGATAAACCGAGCGTGGTCAGAGTATGCGTCACAGCATACAGTAGGCCGATGTGATCCTCAGCCTCGAGATCGAGCACGGTGAATTCTTCACTGGCGTGGTTATCGAAAAAGATGCGCGTGGGAATCCGCTCCCCGCTGAGCGAGGTGTATTCCACACCGGATTCCGGCAGTTGCGCAAAATCCAAATCCAAATCCTCAAAGGATTTCAGAGCTTCATTCAATCGCACAGCGAACTGCTCCCGTTGACCCGCCTCCGGCAGGCCACCAGTCCGCCCATCCGTCAGAAAGAAACGGTCGATCACAATGGAATCTTCCCGCGTAAAAATCTGTGCACTAAGAATATTGAATCCGCATTCGGCCAGCACGCCGGTAACACGACTGAACAGACCCGGCCGATCCCAAGTGCAAATACCGACATTGGAGCAGCCACGATCCGGATCTCGTTTCCAAATCACCGCCGGATCCAGCATCCGGTCTTCGTGCAAGACTTGTTGTTTGAAAAAATCGTGAACCAGTTCGATGTCCTCCCCGATTTCATCCGCGGGCACCGTCCGGAAATAACGCGGCGGCAGATTATAAAAGTGCGCCTCGATTTCCTCATCGGGCAGTCGGCCGGCAGTCAGCTTGCGCGTCTCGGCTTCAATTTCATCGCGGTACTCCTCTTCCGCCCGCGCGGCCTCGGGGTCCTGCCGGTAAAACGCGTGACTCTTCCAATACAAAGTCCATTGCGTGATGTCCTTGAACCCGTTCCACAAATTATCCGCCGTGCCCAATGAATCCGCCAGCGTGTGGAGCATCAGCATATTGAGATTCTCCTCGCTCTCCAATGTCTCGGCAAATTGCCGCACGACCTGTGGGTCTTCCAGATCACGCCGCTGTGCCACCTGCACCATCAGGAGATGATGCCGAATGATCAGCCGGAGACTATCCGTTGCCGCCTCATCCACACCCATGCGATCCGCCACGTGTTCGGCCACGCGTTCGCCTTCGCGTTCGTGTCGGTCAGTCTCGATACCTTTACCCGCATCATGCAGCAGCAGAGCGAGATACAGGGTGGCGGGTCGGTCGATTTCCTCAAACACCTCGCGGTATTTCTTATACCCTTCCCAGCGCCCTTCCCACAGGCCGTCGAGCTTTTCGATGCATACCAGCGTGTGTTCATCCACCGTATACTGGTGAAAAAACTCGTGTTGCACCAGGCAGGTGAGGCGGCCGAATTCGGGCATGTATTTGCCGAGTAAATCCAGCTCATGCATCCGACGCAGCACATGCCCCACAGCACCGGGTTGATTGAGTATCTCCAGAAACGTCTCGTGCACATGCGGATCGACGCGCAGCTTGCGATCCATGCGCCAGGCGTTGTCACGGATCAGTTGCGACAAATCCGGATGCAAGCGCACGCTGTGGCGTTGCAACAGCAGAAACACGCGCATGAGTTTGCGCGGCTGATCCTTGAACACCGTGCGTTTCACATAATTGATTTCGCCATCGGAAATCCGAAAGCCATCGATCACCTGCTCGGTACTACCGCGCATCCAACGGCCGATTGCCTGTTGCCAGCCGGGCCGTTCCACGATCGCCAGTCGGCGTTCAATGGCGCGCACGATCAGATCGATATTGCGGGCGTGCCGATAGTAATCGCCCATGAACGCCTCCAATCGTTTCGCCGGGGAACGGTTGGTGTAGCCCAGTTGCCAGGCGATCTTCGGCTGCACGGCCTTGGTCAGCGCATCAACCGGCCGGTCGAGTTGGTAATGCAGCTCATTGCGGGCACGCAACAGAAACGAATAAGCCGCCTCCAGTTTCTCTGCATCCGCTTTGCTGATTTGCTTTTCGGTTTCCAGATCCTCAACCAGCCGCAGACCGCATTTGAAGTGCATCATCCAGCGCAGGTTCTGATAATCACGCAGGCCACCGCAGCCATTCTTTATGTTAGGCTCCTGCATGGTCACAGCGTTGCCATATTTTTTGCGGCGCGCTGATTGATCCTCGATACGAAGGGCAATGTATTCATCGACGAACGGCTTCACGCATTTGTTGTCAACCTGCTGTTCCATCCGACCAAACAATTCCGCCGCGCCAACAACCAACCGAGACTCGATGAGGGCCGTCTTAGACTGCATATCCTTGTTGGCCTCCTCCACGCAATCCTGCACGCGCCGCACGGAGTGCCCGATCTTCAGCCCCAAATCCCAAAGCATGTAGAGTACCGTATCGGTGACGCTCTGCAGATATTCATGCGGCTTGGCGCCACGCCACAATTGGTCATCACACAGGAACTGAATGTCGATATCGCTCTGCGGATTCAACTCCTTCCGGCCATAACCACCGATGGCAATCACCGCCATGAGCGGCGGCGTTTTTAGATCGCCCAACGGTGCCTGTTCCACCGCCGTAGTAAATAACTCGGCAATTATCGCATCCATCACAGCCGCCCGCGCCCGGCACAATTCACGACCCAGACCACCGCTCCGGTGAAGTTTTTTCAGTCGAGTGGATTCGTCCTTAAGGAACCGTTTGAAGCGTGGCAGTTCTCTGGAGGGCACGGCTCCTTCAGGCAAAGCCAACTGCTCTGCCGCCCGCGCCTTTACTTCCTCAGCCAGTGATGCCACCGCGCGTGGGTACCGCAAATTGTTCCGTATCAAAAGCCAAATAAGCCGGACTTGCCTCCGCTCCGCCCCACCCCTACCGTTCGGACGTGCATCCGGTAGCGTTTGATCTAAGCGGCGTCACAGTCCATTGGTACGGTATTCTGCTGGCCACCGGCTTCATGGTCGGCCTTTGGACGGCCGGCCGGCGCGGCATGCGTATCGGGCTCAACGCCGAGGACATCTCGAACCTTATGCTCTGGATGTTCATCGGCGGCATCGCCGGTGCCAAGATTCTGTACGTCATCAACCACTGGGGTGATGACTCGTTCAAGAACCTGTTCATGCAACGCTCCGGCATGGTTTTTCACGGGGCGCTCTTCGGCACGGCACTCGCGGTCTGGCTGTTCACACTGAAAACGAAAATGCCGCTTTGGGCGACCTTCGACACGCTGGCGCCCAGCTTCGCGCTCGGCCACGCCTTCGGACGCATCGGCTGTTTCATGACGGGCTGTTGCTACGGCAAACCCTGCGACCTTCCTTGGGCCGTGCAATTCCCTGAAACTCACGACACTCAATCCGCACATGTGCATCCCACGCAGATCTACGAAAGCGTGCTGAACCTCGCACTGTACGGCGCCTTGGCGTGGCTCTTTCGCAATCGCAAATTCAACGGTCAGGTGTTCGCCACGTATCTGCTCGCCTACGCCGTGCTGCGTTTAGCCATGGAATTCTTCCGGGCCGATAGCCGGGGCAGCCTGTGGTTTGGCACATTGACCTCCGGCCAAGGCATCAGCATCCTCCTCCTGATTGCCGGCGGCGCAATGTGGTATCTGCTGTCCACACGCGAAAAGATCGAGCCGGAACCTTCCGAGGAGCAATGAACCGGCGCGAGACACTGCGGGTGGAAATTTCCCAGCCCCAAGCACGGCTGGACAAGTTTCTGCAAAAACAATTCCCCGACACCTCCCGCGGCGCCTTTCAACGATTCATTCAGGATGGCGACGTCCGCGTGGATGGTAAAACGGTCAAGACAACGCATCACCCGCGCGCCGGCGAAGAGATCGTCATTACCTGGCCCGAGCCCGAGCCGTCCGAGGCGCAACCGGAGGACATTCCGCTGGAGGTGTTGTATGAAGACGATCGTCTGCTCGTCATCAACAAACCCGCCGGACTCGTGGTGCATCCGGCCGCCGGCCATGCGCGCGGTACATTGGTAAACGCCCTACTCCATCACTGTGCCGGACAACTGAGCGGCGTAGGCGGCGTGGCACGGCCAGGCATTGTGCATCGACTGGACAAAGACACTAGCGGCTGTCTGGTCGTGGCCAAGGACGACTCGGCCCATCACGCCTTGTCCGCCCAATTCGCCAATCGCAAAACCACCAAGGTGTATCAGGCGCTTGTCTGCGGCCAGCCGCGCAAGGAACGCCTCACGGTCAAGGCCCCGATTGCGCGCCATCCGGTGCACCGCAAAAAAATGGCGATCGTGGAGCGCGGCCGCGATTCGCATACGGATTTCCGTATGCTTGAGGCATTGCGCGATTCAGCGCTGGTGGAGGCCACGCTGCACACCGGCCGCACGCACCAGATCCGTGTGCACCTCCAACATCTGGGATGTCCACTGGTGGGCGACCCGGTCTATGGTGGTCGCCCGGCCCGGCAATTTGCCCAATCCACCGGCTATGAAGCCCCGCGCCAGATGCTTCACGCCGCCGCGCTGGGCTTCACGCATCCCCTTTCCGGGAAGAAAATGGGGGTGAATGCGCCGCTGCCGGCCGATTTTGTCGATGCGGTAAACTTTCTGAAGTCCCGCTAAAAAGGCCGAATTTCGCCGTTTTTCTGCTTCCACCGGCCCAACCCGTGCGCTATTCTCCGCGGCCCGTTTTATGGCGAAACTCACCGTTAACGATTTGAATGTGCAGGGTAAACGCGTGTTTACCCGCGTGGACTACAACGTGCCGATGGCCGAACAGGACGGCGCGATGGTGATCAATGATGACACCCGTATCCGCGCCACCCTGCCCACGCTCAAAGCGATGATCGATAAGGGCGCCAAGGTGATCCTCACCGCCCACCTCGGTCGGCCCAAGGGCGAGCGTGTGCCGTCCATGAGCCTTCGCCCCGTAGCCGATAAACTCGCCGAACTCATCGGCCAACCGGTCGCCTTTTGCGACCAATGCGTCGGCGAGGCCGTAACCGAAGCTGTGGATCAACTGCAGGAAGGCGGTTTGCTCCTGCTGGAAAACGTCCGTTACCACGCTGAAGAGGAAGCCAATGACGCCGCGTTCGCCGAGCAACTCGCCGCCAACGCGGATGTGTATGTGAACGACGCCTTCGGTGCCGCCCATCGCGCGCACGCCTCCACCGCCGGAGTGGCCAATGTGATCGCCGCCCGCGGCGGCCAATGCGCTGCCGGCCTCTTGATGGAGCGCGAACTGCAATTTCTCGGGGACGAACTCGATTCGCCGGCCGCCCCGTTCGTGGTGATCCTCGGCGGCGCGAAGGTGTCCGACAAGATCAAGGTGATCGATCGCCTGTTGGAAAAGGCCGATACCATCCTGATCGGCGGTGCCATGGCGTACACGTTCAAGCTAGCCAAAGGCTTCACGGTCGGCAAATCGCTGGTGGAACGCGACAAGGTCGAGGTCGCCCAAGCCGCCCTCGACAAGGCCGCCGAACGCAACGTGCAATTTCTTATCCCCACCGACAACGTGGTGGCCGAGCCCACCGAGATCGACGGCAAATTTGCCTTTGGCGATCATCGGGTAAATGATGATGAAAATATCCCCGACGACGTCGAGGGTGTGGATATCGGCCCCAAATCCGCCGACACCTTCAGCGAGGTGATCAAGGGCGCGAAGACGATTTTATGGAACGGCCCGATGGGTATCTTTGAAGATGACCGCTTTGCGAGCGGCACCTTTGCCGTGGCCCGTGCCGTCTGCGAGGCCACTGCCTCCGGTGCCAAGAGCATCATCGGCGGCGGCGACAGCGTGAAGGCGCTGAACAAAGCCGGCCTCGGCGATCAGGTCACCTTCATGAGCACCGGCGGCGGGGCGAGTCTGGAATTTCTCGAAGGCAAGGAACTCCCCGGCGTCTCCGCCTTGTCCGACAAATAATTTTTTCGCATGAACAAAGAACGTAAACTGATCATCGCCGGCAACTGGAAGATGAACAAAACCGTGGCCGAAGCCACGGACCTAGTGGAAGCCCTCGACCGCGACCTCGGCACACAGACCGATGTGGACGTGGTGGTATGCCCGCCATTCACCGCGCTGGACGCCGTGTCCGCCAAGCTCAAGAACAGCCTCATCAAGGTGGGCGCCCAGAACATGAGCGAGAACGATTACGGCGCGTTCACCGGCGAGATCAATGCCGGCATGCTGCGCGATCTGCGCGTACATTACGTGATCCTTGGCCACTCCGAGCGACGCGAGTACCAAAAGGAAAGCGACGCCCTCATCAACGCCAAGACCAAAGCCGCTCTGGCCGCCGGCCTCAAGCCGATCGTCTGTGTGGGCGAAACCCTAGCTCAACGTGAAGCCAACGAAACCGAGTCCGTCGTCGGCCAACAGATTGCCGGCAGCCTGGCGGGTTTGGATGCCGAACAACTAAAGGACACCGTGATCGCCTATGAACCCGTCTGGGCCATCGGCACCGGTAAGACCGCCACCTCCGAGCAGGCACAGGAAGTACACGCCTTCATTCGCGGCGAAATCAACAAGAGTCACGGCGAAGAAGTCGCCAAGGCTGTCCGCATCCAGTACGGTGGCAGCGTCAAACCCGCTAATGCCGAGGAACTGCTCGGCCAGCCGGACGTAGACGGCGCCCTCGTCGGCGGCGCCAGCCTTGAAGCCCGCAGCTTTTCTGATATTATCAACAACACCCGCAACTAGGAAAACATCATGGATATCCTGACTAAATTTCTCACCGTCGTCCTCTTTCTCAACTGCCTGTTCCTCATCCTGCTGGTGCTGGTGCAGCTTCCCAAGAAAGAGGCCGGCCTCGGCACCGCCTTTGGCGGCGGCACCACTGACGCGCTCTTCGGTGCTGGTGCCGGCAATGTGCTGACCAAGCTAACCAAGTGGAACGCCGTTTTGTTCCTCGTGCTCTGCCTCTTCCTATCCCTCCCTTTCATGCGCCCGAATGATCTCAGCGATCAACTCGGCCAAGGAGGAGCGCCGACCACTAATACCAATGCCGCCCCAGCTCAACCGGTACCCTCCCCGATTCAGCAGGCTCCGTCGCCAACCCCTTCCGCACCCGTCACACCCACCGAGGAGCCTTCCGACACGGCCACCAACACCCCCTCCGTCACTCCGGAAGCGCCTGCGGAAAATAAAGAAGACAGCGAGGGCGAATAGCTCTTATTCCACTCGCTCGCGGATGAAGCTCACGCTGTCGCGCGGGATGGCATCAATCAGGCGGCGGGTGTAGGCCTCGGAAGGATTCGCGTAAATCTCCTCGGCGCGGCCTTGTTCAATAATCCGCCCGCCTTCCATCACGGCCATGGTATCAGCCATGAATTTCACCACGCTCAAGTCGTGGCTGATGAAAATGTAGGTGAGATTGCGGCGGAGTTGCAGTTCCTTGAGCAGATTCAGCACCTGCGCCTGCACGGAGACATCCATCGCGCTGACGGCTTCGTCGCACACGATAAATTCCGGCTCCAGCGACAGCGCGCGCGCCACGCAGATCCGCTGGCGTTGACCACCCGAAAATTCATGCGGATAGCGGCGCAGGAATCGCGCATCCAGCCCCACCTCATCCAGCAACGCCGCCGCGCGGTCACGGCGTTCAGCGTGATGCCGGCCAATGCCGTGTACGGCCATCGGTTCCGTCAGCGCCTGCTCGATGGTGAGGCGCGGATTGAGCGAGGAATATGGATCCTGAAAGATGATTTGCATCCGCTTGCGCAACGGCAGCATGGCTGCCGCGTCGAAGCCGGCAATTTCTCGGCCGTCAAATTGCACACTGCCCTCAGTGGGCGCCACGAGATTCAGAATAGCACGGCCGGTGGTCGTTTTACCACAGCCCGATTCGCCCACCAACCCGAGCGTGCTGCCGCGTGGCACGGTGAAGCTGATGCCGTCCACCGCCTTCACCACCCCTTTCGGCGCGGAAAAGAACCCGGCGCGTTCTGGAAAATGCACCTGTAGCCCGCTTACCTCAAGGAGCAGATCATTTTCATCAATCTCCGGATCGGCCACCTGCTGCAGGGATTCAATGTGCGCGGCGGCATCCGGCTTTTCGCTGAGCTCCACCTGGCCGTCGACCTCCGTTTCATCGAGGTAATCGGAAACTGTCGGCAGCACTTTGAACTTGGATTCCAAACGCGGCCGGCAGGCGAGCAGGCCCTTGGTATAGGGATGTTGCGGCTGATCAAAAATGGAAAGCACATCGCCCTGCTCCACAATGTGGCCGCGATACATCACCACCACGCGATCAGCCAGCTCGGCGATTACGCCGAGATCGTGTGTAATGAAAATTACAGATACACCAAGGTCCGCCTGAAGCTCTTTAAGTAGCCGAAGAATCTGTGCCTGCACGGTGACATCAAGCGCAGTGGTGGGTTCGTCGGCAATAAGCATTTCTGGATCTGTGATAAGTGCCATCGCAATCATCACGCGCTGGCGCATGCCTCCAGAGAATTCATGTGGATAAGAATGAATACGCTCGGCGGCATCTCTTATTCCCACCTTTTCTAGCATCGCAATGGCTTTCTTTAACGCCTCTTCGCGCTCGGCCAAGCCATGAATCAGGAGCGGCTCGATGAGTTGCTCAGAA
>CAJWVY010000040.1 GCA_913048135.1 uncultured Verrucomicrobiales bacterium
GTGGCGGTGCCATCCTTCCTCATCCCCGCGTGGATCGAGTTGCAAATCAACGCCGGCCATTTACCAAACATCATTTGGCAACTGCTCGCCTATGTTTTTCTAACCGCCGCCGAGGTGTTCATCTCGATCACCGCGCTGGAGTTTTCCTACACACAAGCACCGAAGAAAATGAAGTCGCTCATTCTGGGCTTCTTCCTCATTTCCGTCTCCATGGGCAATCTCTTCACCGCAGGCGTGAATCATTTTATCCAGAACGAGTCCCCTGGCTTCACGCCGGATGTTGCGGGAACCTACGTGGTGCGCCTGAGTGCCACCGATGGAGAAGCCACGGTGGATCAGGAAATTTCCATTCTCGCGGTGGAAGAGTTACCGGAAGACAAGGCGCCGTCGCAGGAGATGCGCAAGCCCGCGGTGTCCGCCGGCCACTTCCGCGCGGTGCCGGCCGGGAAATTGGTGCGCCTGTACGGCACGGCGTCCAAAGGGGACTACAATGGGGCCTTCCGATACAGCTGGAATTGGGTGCAGCTGCCGGAGGACAGCCAGCTGGACGCCGCAGCCTTGAAGCTAGCGAATACCCGCAACCCGCATTTCACGCCGGATGTGGAAGGCAACTACGAGTTGCAATTCACCGTGCAAGTCGGTGACAGCGAGGAGGCCACCGCCTCCAGCAACGTTTTGCTGCAAGTGACCAATGAAAACCTGCCGCCCGTGGTGCAGGCTGATGACAACGCCACCGTGGCCATCGGCAAAACCGCCGCGCTCCGGGGCATGGGCTCCTTCGATCCCAACGGCGACGAGCTCACCTATGCGTGGTCTGTGGTGTCGGCTCCGGACGGCAGTAAAGTGACCACCGAAAGCCTCACCGGCCGCCAATTTGCCGGGCCGTCCAGCAAGTTGAAAGGGCCCCATTATTACCTCTTTTTCGCCGGAGCCATGCTGTTAGCCGCACTTCTGTTTATTCCGGTAGCGCGGTGGTATCAGCCCAAGGAATACCTGCAGGACGAAGCTGATGATGCTGGCTCGGACGCAAATGATACCGATTCGGATATAACGGAAGACGGTCCTAGGGCCAAACCGGAGTAAAAAAGACCGTTTTCCCGGAAAAGACCTATTGACACCATGGGGCGTTTCTGGTTCCATCCCGTCCCTTTTCTCGGATTTTTGGCTTATGTATGCAGTATTTGAAACCGGCGGCAAACAGTACCGCGCTTCATCGGGTGATCTCCTGAAAGTGGAGAAACTCGACACTGAAAATGGCGCTTCCGTGACGTTTGACCGCGTGTTGCTCGTAAATAACGACGGCAAAGTCACCGTGGGCGCGCCCACCGTGGCCAACGCCTCAGTGACCGCTGAGGTGGTCGACGCCGAGCGCAAAGACAAAAAAATCCTCATCTTCAAGATGAAACGGCGCAAGACCTACCGCCTGAAGAAAGGCCACCGGCAACGCCATTCGATTGTAAAAATTACCGGCATCAACGCCTAACCCAGGACACACCATGGCACATAAAAAAGGACAAGGTTCCTCTAAGAACGGCCGCGACAGCCACAGCAAACGCCTCGGCCTCAAGCGCGGCAACCAACAACTTGTCGAAGCTGGCACCATCATCGTGCGCCAGCGCGGCACCCAGCATTTCCCCGGGGAAAACGTCGGCATCGGCCGCGACCACACGCTGTTCGCTCTGGCCACCGGTCGCATCCGTTTCGACCGCAACCGCGGCAAGAGCCGGGTGAATGTGGATCCGGTTGAGGTCGTGCAAGGCTAACCCCTCGGCGATACCAATTTCACGGGCGAGGTTCTAGCCTCGCCTTTTTTGTTGCCGCCCCAATTATTGCGTCATGTTCATTGATCAGGTGAAAATCTACGCCCGCGCCGGCCACGGTGGGGCCGGTTGCGTGTCCTTTCGCCGGGAGGCCTTCGTGCCCAAGGGCGGACCCGATGGCGGCAACGGGGGCCGCGGCGGTAACGTGATTCTTGAAGCCAGTCACGACCTGAACAATCTTATCGCACAGTTTTATGTCCCGCGCCTGATCGCCAAAAACGGCAACGGTGGAGAAGGCCAAAAAAAGAGCGGGCACGCCGGCAAAGATCTGCTCATCAAGGTGCCCTGCGGCACGATTGTCTGGAAATTGCCCGATCCGGATCCCGAACCGGACGATCCCGAGCCCCAGCTCGTCCAAGACGCTGGCGGAGAACAGGCGTTGGTGATTGATTTCGACTCCATGGAAGAGGAAGCCGAAGAGGAGGATGAATCCGAAAACCCAAAGCTCGCCATCGGCGAAGACGCCGAAATGATCACCGACCTCACCGAGGATGGCCAGCAGTTTGTCCTCTGCACCGGCGGCCGTGGCGGCAAGGGCAATCATCACTTTACCACCTCCACCAATCAGGCCCCACGCCATGCCCAGCCAGGCGAAGCCGGCACGGAAGGACATTACCTCTTCGAGCTGCGCATGGTCGCCGAGATCGGGCTGGTCGGCTATCCCAACGCCGGCAAGAGCACCCTGCTCAACGCCATTTCCCACGCCAAACCCAAGATCGCCCCGTACCCCTTCACCACCCTGCACCCGCAGATCGGCGTGGTGGAAATGGATGGTTGGGAACGCTACACCGTGTGCGACATCCCCGGCATCATCGAGGGCGCCCATAACAACGTCGGGCTCGGCCACGAATTCCTCCGCCACATCCGCCGCTGCGGCACCCTCTGCCTCATCCTCGACATGGCCGGCATCGATGATCGCAAGCCGTGGGACGATTACGAAAAACTTCTGTTCGAGCTAGGGCAATACGATCCGGAGATGCTCAACAAACCGCACTTGGTCGCCGCCAACAAAATGGACGAGGATGCCGCCGGCCCAAACTTGAAGGAATTTCGCAAACGCTTTCCCAAGGTGGAAATTCTGGAAATCATGGCAGCCATCGACGAAGGCGTGCCGGAACTGAAAGAACGATTCCGTCAGGCGGCCCGCGGCTAAACACTTTCACCCACTCTCTATTTCCCCTATCCTCCGCGCCCCATGTTACGAGCTGGTATTGTTGGGCTGCCAAATGTCGGTAAATCCACACTGTTTAATGCGCTGACCCGCACGCGCAAGGCGGAGTCGGCCAATTATCCGTTTTGCACGATCGACCCCAATGTCGGCGTGGTGATGGTGCCTGATGCCCGGCTCAAGCCGCTGGCGGCGATTGAGGATTCGGCGGAGATCATCCCGGCCGCGGTGGAGTTTGTGGACATCGCCGGGCTAGTGGCCGGTGCCTCGCAGGGCGAAGGCATGGGCAACCAGTTCCTCAGCCACATTCGCGAAGTAGATGCGGTGGTGCAGGTGGTGCGCTGCTTTGAGGACAGTGAAATCCATCATGTCGCCGGCAACGTCGATCCGGTGCGCGATATTGAAACGATCACCACCGAGCTGATTCTGGCCGATCTGGACAGCCTACGCCGACAGATGCCCAAGCTGGAGAAGGACGCCAAACGCGGCGACAAAGAGGCCGCCGCCAAATTCGCATTCGCCCAAAAGCTGGAACCGCATTTGGATGCCGGCAAACCTGCCATCACGTTTGAACTGGAGGAGGACGAACAGCCAATCGCCAAATCCCTGTTTCTGCTGACCGCCAAGCCAACCATCTTTGCCGCTAATGTCCAAGACGGCGATCTGGCCTCGGCCGACAGCAACCCGCATGTGGAAACCGTGCGCGCTTACGGCCGTGAACATCACGGCTGCGAAACGGTGGTCATCAGCGCCCAAATTGAAAGTGAGCTGGCCGACCTCGATGAAGACGAGGCGAAGGAATTTCTGGCCGATCTCGGTGTCGAGGAAAGCGGCGTGGGCCTGTTGATTCGGGCCGCCTATCATTTGCTCGGCCTCCGCACCTACTTCACCTGTGGCCCCAAGGAAACCCGCGCGTGGACCATCCACATCGGCGACACCGCCCCACAGGCCGCCGGCGTGATCCACACCGATTTCGAGCGCGGCTTCATCAAGGCCGAGACTGTTGGTTACGAGGATCTGATCGCCAACGGCTCGGTGCTGGGCGCCAAGGAAAAAGGACTCTACCGGCAGGAAGGTAAGGACTACGTGGTGCAGGACGGGGACGTGATCCTATTTAAGTTCAACGTATAATGCCCCGGGGCGCACGGACTATTCGTTAAACCCCTTGGGGCGCTTGGCCGATTCACAGCAGGCCTCCACCGTGGCACGCCGGGCCAAGTTCTGGCCGGGCGGCGTGTCGAGGAACAGCACAAAATCCATCGTTGCGCCGGCCGTGCCGCGTTCGCGCACAAACTTGTTCATGATCCCAACCGGCGTCACCACGCTTTTTCCGAGCACCGGTTCGAGATCAAACTTCAGTTTGTCCCCGAAGGAATAGTAAAGCAGCTCACTGCACACCAGTTTGCTTTCATCGGAAAAATCAAAGCCGAAATCGTACGGGCGCCCGTGATAGCGGAAGGCATTACGGATGACCTCCGCCCTTTGCGCATCGGTCAACCGCGGCCGCAACACGGCCACGTAATCTGCGTGCATAGAATGTTCGGCACTGGTGAACACCACGCCCTCGCTTATAGCCTCGAGGATCACACGGGGATTCCCGTGCTCGGGCTGTTGATGCGCCTCACGCGCCTCGGCATCCAATTCGCTGTACTTGATACCGATCGCCTCCAGTTCCTTGGGCGTGCCCACGTACAACGCGCAGTGCGGCCAAAAGCCGGGCAGGAACGCGTTGGATAAATACCAGTTACGCCGCTCAAGGATGATGTCGCCCGGCTGGAGCTGGGTTTGTGCCAGCGTGCGCTGCACGAGGTCCTCCGGGATAAACGGCTCGCGCCGCACAATGCGCGTATCGCCCATGAAGGTGGCCATCATTTTTTGGGCCTCATAAAACGGCACGTGAACGTCCTGCTCCAGCCGCCGGCCAATCCACGAAAACCACGCGCGCACCGGATTAAGCGCGGTATTCTGCACGGCCTTCTGCCCGCGGGTAATTCGGCTGGCCACCCATTCAAAATCTGGACCTACCACACCCTCGCGCCGCCAGCGGCCGGCGTGCGTTTTGAAATGCTTGCCGTAGGTATCGTACAACGCCAAGTGATGCTGATCGGTCACGCTGTGATAGACCAACTCAAATTGGTTGGGCTCCAGCCAACCCGGTTCGCCTTCGTTGAGCTTGGACCGCGCGGACTCGTTATCGCGATATTTCGCCACGAAGGTCAGCCCCGCTTCCAACGCCACGGCCGCCGCCCCGTACCCGACCAGGAAACACCGATCGCGCAGGGCATCGCCCTGCACTTTCTTGAATCCAATATAAACGCGCGCCAGATGAAGTAGATCTTTGCGGTAGCCCATGTAGCGAATAAACAAATGTCGAATCGCACGGCTTTCGTCCGGCAGATACTCAGCTTCGCCTCCGTCGTTTTCGTTGCGTTCCATGCGGACGACGATCTGCGCGTGCAGGGCATCGGCATCTGCCCGCAACGCGTCCATGCCTTCCGCGAGTTTTTTGAGCCGCAATTCATCGCGCTGAAGTTGCTGTTCCAGTTCCGCCGCCGGCAACTCGGCGAGCAACGAGTGGGCGTTATCAAAGGGGCTCGGCGGTGGCATGGTTAATCTGCCAAAATAAAAACTGCCCGCGCACAACGCCAGCACGCCGGCTACCATCAAGGCCGGCCGCATCCAACCGGGCAATGGCCTTGTGTTTTTGGGTCGCTCCTTCAGCCAATGTCCAATGATCACTAACGAGCCGCCGAGCGCGCCAAAAGTCATCGCGCCCACCAGCCATTGCCACCACCCGGGCAGAGTAGCCGTTGGGTTATTGCGAAATGCCAACCCCACCAGTAACATTCCTAAGCCGGCGGTAAAACCCAGTGTGGTACGCCCGGAATTCCATTCCCAACGCGCTCCCGCCCGCCACAAAACCTGCAACCACCCCAATCCCACGGCCAGCACTACCGTGCCCCACCAAAGGCGCCAACCCAGCACCGAGGGATGCACCCGCCACGGCTCCGCCCATACGAGCATTTGATAGAAGATCTGCGATGCAGCGACAAATCCTAACGCCACCCGACCCAAGCGGGTGAGAGGAGAATGTAAGGGATGCGACATCCGGGCAATAGCCGCTCCGGTGAAAATGCCGAAAGCACAAAACCCCAGTTGCCCCATCGGCGAAGGAAAGCGCCCCATAAAAAACCCTGCCAACAGCAGGAGCAATAGCACCAAGGCCGCACTCCATTGCACTAATCCGTACCAAGGTCGCCAGCCTTTGGGGGAAGAGGTTAAAGACCCGCGTTCGCTCATGCCTTAAGCCTAAGCGATTGGCGGCCGTTACTCCACCGCTTTCTGAATGGCCTGCAGCACGGGCCGAATGCTGGTCTCGTTCAATTGCGCCTCGGCGAACCGCGCCACTACCTTGCCCTCATGTTGGCCGGTCAAATCCTTGACCTTCAGGACCGACTCAGCCTGACCAGGTTTGGGGTCGGAATCAATCTCCGCCGCGCACAGGGACACAGTCAGCATTGGGAGGAGAAGGAACAGGTGAATTCACGTCACCCCATCGTAGAGCTTTGCCTTCGGCTGAGAACCCCTTAACATTCGTGCCGATGAAATTCTGCCTCAACACCAGCACCATCAAGCCCCAACCTTTGTTGAAGAAAATCGAGCTGTCCGGACAGGCCGGCTATGACGGCATCGAGCTGTGGATCAATGACGTCTATGATTTCATCGGGCGCGGTGGTGAAGTGCGCGAGGTGGAACAAGCGCTGGCCGACCACGGCCTCATCGTCCCCAGCATGATCGCCATCCGCCAATGGGGCGACATGGATGGCTGGGAATACCAACTCGTCAAAGACGAAGCTCATCGCCGATTCGCTCTCGCCGCCCGACTAGGTGCGCCGTACATCGTTGCCACCCCGCCGCTGGAACTCGCCCGGCAGGATCATCTACCCGAACGCTATGCGGACCTTTTAGAGATTGGTCGGCAGGAAGGCATTCGCCCCACCTTCGAGTACATAAGTTTTTTCAAGAGCGTCTACAATCTCACCGATGCCTGGCGCATTGTGCAAGAGACCGACGACCCCGATTCTACCATCATCCTCGACGCCTTTCACAACTGGAACAGCAACTCCACCCTCGACGACCTGCGCGCCATTCCGCTGGAGAAGATCAGTCATTATCACATCGACGACGCCCATCCGGACATCGCCCCCACCGAACAAAAGGACCCGGACCGCGTCATGCTCGGCGAAGGTCAGATCGATCTCGCCGCCGAACTGGCCGTGCTGAAAGAAAAAGGCTACGACCGCACCATGAGCCTGGAACTATTCAATGCCGACCTCTGGGAACAGGATCCCCTGGATGTCATCTCCAACGGTCTAACCAAAATGAAAACTCTCTGGGCCGAAGCCTAGCGGAAGTAGTAGAGCATAAACACCGCACACGCGGCCAATAATCCCGCCCAAAAAAGATCCTCCCGAAGGAAGCTGTAGGCGCGACCTTTCGCCGCCGCCGAGAGCACCACTTTGAAGAGTGAGTCCAGAAACATCATAAACGTCCAAATCGCCGCCAGGATCCCGGCGGAAATCGGGGCAATGATGTTGCTGGTCATGAGGACGGCCAGCAAAATGAAAATCAACAAAGAGCCCAGTAGCTTCATTCCAAAGTGTTGCAGGTCCGTATCCCGCATCAGCTTCAGTCCCACCCAAGTGTACTTGCCTTTCTCCTCGTCCTGCTGGGTAAACTGGCTGGCGATTACATTGGCTAGCACCGCGCACACAAACGCCACAAACACGCTGTGAAACGCATTCAATGTTGGTCCCAAATGCCGGAGCAGTTGCTTACCCAAATCGCTGCCGCCCTCCACGAATCCCGCATAGGCTCCGGGCAATAGGTAGGACACCGCGACCCCGGTAAGAATGGAAACCAACCCTGCCGTCGGGGTAGACCGGCTCCAGAGCATGCCCATGATGAACGCCGCCACCAACCCCGATACAAGCTTGGCTTGATGCCCGAGCACGTAGTTCATGAAAGGCTCATTAGTGTTGGGGTCGAACACCATAATTGTCAGCCCCGCCGAACCCAGCACCAGCAGGCCAATGACCCATTTGCCCAGTCGAACCAGTTGTTTGTCATCCGCATCCGGATTCACAAACCGCTTATAGCCATCAAAAGTAATGAGGGTGGCGGCTGAGTTCATCATGGAATCCACACTGGACAAAATGGCACCAATCAATCCTGCCGCCACCAAACCGACCAATCCCGGGACAGCAAGCGGTGCCACCACCTCGCGCATTAGCATCGGGAAGGCAGTGTCTCCAGCCAACTGCACACCCGGCATGATTTGCTGGAAAAGATAGTAGGCGGCTATGCCCGTGCCGATGGAGATGAAGGGAATCAGCAACTTCACGAAGCCCGCCGTAATGATACCTGTGCGCGCGTCTTTGAGGGAACGCGCCGCCAACGCCCGTTGAACGATAAACTGGTTGGCTCCCCAATAATAAAAATGCAGCACCAACACCCCCGATAACATGCCACTCCAAGGATGACGCGGATCATCCATCGGCTTATACAGGTGCATGAGATCCTTGCCGGGCACAATGTCTTTCAGTTTGTTTTGGTCAAACTCCATCATGATGCTCCAGCTCCCGATCAGGTTATGGTTAAACGTGCACCATGCCACGATCAACATGCCCAACAGAATCAGCGCCGACTGAATCACGTCGGTAATGATCACCGCACGCAAACCGCCTAAGATCGTGTACAGTCCCGTCACTACAGCCATGATTAGAATCCCCCAGATGTAGAGCTTACGATCCACCTCCACGCGTTTGTAGGAAGACCAGCGTTCTTGCAGCTCGGACTGCTCCGCCAAAATGGCATCCTTAGGCGACTCCGGCGGTCCACGGTTCGGGTTCAAGTCCTGCCAAGCCACCGTGAAGCCGGTCGCCTCCAGTCCATGGGAATTGGTCGCGGAATGAATAGCATCCAGCCGTTCCTTAATCTGCGTGATATCAGCCGCCCGCTTTGCGGTGGCCTCATCATTATCCACGTCCTTCAGCTCCCCCCCATTCTCCAACTGCGAGGCAAACTGAGCTTCCTGAATCTCGGCTTCATCAACCATGAGGATATTGACCGCGCGCGATCCAAGGTAAAAAGCAGGCAACATCATCACCATCACAATGATCGTCACCATGATCACCGCATATGCCACCCGGCTGCGGTCATCAAACCGTTTGCTCAGGTAATCGGACAGCGTGAAAATGTGGAGTTTGCGATAAACCGGCAGGAAAAAATAACACAGCAACAACAAACCCGCGATCGCCGTGATCTCTAGGTGGCTGATCACGAACCCTGCCCCGAAGCCCACCGCCATCATTCCCACCATGTGGTTGGCAGAAACATTTGAACCAAAGATGGAGCCCGCCACGGCCCACCACGGCGTGTCCTTGCCGGCCAGAAAATAATCCTGCGCCGAGCCGTCCTCATGGCGGCCCGCCCACAAGCCAATCGCCATCACGCCCAGCAACAGGCCAAAAAACACCACGAAATCTACTGTCGTCAAAATGCCATCCATAGCGGTCGCGCGTGCGCACCCTGCATGAAATTCGGGGGAATTCCAATGGCAAAAAACCTTGCCCCGGACCGTCTGCTGGACCAGTTTTCCCCCTCACCACTTGATGATGAAACGTATTTTGCTTTCCCTTTTGGCGCTGGCTCCCGTGCTGGCTTCCGCACAAACTCCGCAATGGATCTGGCCGGATCGGTCTGAGAAAAACGAGACCGTCTATTTCCGCAAAGCCTTCGACCTGCCCGCCGGCAAGATCCAGAAAGCCCAGCTGATCGCCACCTGCGACAACGGCTTCTCCGCCCACATCAACGGCAAGCCCGCCCTCGCCGGTAATGAATGGGGCAACAAATATGCCAAGGATGTCACTAAACTGCTCACCAACGGGGCCAATGTGATCGCCGTGGAGGGCCGCAACCAGGGCGGCATCGCCGGCTTTGTCGCGCAGCTCGAGGTGACCGTGGAGGGCAAGAAAACCACGCTCATCACCGACACCTCCTGGCAGGCGACCCGCACCTTTTTCGGCCAATGGAAAGCCGGCAAGGGATCCGACTGGGGCAAGACCATCGCCACCGGCAAGATGGGCGACGGCCCGTGGGGCAATGTGTTTACCGGCGCGGCACGCGGCAGTGATGCCCCCGGAGATGGCGGCGCGATCAAGGTGGCCGAAGGCTTCAAGGCCGAGCTGCTCTACACCGTGCCCAAGGGCGAGCAGGGCTCGTGGGTGGCCATTTGCGCCGATGACAAGGGTCGCCTGATCGCCAGTGATCAGGGCAACAAAGGCCTGTACCGCATCGACCCGCGCGGCGATGAGATCAAGGTGGAGAAACTCAACATCGGAATCTCCAGCGCTCAGGGCCTGCTCTACGCCCACGGCGCGCTCTGGGTAAACATAAACGGCGGCGGTGCCTCAGGCGTCCATCGTCTCACCGATACCAATGGTGATGATCAGTTTGATAAAGACGAACACATCATGCCCCTGCGCGCCGGCGGTGAGCATGGCCCACACGGTCTGGTGCTCAGTCCGGATGGCCAGCACATTTACATGGTGGCCGGCAATATGACGCCCCTGCCTCAGGACAAGTTTGCCCATTCGCTAGCACCCACCAATTGGGGCGAGGATCATCTACTCAAACGCCTGCCCGATGCCCGCGGCCATGCCCGCAGCATTCGCGCTCCCGGCGGCTGGATCGCTCGATTCGATAAGAACGGTAAAAATTGGGAGACCGTCGCCATGGGTTTCCGCAATACCTACGATCTCGCATTTAACGTCGACGGCGAACTGTTCGCCTACGATTCGGACATGGAATGGGACGCCGGCACG
This sequence comes from uncultured Verrucomicrobiales bacterium, assembly GCA_913048135.1. GTDB lineage: Bacteria > Verrucomicrobiota > Verrucomicrobiia > Limisphaerales > UBA1100 > UBA1100. Next base: position 10,875 of record CAJWVY010000040.1, read on the forward strand.
CCGTGGTATCGGCCCACCCGTTTTTATCACGTCACCAGCGGAGCCGATTTCGGCTGGCGCACCGGCACCGGCAAATGGCCGCAATGGTATCCGGACTGCCTGCCCGGCGCCTACGGCATCGGCCCGGGCTCGCCCGTGGGCGTGGTCTCCGGTCTCGGCGCGAAGTTTCCCGCCAAATACCAGAAAGCCATTTACTGTCTGGATTGGACCTACGGCACGATGTCCGCCATGCACGTAACGGCTGAAGGCGCCTCGTACACCGCCACTCGTGAGGAATTTGTCGCCAGCTCCCAGCTTCGCATGACCGATGCCGCGATCAACCCCGTCGATGGCGCCATGTACTTCACCGTCGGCGGGCGTGGCGGCCAAAGCGCCCTGTACCGCGTCACCTACACCGGTAAGGATAGCACCGAGCCCGTGAAGACCCAGTCCCCTCATGCCGACACTCGTCAGGTACGGCAAGAATTGGAATCCCTCCACAAACGTCAGGCCGGCGCAGCCGCCAAGGCATGGAAACATCTCGGCCATGCCGACCGCCACATCCGCTGGGCAGCCCGCGTGGCTGTGGAGCATCAACCCGTCACCGAGTGGCAGGACGAAGCGCTCGCCGAGAAAGATCCTCAAGCCGCCCTCACCGCCCTGTGCGCCCTCGCGCGCCATGGCGATAAGGCCCTGCAAGGCAAGCTCATCGCCGCTCTGGATCGTCTGGACTGGGCCAAGCTGGATCTCGGCCAGAAAGCCGAATTGCTGCGCGTCTACCAGCTCGCCTTCATTCGCATGGGCCAGCCGGACGCCAAGATCGCCGCGGCCGTGGAGAAGAAACTCGACGCCGTGTATCCTGCCCCGGTTCCGGCGTTGAACTACGAGCTGAGCACGCTGCTCGTGTATTTGGAATCTCCCAATGCCGCCTCCAAGACCCTCGCGCTCATGTCGCAGAGCAGCGATCAAACCAAGCACAACTGGAGCCCTGAACTGCTCGCGCGCAATGCCGGCTACGCCCGCGCCTTTGCCGCCACCGCCGCCAGCTCCCCGCAGCGTGATCAGATCCATTACGCCAAAGAACTGCGCAATCTGAAAGGCCACTGGACCGATGCGCAGCGACTGGAATACTTCCGTTGGTACCGCAAGGCCGAGAGCTTTAAGGGCGGCAATAGCTTCGCCGGGTTCCTTAAAAACTTCCGCGGCGAAGCCATCGCCAACGTGCCCGAGGCACTCCTGCCCGAGATCGCCAAAATCCAAAGCGAGCCTCTCAAAGAGGGGCCGGACTTTGAGATCGAGGCCCGCCTCGCCGTCGGCGTGGCTCCACAAATGAAATTCGATAAGGCTGAGCTCAAGGTGAAAGCCGGCGCCGGCGTGGAACTCGCTTTCACCAACAACGATCCCATGCCCATGATGCACAACCTCGTGCTGGTGAAGCCGGGATCCCGGATTGAGATTGTCACCGCCGCCGCCACCATGGGCGCTGCCGGCATGGCCAACAGCTTCGTGCCCGAGAGCGACAAGGTGCTGGCCGCCACGCCGCTCGTGCTCACCGGCAATACCTACAAGCTCTACTTCAAAGCCCCGACCACCCCCGGCAAGTACGAATACATCTGCACCTACCCAGGCCACGGTCTTACCATGTGGGGCACGTTGGTGGTGGAATAGGAAATGAGGCGTTGAAGCGTACCCCTTATTCAGGCACTCCCTCGTCCTGTTTTAAGCGAAAGACATACTTTGGCTATTGCTCCTAAATCTGTTAAACAGCTCAAGACGGTCAAAAAGAATGTCCGCAAACATGTGGACGCCGCGCTGGAGGCGACCGGCGGCCTGTTGCGGCTGGCGCCGGCCTGGGTGCCGCGAGTGTTTCTGCAACCGGGCCAGCGGCTCAAGTTGCATCCGGACGACACCTACGCCTACGGCCTAGACCGCGGCGGCATTGATGAGCGTTGGTTCAGCTCCACCACCGAGGCGGCCAATGAAGGGCGTGTGCCGGACGAGGGCCTCAGCTACGTGGTGCACGGGCGCAACCGGTTCACCCTGCGCGATGCAGTGGCCGAATGCGGCGCGGATATCATCGGCAAACGGATTTGGAACAAGTACGGCAAGTGGCCGGTGTTCTCGAAGTTTTTCGACAACATGGGCCCCATCCCGCATCACATGCACCAGAACGCCAAGCAGGCCAAGCTGGTGAAGCAGGAGGGCAAGCCGGAGAGCTATTATTTTCCGCCGCAACACAACAGCGTGGGCAACAATTTCCCGTACACCTTCATGGGCCTCGAGCCCGGCACCTCCAAGGCGCAGGTGCGCAAGTGCTTGGAGGATTGGAACAAGGGCGACAACGGCATCCTAGATCTCTCCAAGGCGTATCGCCTCAAGCCCGGCACCGGCTGGCTGATTCCCCCCTGTGTGCTGCACGCGCCGGGCAGTCTCTGCACCTACGAACCGCAGTGGGGCAGTGATGTATTCGGCATGTACCAGAACCTCGTGGAAGGCCGTGAAGTGCCGTGGAGCATGCTTGTGAAGAACATGCCCAAGAGCAAGCACAAGGATCTGGATTTCATTGTCGACCAGCTCGACTGGGCCGGCAACGTGGATCCGAACTTCAAGGATAACCATTACCTGGAGCCCATCCCCGTGGCCGATACCCGCAGCGAAGGCTATGTCGATCGCTGGATCGTTTACGGTCGCATCAAGAAAGAGCAGCTCTTTACCGCCAAGGAATTGACCCTCGACCCCGGCACCAAGTGCACCATCAAAGACAAGGGCGCGTGGGGCGGCACCTGCGTGCAGGGCAAAGGCACCATCAACGGCCAACCGCTCAACAGCCCGAAGCTGATCCGCTTCCATGAGCTGACCGAGGACGAATATTTCTGCACCGAAGCCGGCGCCAAAGCGGGCGTGACCTTCGAGAACACCAGCGCCACCGAGCCCCTCGTGCTCCTGCGCTACTTCGGCCCCGAGGTCAACAAAGACGCCCCGAACATCGGCGACTACCGCAAACGGAAATTTGACTAAACCCACATGAAACGTTTCCTTCAGATCCTCACATTACTGGCCATAGGCTCATTGAGCTTGTTTGCCGAAGACAAACAAAAGCCCATCAAGGCACTCCTGATTACCGGTGGTTGCTGCCACAACTATGTGTTCCAGAGTCAGGCACTGATCGCCGGCGTGGCGAAGCACGCGAAAGTGGACTGGAAGATCGTCAACGAAGGCGGCCGCGGCACCAAGGCGATGATTCCGTTGTACAAGAATCCCAACTGGGCCAAGGGCTACGACGTGGTAGTGCACAACGAATGTTTCGCCAACACCAACGACAAAGCCTACGTGCAAAGCATCACCAAGGTGCACAAGGCCGGCGTGCCCGCGGTGGTGATCCATTGCGCGATGCACACCTATCGCGCAGCGACCTTTGATGATTGGCGCGATTTTCTCGGCGTCACCAGCAAGAAACACGATCATCAGGCCAATTATCCTGTGAAACAGCTCGTGAACCACCCCATCCTCAAGGGCATGCCCAAAGATTGGAAGACGCCCAAGGACGAACTGTACATCGTGGAGAAACAGCTTCCGAGCGTCACCGCGCTGGCCACAAGCAAGAGTGAGCGCGACGGTAAGGATCACACCGTGATCTGGACCCATCAATACGGCAAAGCCCGCGTCTTCGGCACGACCTACGGCCACTCGGATGCGACCTTCAAGGATCCCGTCTTTCTCGGTTACGTCGCCCGCGGCCTGCTCTGGGCCGCCGGTCGATTGGACGAGAAATAGCCTTCAGGCTTACACGACCCAAGCATCTCAATCAGCAATCGGGCCGGCTTTAGGGTTTGATGCAGTAGAGGTGCTTCTCTCCGCGGAGGAGCAAGCGGCTGTTTAACGGAACGGGCGAGGCAATGATCCGTTCGCCCATGACGTTTTCTGAAAGCACTTTGAACTCTCCCTCGATCTGCGCCACATACACCGTGCCGTCTTCGCGGGCGGCATACAGTTTGCCATCGCCAATGGATGGGCTGGAGTAATAGCTCGCGCGATCTTTCGGCAAAGCGCCCTGCCAGATTGTCTGCCCGGTTTTGGGATCGGTGCACAACACCTCGCCCCGGTCTCGCACGGTGTAAACGCGACCGCCGTGTGCGGCCGGTGTGGGCACAAAACTACTGGCCTCGGTTTCCCAGGCGCGGTGTGATTCGGTTACATCCCCTTTGCCGCCCAGCCGAATGCCGGCCAGTTTGCTGCCGCGACCGTACGGCACCACCGCCATGTCGCCCACTTTCACAAACGAGGAAACAACCACCCAGTTGTTTTTCTTTTGCGGATTAAACCCAGCGCAGCTCCAGAGGATTTTGCCATTGGCTGCATCATGCGCCGTCAGGCGTTCCGCGCCCCACACCAATAACGCCTCGCGACCAGCGTGTTGAATCACCAGTGGCGTCGAGTAGCTGTGATCGCCTTCGCGCGGGGTTTTATAATTGCGCTCCACTTTCCAAGCCAGCTTGCCAGTCTGCTTGTCGTACGCCAACAGCCAGGAATTGCCTTCGCGCATCAGCGCCATCACCACGTGTTTTTCGGTGAGCACCGGTGATGTGCCGAAATCCCAATACAAGGTATCGCGGCCAAGGGGGTTCAGGTTTTGTTGCCATAAAATTTTGCCGGCAAAATCCACTGCGGCGAGTGTCTTACTTTTAAAGAAAACATAAAACGCCTGGCCATCCGTTACGGCTGACGAATTGCTGCCCGAGCCATTCCGATGCCGACCGGCGTTTTCCTTGCCGAAAGTGGTCCGCCAGCGTTCCTTACCTTTCCAATCATATGCCAGCAACGCGTCTTGTCCATCGACCGGGGCGGTGACCACAATGTGACCCTCCCATACCACCGGCGTGGAGCAGCCCTTGCCCGGCAAGGCGACGCGCCATTCCCATTTCCCTTCATCGGTCAACTGCACAGGATACGTGCCCCCCGTTGCACTGCCGTTTTCATTCGGCCCACGCCAAGCCGGCCAGTTGTCCGCCGTCAGGAAGTTGCTGAGGAACAATGTCGAAAATGAGAAGCACGCCACGAATAGTTTCATGCCCCAACTATAAGCCATCGCGGATTCGTGGCCACCGAAATCCATCCAATCGGTTACTGAAGTTTCTTGTTTTCCATCCGCAAACGGGCATAGTGCGCGGCTCTCCGGGAGGGGCCACATGGAACATATCCGAAACATTGCCATTATTGCGCACGTGGATCACGGGAAAACCACGTTGGTGGATTGTCTGTTGAAGCAGTCGGGCACCTTCCGCGCCAATCAGGCGATCGCCCAAGAGGAACGCATTATGGATTCCATGGATCTCGAGCGTGAGAAGGGCATCACCATCAAGGCCAAGAACGCGGCGTTCCAGTTTCGCGATCATCACATCAACATTGTCGACACCCCGGGCCACGCGGATTTCGGCGGCGAGGTGGAGCGGTCGCTGAGCATGATCGACGGCGTGCTGTTGCTGGTGGACGCCAAGGACGGCCCGCAGGCGCAAACGCGATTTGTACTGCGCAAAGCACTGGAGAGCGGGGCGCGGCCGATTGTGGTGATCAACAAAATCGACCGCGACCACGCCCGGCCGGATTGGGTGCATGATCAGGTGCTCGAACTTTTCTTCGCGCTGGACGCTACCGAGGAGCAGCTGGATTTCCCTTATGTGTACGCCAGCGCCAAGGACGGCTACGCCACGCACGATCCCAACGTGCGCGAAGGCGACATGACACCCCTCTTCGAGATGATCCTCAAGCACGTGCCGTCACCGCGCGCCGAGGCTGGCGAAGGCTATCAACTCGCCGTGGCTAACGTGGATTATTCTGACTACCTTGGCCGCATTGCATTTGGAAAAATCCGGCGCGGCTCCATTCGCCTCGGCGATCCGCTGTACAGTTTGCAGGACGACCGTGAAACGGCCGGTGGCAAGGTGACGGCGCTATTTCAGTTTGAAGGCCTGAAACAAATCCAGATCGAGGAAGCGCACGCGGGCGATATCGTTGGCATCAGCGGCCTACCCGATGTACTCATCGGCGAAACGCTGGTGGACGATCCCGAGCGCCCCGCGCTGCCGTTCAAACCCATTGATCCGCCCACCATCAAGATGGCGTTTGCCGTCAACAACGGCCCGTTCGCCGGACAGGATGGCAAGAAGGTCACTGCGCGCCAGATTTGGGATCGGCTCGAAAGAGAAGGCCGCGCGAATGTCTCCGTGCAAGTCGCCCAAACCGACGTGAGTACAGTGTTCCACGTCACCGGCCGCGGCAGCATGCAGATCGCCGTGCTCGTCGAGCAGATGCGCCGCGAAGGCTACGAGGTGCTCGTGAGTCGCCCCGAGGTGTTGAAGCATCAGGACGAATCCGGCGAATGGCTCGAGCCGATGGAGAAGATTTTTCTGGAAGTCCCCGAGGATGCCGTGGGCGATGTGATGGAAGCACTCGCCAACCGCAAGGCCACCGTGGCGGACATGGCTCCCGCCGGCGATCGCATGACCATCGAGGCCCTTGGCCCCACGCGCGGACTCATAGGCTTCGAAGTGGAATTGCTCAACCTCACGCGCGGCGAGGGATTGATGAGCCATCTTTTTCACGAGTACGCCGCCGAGGTCGGCGAAATTCCCTCCCGCCGCAACGGCATGCTCGTGAGCATGGAAGACGGCGACGTGACCGCCTTTGCGCTCGACCAGTTGCAAAACCGCGGCAAGCTGATGGTCGTGCCCGGTGACAAGGTCTACAAAGGCATGATCGTCGGCGAAAACCTGCGCGACAACGACCTGCCCGTGAACCCCGTGCGCACCAAGCACCTCACCAATATCCGGTCGCAGGGCGACGGCAAGGGCATCATGCTTAAGGCCCCGCTTCAACTCAGCCTCGAGCGCGCGCTGGAATACATCGCGCCCGATGAATACGTCGAGGCCACCCCCAGCACCCTGCGTCTCCGCAAAAAGATCCTCGACGAACACGCCCGCAAAAAAGCCGAAAAAGCCCTCGCGGCACAAACGGCCGGCGTCTAGGCCCACCGGCGTTTTAGGGTTGAACGCTTGGACGGGGTTGTTAACTTGTCCGCCGATTCCGCCTGTTTTGGATACAGCCCTGCTGCGTCTATTGGGCGTATATCGCAACAAACCAGTCAATTTATGAGCGCACTGAAATTACACAATGCCATGTGGCCTGGGCTCGTCGGTAAAGGAGACGAGGAAGGCCAGGAACCCCCCATCAGCCTCGAGCGCATGCTCGACCTCACCGCCGCCGCTGAAGTGGATGGTCAGAAATATGATGGCATCGATTACTTCCTGTTCCTGCCTCACACCAACCCCGAGGCCAGCGATGATGAACTAAAAGAAATCGCCGACCTCATCCAAGGCAAGGGCTTCGACATCGGCTCGCTGGTGGCGCCCGTGTGGCCCGGCACCGTGGGCGATTCGGCCATGGGCACAGAAGAACAGCGCGGCAAATTTCTGGAAGCCGTCAAGATGGCCTGCCGCATTGCCAAGGTGTTCAACGAACACGGTGCCCGCAAGCGCGGCGTGATCCGCATTGATTCCGCGGAGTTTGGCGTGGAGAAATGGCGCGAAGATACCGCGGCCAACACCGGCACCATCGTTTCCACCTTCAAGGAAGCCGCCAAGATCGCCGCCGACCACGGCGAACGTCTCGCGGCCGAAGGCGAAATCTGCTGGGCCGGCATGCACAGCTGGAAGGATATGCTCGATGTCCTCGAAGGCGTCGGCATGCCCGAGGCTCTCGGCTTCCAGGCCGACCTCGCCCACACCTACCTCTACACCCTCGGCTACAACGCCCCCGAACACGCGCTCGTGCAGGAAGGCTATAGCGAAGAGGAATTCTGGCCGGCCTACGAGAAGATGACCGACGCCCTCCGCCCGTGGACCATCGATTTCCACGTCGCTCAAAACGACGGCGAAGTACACGGCGCCGGATCGCACGACAAGACCGGCAAACACTGCCCGGCCGACGATCCCAACGGTAAGCTGGACATCACCCGCTGCGCCGGCTACTGGCTCAAGGATGCCGCCGACCGCGGCATCGAGCACATCTGCTGGGACGGCTGCATGTTCCCCAACGCCACCCTAGAGAACCCTGACACTTGGAACACCATCCTCAAGGCAATGATCGACGTCCGCGACGCTCACGGCCAAAACTAAAATCAAAATTCAAACGATGAGCGAAAAGAAACCCCTCAATATCGGACTGGTGGGCTACGGCTTCATGGGCCGTACCCACTCCAACGGTTACAAGCGCGTCAGCGACTTCTTTCACGATCTCGGCCATCGCCCCGTGCTCAAGGCTGTATGCGGCCGCACCGAAGACAAGACCAAGGCCTTCGCTGAAAAGTGGGGCTACGAGAGCTACGAAACCGACTGGCGCGAATTGATCAAGCGCGACGACATCGACGCCATCGATATCTGCACGCCTAACGATCAACACGCCGAGGTAGCTATCGCCGCCGCCGCAGCCGGCAAGATGGTGCTGTGCGAAAAACCGCTGGCCCGCACCGCCGAGGAAAGCGCTCCGATGGTGGACGCCGTGGAGAAGGCCGGCGTAGCCAACACTGTGTGGTACAACTATCGCCGAGTGCCCGCCGTCACCCTCGCCAAGCAAATCATCGAGAGCGGCAAGCTCGGCCAGATCTTCCATTACCGCGCCAACTTCCTGCAGGACTGGACCATCAGTGCCGATCTCCCGCAGGGCGGCGAAGGCCTCTGGCGTCTCGACGCCGCCGCAGCCGGCAGCGGCGTGACCGGCGATCTGCTCGCCCACTGCATCGACACCGCCATCTGGCTCAACG
>CAJWVY010000041.1 GCA_913048135.1 uncultured Verrucomicrobiales bacterium
CGAAGCCCGCGTTGTAGTCGCGCTTCAGGATGGTTTTGTTGGCCTGCTCGTGGTTGGTGAAGCGGTAATTCTTCGCGTCCCAACGCAGTTCTTGGCCTGGGAAACGGGTGGCCTTAGTGGCAAGCAACGCGGGCTCGGTGATACGCGAACCGATATCAAATGGCGTCCACAACGGGCGTTCGTTTCCGAGGATGCATTCCACCCAGTCGTGCCAGTGATGGCGCGGCTCCACCTTGGGCTTGGGCTCGTTGGCAACTAATTTACCCTTGCGGAAGATTTTCATGCCGCCACCGGGTTCCAGTAACAAAGTCCCTTCAGTGCAAACAACCAGTGTCCGGTTTGCACCTTCCTTCATATCCGGTAAACCCAAGGCTGCCCATGAGGGATTGAGACCGTGATCGTTGTAGTGCATCACGAACTTATCACGTGCGAAGCCCTTCCCGCCAGGATATGTAATCGTACTACGGTTGTAGGCCGAGTGGCTATCGTTGGACGGTCGGTGGGTGTAGGTGATGACCGCCTCGGGATCGGGCATATCGAAGGCGAAATAGAGAAGATCGATTAGGTGGCAACCCCAGTCAGCTAGCTGACCTCCGCCGGTCTCCCAGTAGCCACGCCACCGTCGTGGGGCAATGTCATCAGAGTACGGCATGGGTTTGTTAAGTGGCCCATTCCAGAGTTTCCAATCCAGATTTCCAGGAATCGGCTTGGCGGCAGGCAACTCGCGCCAAGGATCATCAAAGTAATGACCTCGCTTTACAGTACCAGTCCAAACATGAGCCTCGACTGGCTTTCCAAGCTGGCCACTTTTCAATATTTCCACCGCCTGCATGCGACCAGTGCCGCAAGCGCGCTGGTTGCCCATCTGCGTGTACAGCTCCGGCCGCTTGGCCAGTACCTCGCGGATCATACGCAGCTCATCAAGCTGATGCACCAGCGGCTTCTGGCCGTAGACATGTTTACCGGCCGCCAGCGCCCGTGTCATCATCGGTGCATGATGATGATCCGGCGTATCCACGATCACCGCATCAAATTCATTCAAGTGCTTTTCAAACACCTCGCGGTAATCGGTGAACTGCTTTGCCTTCGGAAACTGCCGGCCGATGTTCTTGAGTGGATTGGAATCCACATCGCACAGGAATGCGAACTCCACCTTCTTGTGGCTCTTCAGTTGACCGCGCTGCATCCCTCCGATGCCACCGACTCCGATATGCAGCATACGCACAGCACTATTTTTATTGGCAGCCGCCCGCATGGTAAACGACGGCAACGTTACAGCCGCACCAAGGGCCGCACTGGTTTTAAGGAAGGACCGCCGAGAAGCGGTACGAGGTTGAGTAGGTGATTGTTGATTCATTTTAGGGATCAGTTTTGGGTTGGAGTTTAAAGATTAAGGTCGGCTACGGCCGGCGTCGATGATTTCCTGCAGTTCCTGTTTCATACGGGCGAACACCTCGGGGTGTTGCTCGGCCACGTTTTTCTTTTCCTGAATATCTTTGCTCAAGTCAAAAAGGGCGAAGCGTGGAGCGGGAGTGTTGGCGAGCTTAGCGGTCACAACGACGTTGCGTTTGCGTTTGGAATCGTGGCGCTGGAGTTTCCAGTTGCCCTTGCGATAACCGTAGTTGCCACCGCGGCCGTTGTCCTGCTGCACGAGATGGTCGCGGCCTTTGGCGCCTTTTTTGCCGAGGAGCGCGCCAAGGAGATTGAAGCTGTCGGGCACGGCGGCCTTGGGCAGTTTCACACCTGCGAGCGCGGCGAAGCTGGCGGCGAGGTCAATGGTGCAGACCATTTCATCGGACACCTGCGGCTGGATCTTGCTAGGCCAATAGGTGATGAACGGCGTGCGCGTGCCGCCTTCGAGCACGCTGTATTTGCCGCCGCTAAAGGGGCCGTTCGGGGAATGGTCGCCCATCTTCTCGAGTGCTTCGTCCTTATATCCGTCGTCGCCCACGGGGCCGTTGTCCGAGCAAAACACGATGAGGGTATTGTCGGAGAGCTTAAGGCGATCGAGCGTCTTCACTAACTCACCCACACACCAATCGAGTTGCACGATCACGTCTCCGCGATAGCTCAAGCCTGACGTACCACGAAAGCGCTCGTGTGGAATGCGTGGCACGTGCAGATCGTGCGAAGAGAAAAAGAGGAAGAAGGGATTATCCTTGTTGGCCTCAATCCATTTGTTTGATTGCATCACCCATTCATCAGCCAAATCTTCATCGCGGAACCGCGCCTTATGACCGCCGGTGTAAAACCCGATTCGGCTGATGCCGTTATGGATCGTGGAATTGTGCCCGTGGCTCCAGTCCATTTTTAAAGTGTGCCGATGCGTAATTCCAGTGGGATGGTCCGGGCTCGGTTTCATTCGGCCGACCCAGAGCGGATCCTTGGGGTCCAGATTCTTTACGCGATGATTCTCGACGTACACCTGCGGCACACGATCGTTTGTGGTCGGCAAAAGGTAATTATAATCGAACCCAATCTCACGCGGTCCCGGCTTTAATTCGCCATTCCAATCCGGCCCATCTGGCCCACCCAAACCAAGATGCCATTTACCGATCACAGCGGTTTTGTATCCCGCTTTTTTTAGCAGACTAGGCAAAGTCTCCGGCCCCGGCTTGATCACCGCCGGCCCATTGGGCGGCGCAATACCCGTACCCTCCTGCCGGAAAGCATATTTTCCCGTAAGAAATGAGAAGCGTGTGGGTGTACACGTGGAGGCCGAGCAATACCCGCTGGTAAAGCGAACGCCGCCTTTGGCTAACTTATCGATGTGAGGCGTCTTCAAATTTTTCGGCTTAGCTCCGTAACAGCCTATATCCCCGTACCCCAGATCATCGGCCATAATAACAATGATATTGGGTTTAGCTGCCGCCTCTAATTTAGGCGAAAAAAACAATGCCGCGAAAACGGCCCAAGTAATGAGGAGTCGAGATTTCATGCAAAGGCCAGAGGATGCAGAAACCTACCAATGGTTTCAAGAATCCAGTTCCCAGGAAACCGGCCTTGGGTTGATTCGAACCTGAAAATACCTGAAGTTCGCCTCTTCAGATTAGCTTAAGACTGAACAAATGAGTGAATTAATGGCCAGCGAGGCAGGATTGTGGATGCTTTTTTTGAGCGGGTTTCTGAGTGCTACCCTGCTCCCAGGCAGTTCAGAAGCCACTCTCATTGCGGTGATTAAACTAGGAGACCATCCCTTGTGGCTGGTAATCACTATCGCGACTATAGGTAATACACTTGGAGGTCTCACGAATTACGGACTGGGACGGTTACTTCCGGACAAAACCTCTCGACTTGAAAAAAACCAACGGGCTCTCGGTTGGCTAAAAGAATATGGCTACTGGAGCCTGCTATTGAGCTGGCTACCCTTTATTGGTGACCCACTCTGCCTAGCTGCAGGCTGGCTAAGGATGAACTTTTTGTGGTGCACAGCCGCTATACTCACAGGCAAAGCTCTGCGATATATGGCAATTGCATCTATATGATTTTTAAATTTTGGATACTAAAAACTTTCAGACAAAAATGGCTATAGCTCTTTGTGCTGCCCTTGCTCTTGACGAACTCATTCAGGCTCACCTAGGCTTGCAGCCGTATTCCACATGAAAACCATAACCTTTTGCCTCTCTTCTTTAGTCTTTGGCGTCCTCACCTGCCCAGCAGCTGAAGTTCTCTTCGACGGTAAGAACCTCAATCATTTTGAATTTGAAAAAGGGGCATGGGAGATTGAAAAAGACGGCTCGGTGGTCTGCCGTATGCAGGAGCAGAAGGACAAGAAAGGTCAGGTGCGCTTGCGCGGAATGGGCTATCTTTGGACAAAAAAGGAATTCTCCGACTTTGAACTTTCGCTCTCCTACAAGCTTAGCCCGGGAGCGAACTCAGGGGTCTTTTATCGAACCGATAAAAACAATCCTGTCCAAGGTGGCTTTGAACTCCAGTTAATGGACAATGAAGGGTTCCAAAAGAAAGCTAACCGCAAACTGCCACCGCGTAAGTTGAATGGCTCCTTTTATGACGGCGCAGCGCCGGCTAAGGACTTCTCCAAGCCCGTTGGGCAATGGAATGAATTTGTCCTTCGCTGCGACGGCTCGATCATTACCTGTCACATCAACGGAGGCCAGTGCTTTAGCGTAGACGTAGATAAATGGGACTCGCCAGGCAAGAACCCAGACGGCTCCGATAATAAGTTCAAGAGAGCCCTAAAAGATCTTCCACGGAAGGGCCGCATCGGATTCCAGAACCATGGACAAGTGGTTTGGTTCAGGGACATCAAAGTGCGCCCCTTGCGTTGACCCGGCTAATTTCCTTAACCACCTCTAACACTTTAATGAGTGCCAAGGCCAAAACTTAAGGCTCTAATTGAGAACCTACAACGGGTGGCGAGCCCGTTTCCTTTGAAAATTAATCATTTTTTAAATCGCTAATTCGATTCCGGAGAGCAGCAAGCTTCTCAGCAAAGTCCGGGTCATATTCTTTCAGCTGACGGGACAGCCAGAGGTCCGTTTCAAATTCATCTAAAAGCGCATTCATTCTGCTAATCTTACTCTCGATCTGTCCCTTGGCATTGCCCTTATTTAGATCACGCTCCAGAGCAGCCAGATCAATTTGACTCTGGCGAAACTTCCGCTCTAAGGCTTGGCGTTGAGCTGTTTCCCGTAAGGCCTTCAATTTTTCTTCAGCAACCTTTTTGACTTCAGGAGAATAACTTACACCTTCTGGAATTGGCCAATTATCCGTACGGAACGTGGGAACCGGAAGGCGCTCACGTCCAACCAGATTACCCGTCGGCCAATTAGCCCAACCGTAACGGGCGGCCACCGGTTCTTTAACTAAATCACTGTGTAACTCAATGCACCACTGGTTATCCAATTTGATCTCACGGGCCTTGGCCGGATACCAGCGCTGGTCGGCTCCAGCTATTATGAATCCTTGAATCGGAGCCTTACCCTCGCGAGGCTGAGGCAACACTTGCCACGCAGCATTATTATCAATGTGCTTCCAGCGATCGTGAACAACGGGATCCTGATCGAAGAAGACATAGAGTTTCCCGTCCTGCTTTTTAAATTTGGTATATTCATTACCCCGATGGACCACTTTCTTACCATACACGTTGGCCAACGCCCAAAGAGAGGCGTACTCGGCCACAGGTAATTTTTCAGCGGGATGAATATAGGAATTGCCGGTAGGATAAGTGGCTATCATGTCTGCATTCGGATCAGCCTCCAAAGCCCGTCGCTGGATATCCCGGACTATGGCATAACCCTCGGCAATCGTGGCAATTTCAGGATCAATCCCAAAGGTACCCCAACCGGGTTGGCTAATGCAGCCAAAGGGAAGTGCCTCATCACCAAACGCTTTACGAAAAGAAACGGGCACCTTGGGAAAGGTGGATTCATAACGCGTCCAGCGCATGAAGTTGTTGTTTTCACCCTGATAATAAAGCACACCGCGCAGGCCAAGATGTCGAATGGGCATCACAGTAGCGTTGAACAGTCCGGCCGGCGGACTCCAACCAGCTCTGGCATCACTCGGTTTCTTGGGTAAGCGTAGACGCGGCTCCTTATTCCCTTCTTCCTTGGCCTTAGCTACTTTAACAGCATGCTCCTTACGGGTGACTTCACATGCTTGCTCCCACTCGGCCATCAAAGCCGCCACCTGTTTCGGATCATCCCATACCGCAGTTTGTGTGTCGTGTTCAGCCAATACTGTTTTCATCAGCTTGTTATCTATACTATCCAACTCATCGCGCATACACCACGTCTGACCAAGCGTGCCGCCGCGCGCGACATTAATGATTCCGACAGGCACCTTTAGGTACCGATGCAAAAATGCGCCGTACAAGTAAGGTACGGCAGAAAACCGCTGAGCTGCCTCGGGCGAGCATTCCTGCCAACGGATGGTCTTGCGTACATCGGCTAGTGGCTTGTACCAAGAATCCTCCCAGGCAATATAGCGTAGGCCTGGAAAGTCTGCCGATGCTGCTTCACGGCCCTTGCGGTTGAAGTTCCCCCAACCCATATTGCTTTGCCCAGCGCACACCCAAATTTCGCCAATTAGCACATTTTTGACTACCGCCAATTCCTGTGCTGCTTGGGCGATAATCCATGTGGGTTGAAAGCTGGCTTTCGCTGCTGGAAATTGAACTGACCAACGGCCATCATTGCCGGCCTTTGTCTTCAGCATTTGCGTCGCCAGCTTGGGCGGATTCTTTTCCACATAGCGCATGGTTACGGAATACGTCCCGTTGTCCTGCTTATTATCGGTAGAGTCATTTATTGAAGCCCAAGCTGCCTCCCCTACTTTGGCGTCCTGCGTAAGGATGACGCTGACTTCAGTTTTAGGTTTTGCCCATCCCCAAAGAGAGATGGGTTTCTGTTGTTGCAACACCATATTGTTGCTGATGATCTTGGCAAAACGAAGCTGGTCTGCGTCCTGAGCAAAAGTCAGCAAGCCAAACGCAAAAAGAAAGATGAGCGAAAAGAGGGGTTTCATTTCTTTTTATTTCTTCCTGGTTGGCGGCGAAAATTACCCGTCAGTTGAGGCCCATTATCAGGCGGCAACGACTTGTGCCACTGAATACAGGCTTTGGTAAACTCGCTAACCAGATTTGAATGCTGACTCGCGAGATTTTTGGTTTCGCCACGGTCTTTTTCCATGTCGAAGAGTTCAGGATCGGACCCATCGTATTCGCACAGAAATTTCCATTTACCATCGCGTACAGCAAGGTCAGGCAGGTCGTTGTCACCATAGAAGCTATCGCGATCAGGTGGGCGACGAAAATAAATGGGCGCCTTGCGCGAGGCTTCAGATTTGCCAAGTAACACGCCAGTCAATGATTCGCCGTCAAAAGTAGTGTCCTTGGGATGCGGTGTACCGGTCAGATCCAGAAGTGTGGGCACGAGATCGACTGCGGAAAAAACTGAAGTGCGGTTCACAAAGTTTTGTTTAGCTACCGGCCCTCCCCAAATAATGAGCGAGGATCGGACCCCTCCTTCATAAAGATGCGTTTTGAATCCCCGAAACGGTCCAGACGATCCGGCACCCTGCTCCGGCCCGTTGTCGGAACAAACAAGTACAATGGTATTTTTTCTCAAATCAGGATCGTTGCGGATGAGGTCGAATAGTTTGCCAAGTTGTCGATCCATCTCCTGTAGCACCGAATGGTAAAGCCCGCGTTTACCATCGGCCCACTTATCGACCGGCGGCCAAAACGGGCTGTGTACGTCATCGGGCCAGAGGTTGATGTAAAACGGCTTCTTCGCCTTCACCGCCTTTTGAATAAACGGAATCGCTTCATCAACAAAACCTTCAGTGATCCTCGAGCGCTGCATCCAACGCACGCCCTTGCCCAATCGTTCTGCATCCCCCCAAATACGGCCGGGCTTGTTCGGGTCCTGCCCGGGCCGCAACGTAAGCGGCAGCAGCTTGGGCCCCATGCCCTCGAAGTTGGTGAGCGACGCGTCGAAGCCGTAATCGGTAATCGCCGGTGCTTCATCAACATCTCGCTGACCGCCCATGTGCCATTTACCAAAATGCCCCGTGGCATAGCCGGCTTGCTGGAGTGAGCGTGCCAGCATCGGAGCCTTAGGGTCCAGCCACTGTGACATCCCCCTTCGTTCATTGAGGGCGCGATGTGCGAGGTAAGAAGTGATGCGCCACCGCTGTGGATAATGCCCGGTGGAAATTGCCGTACGGGAGGGCGAACAAATCGGTGAATTCACATAGAACTGCTCAAAGCGCACTCCCTCCTTTGCAAGTCGATCAATCTGCGGAGTCTTAGCATCTTGATTTCCAAAACATGAAAAGTCTCCCCATCCCATATCATCAATGAATACCAATACAATATTCGGAGGAGCCGCATTCGACGTGGAATGAATAAGGAATGTGAAACAGAGAATAATTAGCGGCTTCATGGGCTGATGGTGTGGCCTTATGAAGGGATTATCAAGTCATGGATGAGGTGTGTGATTTGGGTATAACGATAAACCCAGTATCCAAGTCTCCAATTATTTCGGTTAATTCACCCTGATATTTCCAATGCCAATAGCCAACAAGAGCACATATAAGTGCGTCAACTTGATCCTCATTATTTTTTGACCATGGTTGATCGAATAATGACTGGATCAAATGAAGGTTATCGACAGCAAAAAACCGGCTATGGAGCGCATTGAACAGTAAGCTTTTTAATTCCGAAAAACCCCGATTCTTTTGAACCAAATTTCCCTTTTTGTATTTGATACGTTCTGGAAGATTAAACCATCGTATTAGAGCAACATGCGGGTATACTTCACATGCCTTTAAGTAACGTTTTCTTGAGAGAGCGATTCCCCAATCGATTCTAAACCCATTTCGTTTAAGTTGATCGCTTATTTTCAGAGGCCGCTTACAAAGCTGCTGGTTTACCGGATAACAACCAGCCTTATATTTTCCGAAGAGACGATGAGATGCCCGATCAACTGGCCGTGACCCAGTTTTGTTACGGCAAATCAAAGGGGCATCAAACATAGCTAACACGCTGCCCTGATTGACATAATTTTGCATCCATTCAGTCAGCTGAGAATCCCCTTTGGACAATCCAATTTGCTCCAAACGGGCTTTACCACTTTTTATACTGATAGAACATATTCCATCCGGATTCTTGTACCCCCACGCTAAATCAACCCCGAGAATATGAAGCACAGTCACCCTTCTCTTATGATCTGTTCTGCCACTAGGCGTCCTGAACGCATTGCAGTGTTAAGCGAGGGAACGCCCATATAATCACCACAACGGTATAACCCTGCACGAATCTTGCAATCCCTATCATCACGAGGCAATGGAGATGGAGGCACAGGGTTTGGTATCAAATATGTTTTGAGATGGCGTAATTCATTTGGGTCTATCCCGTACCAATCTCGAAGTTGAAACCTAACCAGTTGATCTAGGTCAGCGTCATTAAAATACTCTCTTTTGACTACGCTAACGCTTATTAAATATTTTCCCTCCGGCGCGTATTCTGCTCCTTCAGGCATAACCATCAAATTGTTTATGGGGCCTTTCGAATCTCCATTTAGAATCAAACGACCCGGTTGAGTAATCGGCTTATCGACGGCGTAATAGATGCAAACTACACCTGTGCGACCTTCATCGGCCATATTCATTTCTGTTAAAGCACAATTAGCCTTTTGGTCTGTGGCGATTACAATCACTTTTGCATCCAAATTTTGACCGGAAGATAATAATACGGACTGCCCCGAGACTTTCTCAGCTTTGGTATTAAGCATGAGTTGATCATTACCCACAAATTCAGCCAATTGTTTAGGTATTTCAGCCACTCCTAGAGAAGGAATAGAGGTCGAACCATTGGCGAAATGAGTAAAAACCTCTTCAAATTTTCTGACCGAAGTTCTTAATTCAGGCTCAAGAAAAACCCCTGATAGAAAAGGACGCCAAAAATGTTGCTGCATGGATTCAGTGAAGCCCAACGATTGCATAACTGCCAGGGTCGATGACTCATCTGGGAAACCTTTGGTTGAGAGTAATCCAAGTCGGAGCAATCCTACTTTGATTTTGTCACTTGTACTACCAATTGGATTGCAAAGTGTCTTTAATGTTTTGAGTGGTTGCCTGAAAGGATCTGCCATTTCATAGAACTGCCCGTAAAGGCGGATGGTTGCACCCGGATAAAGCTCATGTAAGTTTAGGCGATCATAGTTAAGTACGAATCTTGCTTCCGGGTATGAGGTAAGTAAGACCTGAAAACCGCGATCAAGACGGTAACCGGCATATACGTCCGTCTGCAAACGCCCTCCGACACGATCTGAAGCCTCAACCAGATATACCGACCGACCCGCTTTCCTTAGGTAGTAAGCACAGGTGAGGCCAGCCATTCCAGCCCCCACAATGACAACTTCATGATTTTTTTTTGATCCATGCAAAACCACAAAAAGTTCGCACCATTTGGGATAAATGGAAATGAAACAGAAAGTGAAGATCTACCGGACTGGGACGATATCTTCTTCCCACCCATTAAGAAGTGCTTTCAGGCGAGCCCCTTCTTTTGGTTTTTTAAACAACAAATCGGTTTCTTCTGCCAGGTCCTTAGACAAATCGAAAAGCCATTCCTCAGTTCGGCCTTCGGTTTTACGAACAAACTTCAGGTTACCATCTCGCACCGCAGACCACGTTCGCTCACCCCTTTTACCTCGCCAGAAAAGAGTGCGGGGAATATTTGGTTTACGATCCATCAGATGCTGCACGATATCAATCCCTTCCAACTGCCTATTCGAGACGTTTGCTCTGGTTAGATTAAGGATCGAACGGGTTAAATCAAATGTAGCACATACTTGGCTACTTTCTTGCCCCGCGGGCAATTTACCGGGCCAGCGCATGATCAGCGGAACTCGAATACCTCCCTCAAGTGTCGTACTCTTTGCGCCTCGTAATGGCCCCATATGGGCGGCTGGAGCAAAGCCACCATTGTCCGATACAAAAATCACCAGCGTGTTTTGCTCCAGGTCATGATGCTTTAGCGAATCCAGCACGCGACCGACCTCGGAATCGAGATCCTCCAGCATGGCAACGTAAGTATCCGGATCGGGGGTCATCCAATTTTCCTTGGTGATTTTTTTATCTACGTCCTTCGGGCCTTGAAAGGGAAAGTGTGGGCTTTCGTGGGAGACAAACAAAAAGAACGGTTTGTTTTTATTGCGTGCAATGAAGTCGGTGGAAGACCCCGTAATCAGATGTGTCATATACCCCTCTGAATGCACCGGTAAACGACCACGAAAGAGAACGTGTAAATCACTTGTTTCACGGTGGTTGAAGTAATGTACATTACCGCCTAGATAACCGAAAAATTCGTCCCAGCCATGTTCTATCGGATTGAAGTGTGGCTCATAACCCAAGTGCCACTTGCCGAAAATCCCCGTAACATAGCCGGCCTTTTTCAACTCACCCGGCAAGACGACCTGTTCAGCTGGTAACCCGAGTTGTCGACGATCGGCCAAGAGAATGGCATCATCATACCGACCCACATTTCCAGTGCCGATAGCGCATTCAAGTCCGCCGGCCCATTGAGGATAACGCCCCGTCAGTAACGCCGTACGCGTAGGGCTGCACTCCGTTCCGTTGGAATAATGCTGCGTAAACCGCACGCCCTCCTTCGCAAGACGGTCAATAATCGGAGTTTTCGCCTTCGGATGGCCATAGCAACCGAGATCGCCATAACCCATATCATCAGCGAGAATTAGGACAATGTTAGGTGGCGCAGCCTGAAGTTTCAGTGCCCCAACAAAGATGACGAACGCAGCAAGAAACAAACGCATCAGCTAACCTTTTTCAAACGACTCACACGCCCGGTGGCGACCCACTCGGCGACGATGATATTTCCGTCGTTATCGAAGCAGGCGTCGTGGGGATGGACGAATTTTCCAGCAACCCATGTCTCGGGTTTGCCGCGGTTAACTTTCTTCTGCTTTACCACACCTTCGACATTATCGCCTAGGCGGGCGACGACTTTGTTGTTGTCGCCCAGCAGGGTCACGCGCGCGTGGAGTTCGGGCACGAGCAGGAGATTTTTGTGGGAATCCAAATTGGCCGGCAGCCCGTAGCCGGACAGGGTCTCGAGATATTTGCCGTCCAGCGTGAGGTATTGCAGGGTGTGATGGGCGCGATCGCAGACCACCACGCGTTCCTCGCGGCCCGGCCGGCGATCGATCCAGATGCCGTGCGGTGTGGCAAATTTCCCTTCGCCCTTACCCGGACCGCCGAACTTGGACACCCAGTTGCCGGCCTTGTCGTAGCGATGCACGTAAAACGAGCCGTAGCCATCAGCCAGTAGAAATCCGCCGTCGTTGAGGAAGGCAAAATTGGTCGGCATAAACGCATCGCGCCCCCACCGCTTGATACGTTTGGTGTCCTCGTCCTTTCGGTATACGCCGCTGTCCATCGGTGCGTATTTTTCCCAAACCTTCTCGCCCTTGAGCGTGAGCTTAGCGAATGCCTTCACGTTTTGGTAGGCGCACACGTAAAGGAACTGCTCCTTACCCTCGGTCCGCACCTCGATGCCGTGGCCGCCGCCCTGAAATTGATTACCGAAGGCGCGAATGAATTTGCCCTTTTGGTCGAACACAAAAATGGACGGATGATCCTTCAAGTTTTGCCGACCTTCATGAATGACGTACAGCAAGCCCTCGGCATCCACGGCCACATTATGGGTGGTCTGCCATGTGTACTTGGCTGGCAATTGCGCGAAGCCGTGCTGCACCTCGTACTGGTGTTCCCCTTCGCCGATGATCACCTGCTTGGGAGTTTTGTTGGCCAGCAACAGCTGTGGCATGGCGATGGCGGCTGTGGAGGTGGTAAGAAATTGACGACGGGAATGGGGTGTCTTCATGGGTAAACGGGTTGGTTGAGTTTACGCCGCAAGCCGCCGGATGCAAGGGCGGAGGTTTACTCGACCACCACTACCGGAAACGGACTACCAGTGGTTTGGACTCCGTCATGTCGATAGCTAATCTGAGTCCATTGACCTGCGATAGGCAGGCGGAGTTCCATCCAGTCCCACGCCTTAGGGAGTGCGGGTTGGAGGGTTAGTTGTTTATCGGGGATGGAATAATACAGGCCGGCAAGGCCCTCGAGGTAGAGCAGAATTTTGCCCGCGTTAAAGTTGGAGTACTGATCGCCAAACAAACTGAGATCACGCCGGTAAGCTTCGGGCGCCATGGGGATTTTCCACTGCGGATGATAGTTGTAATGAATGAGATGATTGAGCGTGAGTTCGGTGGCTTCCTTTTTAAGACGCTGGCGAAACATCCCGTCGAGAGTGAAGTAGGCGGTGTCGGGCGTGTAACCAAAGGCATGGTCGTCCTTCGATTTAAATTGAGTCATCGATTGACGCGCCATGGCGAGCGGGAAGAAGGCGCCGTAGAATCCCTTGTCGCGGTTAAGCGCCCAGGCATGCACCATGCGCTTGGCATATTCGTTCGGGAAATACGGTGAGCGCATGGACCAGAAGGCGGTGGTCATGAGCATGCGGTTACTGGGCGCGGCAAAATAGTTCGGCACGCCGTTGGCTTCCCAACGTTGATCGAACATCAGCCGCACGTGCTTGGGGTCATCGCGACGCACGAGCTGGTTCCAATTTGGCACATCGGCCTCGTTACCGGTCAGGCGAGCCATCTTTACGAGCGTGTCGGCTACCTCAAAGGTGTTCATCGCAAACCCAGGCAGGCGTTTCTCGTACAGCTTGGCGAAGTGCCCTTCGTAGCACGCCTTGAGGAACTGCACATCACCGGTGTGCTGATAAATCTGCCACGCACCCAGAACATGCTCGGAGGTTTCCACCCCGTAGGCGCCACTGTGCCAGCTGATGCCCTTGTTGTCTGAAAGCATCCGCAGGCCGTTGGGCGTTTCTCGAAAACGATTGTTCTGTGTGAGATGTTTCCAGGTAAGCACATTGCCATAAGCGTAGCGGCTGTGATTGCGCGTCCAAGCGCCGACCTTGATTTGGAACGCCGCATCGTAGCGGTGGATGCCGAGGAAATTGTTCACCGCCGTTTGCGTGTGTGGTTCCTGCTCCCAGCCTTTACCGACCTCGATGTAGTACATGAGATAGAGCGACCACAGGTAATAGTAGATATCGACATAGCGTCTATCAGGACAGCGAAACCACGGAATTTCGTCGTTGAGCTGGCGATTCATCTCAGCGGTTTTGGCAGCCTGCCACGACTTGTGATGCGCTATGATCTCGCGCGCGGCGCGGATGGCCGTATCGCCGTCATCGTGCATGGCCCAGGACACCACCGTACCCTGCGCATCGCACGGCACGGAGATCGTATAATGCTGCACCCCGCGGTCATCCTTGCGAGTAACGATGGATTTGGACACATCCCGCGACACGCTCAGCGCCGTGGTCATGCCCGAATAAACACACGGCCCGACACGCTCGCCGCGATTAGGATCGGGCCGCGACTTCACCGTGCCACCTTCCCGAATCACCACTGCATTATTCCGCGCATCAAACCGAATGGCTGCGGTGGAGACGACGCTCTTGCGATGAAAAAAACTGTGGCCTTCAAATCGCAACGTCACCGGCTTGGACGCCGTGATGACCGAGGCTGCCGCGTCATTGGCCGCAATGAATTTCTCCTCGCGCAGCGTCACGCCGCCGACCTCGTATTCGCAAATCATCTTATCCGGCCGCCACCGCATGCTCTTCGGTTTAGGATGCTTGAAGGTCTGTCCATCGACGATCACGCTGCCGTAGAGCACGCGGGTATCCTTATAAAACTCCCAACCATTGTAGTCGTTGCCCTTACCAGTGTGCTCCGTGCCGGTCAAAGCGCTGTCGAGCAGGCCCACACCGCGACTGCGGAGGTCGTGATGAAACGGATGCGTCAGACCGATTGTCTCGTCCTCAATCAACTTCCAACTCGCATGAAAGCCCCCAACGTAATAGGTGAGATTGCCCGCCATAAACCCGTGCTTGCGCCCTTGAATTTCCTGCTCCAAGCGCTGGCAGTAATCGGTGAATTTCGGCTTTTCGCTGGCGAACCCCACCAAGGAACCCATCAGTAACAGCCATAGACCAAGGCCGCGGCGAATGAATGGCGAAATGAAGGGCATGGCGTCCGGCGCGCGCTTGAGCGCGCGGCTTGGTTTCTATGGGAAAACAAACCGCGCGACAACATTTTATCGGATGGATGGCATTTATTGAAACGGCGCGGTATAACGCGCGCCATGCGTACTGTGATGGATCAACTGCGATGGCTGCTTGTGGCGGTGTTCACTTTGGGCGCCTCCGCGCTGTTGCCGGCGGCGGATCGTCCGAACATTGTGTTGATCATGGCCGACGACATCGGTGTGGAGGGCATCGGCTCCTACGGTGGCACGAGCTATCGCACGCCAGCGATTGATCGGCTCACGACACAGGGCATTCAGTTCCGTCACGCCTACTCTCAACCGCTCTGCACCAACACGCGAATCCAGTTGATGACCGGCCGATACAACAACCGTAACTGGACCTATTTCGGCACGATGGATCCGAAGGCCAAGACCATCGGGCATTACATGCAGGAGGCTGGGTACCACACCTGCATCGCAGGGAAGTGGCAGTTGCAGAGTTACGATCCGCCGAGCTATCCCGGCGCGCACCTGCGCCGCGGCAAAGGCATGAAGGTCACCGCCGCGGGCTTCGACGAGTACAGCCTATTTCATTCCTGGCACACCGAGGACAAGGGCCTGCGCTTTGCCCGGCCAACCACGTTTGAGAACGGTAAATTGCTGAAGGACCTGAAGGGCAAATACGGACCGGATCATTGGGTGGATTTCATCAATGACTTCATCCGCCGTAAGAAGGACAGCGACAAGCCGTTCTTTGTTTATTACGCCATGGCCCTACCGCATCGGCCGTTTGTGCCCACGCCGGACAGCCCCGACTGGAATAACGGCACTCCGCTCGAGAATGAGGACACCCGATATTTTCCGGATATGGTCGAGTACATGGACAAATGCGTCGGCCGCGTGGTGAAGCAGATTGATAACCTCGGCCTCAGCAAAAAAACGCTCGTCATTTTTTACAGCGACAACGGCACGCACCGGAAGATTACTTCGCAAACCACGCGCGGCCCCGTGGTTGGCGGCAAAGGCCGCACCACCGATGCCGGCACCCACGTGCCTCTGGTCGTGCGGTGGCCAGGCCGTGTTCAACCCGGCCTCAACGACAACCTCGTGGACTCCACCGATTTTCTTCCCACGATTCTGGAGGCGGCGAAGCGCCCCATTCCAGCGCAGGCCAAGCTCGATGGTATTAGTTTTTATCCGCAACTGCTCAACCGCCCCACCGAACCGCGCCCGTGGGTCTTCTGCCATTACGATCCCCGACCCGGCTGGGATAAGGATCAGTTTCGTAAAATCCGTTTTGCCCGCGACAAACGCTTCAAGCTCTACGGCAACGGCAAGCTGTACGACGTGCCCAATGACAAGCTCGAGCAGCGCCCCATCACGCAAGACACCCCGGCATCCCGCACCGCCCGCCAGCGCCTCGCCGCCGTGTTAAAAGCCCAACCCAACCCCGATCCTGCCCCGCGCGATGGCGATCCGCGCGATACCGAACAGCGCCTCTACCTCGCAGCCGGCGGCCAGCTCAGTGTGTTTGCTGTAAACAAAACCACCGGCAAACTGGCGCCGCTGCAGCAGATCCCGCTCCCCGGCGCCGGCCCGTTCACTTTCGCGCCCAACCGTGAGCTGATGTACGCCACCGCCAGCACGGATGTGCCCAAGAAAAAGACCCCGACGATTGCCACGTTGGCCATTGCGACGGACGGCAAACTGAAGCTCGCCCATCAAGCCGCTGTGAACCTGCGCCCCGGATATTTGATGACCGATAACAACGGCGAATTTCTCGCCGGCAACCACTATGGCCCGGGCAAGGCGACGGTTTGGAAGATCGATCCCATCTACCGCGGCACCACCATCGGCGAACTGACCCTTGAGCAGCGCGCCCACAGTGCTGTGTTCTCGCCGGACAACCATTGGCTCCTGGTGCCCGCCACCGGCCCGAACAAGGTGTTCATCAACCAGTTCACCGCGCAGGTCGGCACCACCAAACCGCATAACCCACCCTTTGCGCGCGGCCCTGCTGGCGAACACGAGGCGCGCCAGCCGCGGCACCTGGTGTTTCACCCCAATTTA
The DNA here is from genome assembly GCA_913048135.1 of uncultured Verrucomicrobiales bacterium. GTDB lineage: Bacteria > Verrucomicrobiota > Verrucomicrobiia > Limisphaerales > UBA1100 > UBA1100. The sequence continues at coordinate 16,672 of CAJWVY010000041.1, forward strand.
TCGATTGCCTACACCACCAATGAACGCGAGCAGCCGGGCGTCGGGGCGTGGCAATGGGACACCGAGCAAGGCCAGCTCACGCCCATGCAAAACATCGTCACCCAACCGAAAGGGTTCTCCGGATCCATCACCACCGCGGATCTGCACCTGACGCCCAATGCGAAATATCTCTACGTCTCCAATCGCGATATCACCGCGCGTTTTGAACCCACCGGCCGCGACAGCATCGTTGGGTTTCAGGTAGACCCGCAAAACGGCCGGCTCAAGCTGATCAGCCATACCCCCTGCGAACGCGTGCCGCGCTCATTCACCATCGACAAACTCGGCAAGTTCCTCTACGTCGCCGGCCAAACCGACAACCGCCTCGGCGCCTACCGCATCGAACCCAACGGCACACTCAAGAAGATCGCCCAATACGAAGTCGGCAAAGGCCCTATCTGGGTGGAAACACTTTCGTTGCCGAAATAACCCGTCCACCAATCAGAATGTCTTGCCGTGCATATTGGCGCGGCATTCCTTGCGGTTGCGTTCGAATCGTTCGAGTTGTTCCTTGAGGCGCGCATCCGCCTCGGCAATCAGTTTTTTATCACCCTTGGCGCGTGCGATGGACTTCGTATGATGTTGGCGCGCCATCGCCTCGAAGTGGTCCAGCCCGGCAAACCGCGCCTTGTACACATCCTGCACATCCTCCGCGTCAATGGCATCGAGATACCGCGTCATCACCGTGCGTAGTTCCGAGGCCTTCTCCGGCATGGACTCGATGAGATTCGTCTGCTCCGCGTAATCCGTCTTCACGTTGAAGAGCTTTTGCTCGCCGCTCAGGTGATGCTCCATGAGTTTGTAATCGCCCAGCCGAATCACCGTCAGCGGCGGCGCGAAATAGCAGGGATAATGAAACACAAACCCCTCCACCGGCCGCTTAACCTCGCTCGCGTTTCCTTTTTCGAATACGCCGCGCAGGCTCGCCCCATCCAGATCCTTCGGCAGCGGCTGAGTGCTCTTGGCATAATCATGTACCGTCGGCAGCAGATCCCATTGCGACACCGGCACATCACATTGCGCCCCCGCCTTCACTCCCGGCCCGGCCACCACAAACGGCACACGCAGGCCACCTTCATAGAGGTTGGCCTTGCCGCCGCGCAAGATGCCATTAGGTCCAAGACCACCGCCGTTGTCGGACGTGAAGACGATCAAGGTATTGTCGAGTTGGCCGGTCTTTTTCAACGCCGCCACAATCGCGCCCAGACCCTCGTCGCACTCCTCCAGCATGGCCGCATATTGCAGGCGCCAGGAGCTGATCACCTTGCCCTTGGGCATTTCATCAACCGGCAGATAATCGGAGTCGGTTAGGAATTTCCCGCGCGGCAGTTTGCGATATTTCTCGATGAGATCCGCCCGCGCCGCATGCGGCACGTGCACCGCGTAGTGCGATACCATCATCAAAAACGGCCGCTTGCCACTGTGCGCGTTGACAAAATCCACCGAGCTTTTCCGTAGTGACGCCATGCGCTTCGGGTTATCCGGCGGCAACTTCGTGCGGTTCTTGATGCTGATGTAATCGCCATGAAAATTCCCGTTGTCACCATGGGGCTCAAGCTCGTCCGTGACATCGTAGCCGATTGTTTCCATCCGCTCATTGCCCATTCCCTTGCCGAAATGCGCGGTGATATAATTCGGATCGGCCGCCTTCACCACATCAGCCAGCGACGTTTCATCCTTCCACTCCAGCTTGCGCTGCAACGCCAGCACATCATGCACGAACGTGTACCCGAGCCGCCCGGGCGTTTTGCCAAACTGAATGCTCTTACGCGAAGGTGTGCAGGTGGGCGCCGGCGCGTACGCGTTGGAAAACTTCATGCCACGCTTGGCCAACGCCGCCAGATGCGGGGTCTGATGAAAATCACTCGCCGAATTCGGATCACTCTCCATCATCCGCACCGACGTATCCGCCCAGCCCAGATCATCGACATAAAAGATGACAATATTCGGCCGCTCAGCCGCCGACACTGCCGCTGCCCAAAGCAGTCCGGCCAAGAGAGTGACAATTTGTTTCATAAGTGGAAATTTATAAGGAGCCGATGACGTTACTTGTTCAGGAACAACTCACTGGTGATGATTTGGCGAAGGAGATCCTTCAGACCGGCTTGTTCGCGGGGGGGGTGTTGGGCAATGCGGTCGATCTCAGGGCGGTCGCCGGTTTCCATTGTGCGGCCGATGGCGTAGGTGAGCAGCTTGGCGGTGAGATTGCGGGTGAAGAGGTTGGGCTCGGCAATCATGATTTGCTTGAGGCCGCCGACATCGGTGAAGTCTTTGCCGTTGGGCATGCGGCCGGAGGAATCAATGGCGTGACCCGATTCGTACTCCACGCGCCAGGCGCCGACGGCATCGAAATTTTCCAGAGCAAACCCGAGTGGATCGATTTTCTTATGGCAATCATTGCAGGACTCGACGGTCCGATGCTTGGCGTACAGTTCGCGGATGGTTAGCTCGCCGCGGGCGTCGGGTTCAGGAACCTCGACCTCGGGCGGCGGGTCCTTGGGCGGCGTGCCGAGCAGGTTTTCCAGAATCCAAATGCCGCGGACGACAGGCGAGGTGTCGACGCCGTTGGCCGAGGCGGTAAGCACGGCGGCCTGCCCCAGCAATCCGCCGCGTTTGCGTTGGCCGACGAGCGAGACTTTGCGGAACCCGGCGGTGGTGTCAATCTTCGCCGCAGCCATCCCGTAATGTCGGGCGAGGTTGGCGTTGAGAAACGTAAAGTCCGCATCGAGGAATGTGGTGGGCGGCAGGTTCAGGTCGAGCGCGTGCCGAAAGAAGAGCGT
>CAJWVY010000042.1 GCA_913048135.1 uncultured Verrucomicrobiales bacterium
TGGCCGCTGCTGAGCCGACCTACGACTTCCCGGACTTTGACGAGAACTCGGTCGCCACCACCTTCTACACCACTGGCACCACCGGCAACCCCAAGGGCGTGTATTTCACCCACCGTCAGCTGGTGCTGCACACTCTGGGTCAGGCAGCGTCGCTGGGCGCGCTGGACAGTGTGCGCCTGCTCGGTAACCGTGACGTGTACATGCCGATTACCCCGATGTTCCACGTTCACGCCTGGGGTATTCCCTATACCGCGACCATGCTGGGTATCAAGCAGGTCTATCCCGGCCGCTATGAGCCGGAGCGTCTGGTGCAGATGATCAAGGATCACAAGGTGACGTTCTCGCACTGTGTTCCGACCATTCTGCAGATGGTTCTGAACGCCGAAGGTGCGAAGGACTTCGACTTTGGCGGCATGCGCGTGATCATCGGCGGCAGCGCCCTCAACCGCTCGCTGTACAACGCCGCGCAGGCCAAGGGCAAATCATTTCACGTCTTCTGCGATGAAACCCGACCGCGTTCACAGGGTGCGGCATTAACCGCGTGGGAGCTCGCGCAACAAGGCGTGTCGCATGAGGTCATTGCCGATAATGCCGCCGGGCATTTGATGCAGCGCGGGGAGATTGATTTGGTGATCGTTGGCAGCGATCGTACGCTCGGGCGCACGGGCGAGGTGACTAACAAGATCGGCACCTACACCAAGGCGGTGTTGGCGGCGCGGCATCGCATTCCGTTTTACGTCGCTATTCCATTATCGACCATTGACTGGAATTTAAAGAGCGGCTTGGAGATTCCGATCGAGGAACGCGAGGATGAGGAAGTGCTCAGCGCGTGGGGCGTGGATGTGCGTGGCCGGTTTCGCCAGGTGCGGGTGGCCAATCCCGCAAGCGCTGCACGCAATCCCGCCTTCGATGTGACTCCACCCGAACTCATTACCGGCATCATCACCCCGAAGGGAATTTTTGGGCCGAAAGAACTGTGGCGGGAGCGGAAGCAACTTAACGGTTAGTTTTGGAAAGGGCGAGATGGAGATCATCCCTCTCTTAAGGCGTAACGCAATTGACTTTTTTTTGCGGACGGATACAGTCGGCCCTCCCCAAGGCGGGGTAGCCAAGTGGTAAGGCAGGGCTCTGCAAAAGCTCTATCACCGGTTCGATTCCGGTCCTCGCCTCCATTTTTCCTATTTTCCGAAAATACACACGCGAATCGCATTTTTAGACTTTGTGAAAAAAATCACAAAATCGCCTTGCACTAAGGGCCGGAATTCGTAGGATGCGCTGCAGGACGGTTCTTTTTGGATGTCTAACATCTTCCCTAAATGGACCAATCGTCTACCTTTGATTCTGTTGGTGGGCGGATTGGTGGCTGGTGCCTGTGTTGTCGCAGGTGTTACGTATTATTTTACCCCTAAATACACTCGGGTGGGGTACGAGCCGATCCAACCGGTAGCTTTCTCTCACGAGGTTCATTCGGGCCAGATGGGCATTGATTGTCGATATTGCCATAATGACGTAGACAAGAGTTGGTTTTCGAACATTCCCTCTGCTGAGACCTGTATGAAGTGCCACACTCAGGTTTTGGCGGATGATCCCAGACTTGCCCCAATTCGGGAAAGTTTCGAGAAAAACAAACCCCTTCCGTGGGTACAGATTCATAAAACGCCCGATTACGTTTATTTCAATCACGCCGTCCACGTCAATCGGGGTGTTTCCTGTGTGAGTTGCCATGGTAAAGTGAATGAAATGGATGTGGTGAAGCATTCCAAGTCCCTAAGCATGGCTTTCTGTCTGGATTGCCATCGCAACCCCCATGAAAATGTAAGACCGCAGGATGAAGTCTTTAACCTAAATTGGGAGCCTCCAGCTGAGTGGGATTCTGAGCGTGAAGGGAAGGGGCTGGTTGACCAAATGAAGATTAGGTCGGCTGAAAGTTGTTCATCCTGTCACAGATAATTTGATGAAGTCACACCAAAGAACAGGCCAATTATCTAATGCTGCGGAATCGCAGTACTGGCGTAGTATTGGTGAATCGATGGGTGACGCTGAGAATGCGGACTGGAACGAACGTGAGTTTCCCGAGGGGGCTCAGGAATTGTCCGATGACTTTTCGCGGCGTGATTTCCTAAAACTGATGGGCGCTTCGGCCGGTTTGGCCGGCGCGGGCATGCTTGGCGTGGGGTGTCGCCGGCCCGAGGAACACATCGTGCCCTTCGGCAGCGAGCAGGTGGCCGGTCAGGATTACGTGCACGGCGTGCCGATGCAGTTCGCTACTGCCATGCCTACCCGCACTGGCGCTACGCCGTTGTTGGCTGTGAGCAATGAAGGTCGTCCCACCAAGGTGGAAGGCAACGCCAAAGTTGCCGGACGCAGTGCCACTGATTCATTTGCTCAGGCTTCCGTTCTGAACCTGTACGATCCGGATCGGGCGCGGGTGTACACCAAGAACGACAAGGCCATGCCGGGCGGCAAAGCCAGCGCGATCGATCAGTTAAAGAAAATTTCCGGCAAAACGGCATTTCTGATGCCGGCCAGCACGTCCCCTTCGCGGGCGGCGTTGATTGGTAAAATTCAGGAAAAAATGGGCGAAAACGCCGCTTTTTATGTGCATGAAGCTGCGGATTTCGGCGTGCACGCCCGTGGTGCTCAGGCCGCGTTCGGCGAGGCGGTGACGCCGTACTGGAAGCTGGATCAAGCCGAGGTGATTCTCTCGCTGGACTGTGATTTTATTGGGACCGAGGAAGGTTCCGCCCGGTTTGCGGCCGACTTCGCCAAGGGGCGCAAGGTGGCCAAGCAAAACGACGGCATGAACCGCCTGTATTCGGTGGAAGCGTTGCTAACGCAAACCGGCGCCAATGCCGACCACCGCTTGCGCGCGCGGGCCACGGCCATCCCGGCAGCGGCGGCGTTTATCGCCAAGGCGTTGGGCAAGGCCATTTCCGTTCCGGCCAATGCCCTCAGTGAGGCGCAGGAAAAATGGTTGGCCGGTGCTGCTGAAGATTTGAAGGCACACGCCGGCAAGAGTCTGGTGGTCGCCGGCTATCGCCAACCGGAGTCGGTGCATCAACTGGCGCATATTATCAATGACGCGCTCGGGAACAACGGCAAGACCGTGACGTTCCACAAGACGCCGGCTAATGAATTTGGTTCGCTGGCCGATCTCGCATCGGATCTTGGTAAGTTTGATCAAGTGGTGAATCTGGGTTGCAACCCAGTGTACGACGGCGGCACGGATGTGGACGGCAAGGCGATTACTGAAAAAACCACCTTCCGCCTGACCGATTACGCCGAGGATGAATCTCACAGCGTCAAGGGTGTGAACGCGCCGCGCGCGCACTACTTGGAAAGCTGGAGCGATGCCCGCACCGACGATGGCACCATCGTGCCGGTTCAGCCGCTGATTGCGCCGCTCTTCGGAGCGATGACCGAGCTGGAAGTGCTCGCGGTGTTTGCTGCCGGCGAAAATACTTCCCCGCGCACCGGCCATGAGGTGGTGCAGTCCACATTTACGGGTGATAGCTGGGAGCGTTATCTCCACGACGGTTTCCTTAAGGACTCCGGTTATGAAGAGGCCACCGAGCTCACCATTGCCAATGCGGACGTCACCGTGCCGCCGGCACAAGCGGAAGGTTTGGAGGCGGTGTTCACGCTGGATTACAGCGTGGGCGACGGCAGTTACGCGAATAACGGCTGGTGTCAGGAGGTGCCCGATCCGATCACCAAGATCACTTGGGATAATGTGCTGTCTGTCAGTCGTCAAACGGCACAGGCCGCCGGCTTGGAGAATGGCCAGCTCGCCAAGGTGAAGGTGGGCGAAGATGAAGTGGAAGGTGCTGTCTGGGTGCAGCCAGGCCAAGCCGAAGGCACCGTGGGTTTGACGCTTGGCTACGGGCGCGCCGGCAAGCTGCGCATTGCGAATTTCAAATATGAGGGTCAGGCCGAGGATATTCCGGTAGGCGGTTACAATGCCTACGCGGTCCGCGGATCCAGCGCGGTGAATGTGGCCCAGAATGTTTCGGTGGAAAGTACCGGTAAGGCGTACCCGCTCTCCAGCACGCAGGAGCACTGGTCGATGGAAGGTCGGCCGATCGTTCGCGAGGCGACACTGAAGGAATTTCGCAAGGACGCCGATTTTGTGGATCACATGGGCCTCGGTGCCCACGCCCGCAATGAGGGGCCGATCTATCAGCATCCTTATAAAGAGCGGCCGCGTTTGGCGAGCGACATGCATCAATGGGGTATGTCCATTGATCTCAGCGCCTGCACTGGCTGCAATGCCTGTGTGATTGCCTGCCAAAGCGAGAACAACATTCCGATTGTCGGCAAGGATCAAGTGGCCAAAGGCCGTGAGATGCACTGGCTGCGAATTGATCGCTACTACACTGGTCGCGATCACGATCCCAGGGCATCCGCGGGATTCATTAAGGATGAAGGTCAGAACGGCGATGACGAGCAGCACACCGAGGAATGGATCGATGATCCTCAGGTGGTGAATCAGCCGATGGCCTGTCAGCACTGCGAAAATGCGCCGTGCGAAAGTGTCTGCCCCGTGAACGCCACGGTGCATGATGAAGAGGGCCTGAACGTGATGGTTTACAACCGTTGCGTGGGCACGCGGTATTGCTCGAATAACTGCGCTTGGAAAGTGCGCCGTTTCAATTTCTTCGATTACAACAAACGGCCTATCAATGACCTTTACGGTTCTACGGCAATGCTGAAGCCCTCAATCCTGACGGATTGGATTACTAGTCGGGAGAAATCCAACCGACCAGAAGATGAGTGGGATTTGGTGAAGTTGGCTAAAAATCCTGATGTATCGGTGCGGATGCGTGGAGTCATGGAGAAGTGCACTTATTGTGTGCAGCGAATTGAGTCTACAAAGATTATCAAAAAGGCCGCCGCCGGCATGAGTGATGATGTGCAGGTAGTTGATAGCGACGGACTCAAGACGGCTTGCCAGCAGGTTTGTGCGGCTGAAGCCATATCCTTTGGTAACCTTCTTGAAGACGGCTCTGAAGTTAATCGAGAGAAGGCGAATCCGCGTAATTACGAGACTATCGATTTTCTAGACAACCGCACGCGTACAACTTATTTGGCAAAGTTGCGCAATCCGAATGAGCAAATGCCTGATGCTTATAAGAAGCCGTTCAGTACAAAGGAATATAAAGCGGCATCGGGTGGGCATGGTGACGATGCTCACGGTGATCACGAGGAGGGGTCACATTAATGAGCGAGCCGGCGGCACATTCTCAAGTGGAAACCAGCACGCCTAAGGAATTGGTGCGTGAGCCGCTGGTGCTCAATAACCGACCACTCGGCTGGATCACGAATCAGGTTGCCGGTATTGTTGAGGGAGACATGCCAAAATGGTGGAATATCGCCTTTGGTGTGAGTTTCCTTTTGATGCTGATGAGCTTTGGATACATCGGCTACTTGATTACGACTGGGGTAGGTGTTTGGGGCCTGAATCATCCAGTTGCATGGGGTTGGGCGATCGTAAACTTCGTTTTTTGGATCGGTATTGGTCATGCGGGAACGCTCATTTCGGCGATTCTTTTTTTGCTCCGTCAGAAATGGCGAACTTCGGTTAACCGCACCGCAGAGGCGATGACGATATTCGCGGTGATCTGTGCGGGTATCTTCCCGGGCATTCACGTGGGCCGCATCTGGTTGGCGTGGTGGCTCTTCCCGCTACCAAACGCCAATGCAATTTGGCCGCAGTTCCGCTCGCCGCTCCTTTGGGATGTGTTTGCGGTGTCTACTTATTTCACAGTCTCACTGTTGTTCTGGTATATGGGCCTAATTCCGGATCTGGCGACCATTCGCGATCGACTGCGTAAGAATGCGGGTCAGTGCAAGACCGGCTTGGACAAGATGATCAATAAGCTGAAACAGTTTCTGTACGGCTTGTTTTCGATGGGCTGGATTGGCAGCAACCGGCACTGGCGCAACTATGAGAAAGCGTACCTGTTACTGGCCGGTCTGAGTACACCACTAGTGCTTTCGGTGCACTCAATTGTGTCATTTGACTTTGCGGTATCTCAGTTACCCGGGTGGCACACGACTATTTTCCCGCCGTACTTCGTGGCTGGTGCGGTGTTCTCGGGATTCGGAATGGTGCTGACTCTGATGATTCCGATGCGCACCATTTTCAATCTGGAGGAAATCATTACCGTCCGCCACTTGGAACTCATGTGTAAGGTCATCATGGCTACCGGTACGATCGTGGGCTATGCGTACGGGATGGAGTTCTTCATCGCCTGGTACGGTGGCAATCCATATGAATTGTATGCCTTTAAAAACCGGGCGTTTGGTCCTTACTGGTGGAGCTACTGGATCATGATCAGCTGTAACGTGATCAGCCCGCAGCTCTTCTGGTTCAAGTGGTGTCGTACATCACCGTGGTTTATTTTCGTGGTTTCAATATTTGTGAATATAGGAATGTGGTTTGAGCGATTCGTTATCGTTGTAACCTCATTACACCGTGATTACTTGCCAGCTAGTTGGGGTTACTATAGCCCGACGCAGGTGGATATTCTTACCTTTGTCGGAACGTTCGGGTTATTCATGGTTTTATTCCTCTTGTTCATCAGGTACCTGCCTTCGATTACAATTTTTGAGGTGAAAGCGGTTACTCCACAAGCTGATCCGCATTCAGTTGAAGGCGGAGCGGATAGGGTCAAGGGAGGTGACCACTGATGAGTAAATCCTTTGCCATAATGGCGGAATACGAAACCCCCGCCGAAATCATGGACGCGGCAAAGAAAGTGCACGCTGCTGGTTACGAAAAGTGGGATGTGCACTCTCCATTTCCAATCCACGGTATGGATGATGCCATGGGCTTAGATAATGCCAAAGTCGGATACTTCACGTTTTTTGGAGGTCTGATCGGTTTCACAACCGGAATGACGATGCAGTATTTTATGAACAAGTTCGATTACGCTATTGTGGTCGGAGGTAAACCCTTGTTCAGTGGTTTCTTTGCTTTTCCGGTATCTTATGAGCTGACCATTTTGCTTGGAGCATTTGGTTCTTTAATTGGGATGTTTGTCCTTAACCGTCTGCCGCGCCATCATCATCCGTTGCTTGCAAATGAAAGGTTCGCGGATGTTACGGATGACAAATTTTACGTGGTGATCGAGTGCGACGATGATCATTACGACGAACAAACAACGCGAAACCTCCTGGAAGGGACCAACGCGGTGCACATTGAGATGGTGGAGGGCACGGAATGAGATACGTGTTGATTGGCATCGCGATGATGGTGTTTCTGGTAGTGAGCCTGGCCGGGTTTCGCGGAGATATTTCCCGCAAAGCACCGATCGAGTTGATTGCGGACATGGATCGGCAGCCGAAGCTTCGTCCGTTGGAACCGAACAGTTTCTTTGCCAACGGCATGAGTTCGCAACCGCTGGTGAAAGGCACTGTTCGCCAAAGCGAGGCAATCCCGCTGGCCGATGGGTCTGATGTTTATCCGTTTGAGACAGAACACCCGGCAGTTAGCGGTTTGCAGATGGGTACAACCAATGCGGTGGTAAACATTCCGCTGGAGGTGAGCATGGGATTGATGGAGCGCGGTCGTGAGAAATATACCATCTCTTGCGTGCCGTGCCACGGAGGGCAAGGCGACGGGAATGGCGTGGTGAAATATTTTGGAATTTCCGCCGTCAAGAGTCTACATGATCCGGATGTGGTGAAGCAAAGCGATGGAGATATTTATCGTACTATCACCTTGGGCAAAGGCGTGATGAAAGGCTATGCAAACACGCTGAGCATCGAAGATCGCTGGGCGATTGTGGCGTATGCCCGCGCACTGCAGTTGAGCCGGTTGGGTACGGAAGATGAAGTGCCGGCTCGGTTCCACGTGAAGGAAACGGAGGAAGCAGAGGCTTCGGCCATCGCGGAGGAGGGTCAGGGGAAATGAGCGACGCAGTAACCACACCAGCGCAGGATTCGGAGGAATCCACCAACTGGCGCAGTATCCCGCAGATAGCGGTGGTATTCGGTTTGGTGCTGTGTATGTATGGACTTGTGCAGGACAAACAGCAGTTTGCCTTCTCCTACCTCACGGCGTTTATGTTTTTCCTGAGCCTGGGCTTAGGTTCGCTGTTTATGGTGTTGATCCATCACCTCTTTGATGCTGGATGGTCCGCGCCGATCCGTCGGTATCTAGAACATTTTTCATGCCTGCTTTTCCCATGGTTGGGGGTGGCGTTTATCCCCATAGGCTTCATGGCCCCTGATTATATTTATCCTTGGATGCAGGTGGCGGATCCACACGAAGATCATGCACTTTACGTGAAGAAAGCCCTCTTTAATAAGCCTACTTGGTATGCTGCCTCAACCCTACTTTTCTTATTCTGGGGTTGGCTGACGCATCGGTTGCGCTATTGGAGTCTTCAGCAAGACAAGTCTGGGACGGCGGAATTTGAAGGTAAATTGATGTTCCCTGAGCATCTAATTGCGAGTTTTTACAAAAATTTCCAGGGACTACCATTTGAGAAAGACAATCAACAGGTGCTCTGCACGCGCATGATGCGCATACATGCGGCTTACGGAGTTGTTCTATTTGCTTTCACGCTTACCCTGGGGGCCATTCTCTGGATGAAGAGCATTCAGCATCAATTTTTCAGTACCATGTATGGTGTGTACTACTTTGCTGGGAGTGTTTGGCTGACCATATCTACTGCTTGGATCACAGCTCGCGTGTTAAAAGCCAAGGGCCTCTTGCCGCAAGTGCATAACCTACAGTTTTATCATCTTGGGACCATGCTATTGGCGTTTACCGTATTCTACGCCTACATTCACTTTTCACAGTACTTCCTAATTTGGAATGCAGCAGTTCCCGAGGAAACTTTTTGGTATGTCCTTAGAGAACAGGGTACTTGGGCTTATGTAAGTTGGGCTTTGATTATCGGCCACTTTTTGATCCCGTTTTTGACTCTCCTACGCATAGATGTGAAGTTAACAAACAAAGTGATGGTGCCGGTTTTCATATGGGTTATCCTGATGCATTACATGGATATGTATTTCAATATGATGCCGGAGATTCATCCGGATGGACCATCTCCGGCGGTTGCTGATTTAGGAGCATTACTGCTGATTGGAGGAACCCTCATTTGGGTTTTTATGAGAAGTTTATTTAGCCACCCGATTTGCCCACTGCGAGATCCCCGGATGGGTGAAGCAATTGAACACCATTAATGAGCGACGAGAACACTAAAGACGATTCGCTGCAGCCCAGCTGGGCCGCTCATGAGTTGTTTGCACTTGCGTTGACGCTGGTGCTGGCAGTGTGGGTGGTCAGTAAATACGGCAAAGAGTCCCGACCGGTTTCCCTCACCACTGAACGCGATGAAGCCCGCGCTGCTAAGCGTGCTGAACTGGCAGCGGCCGATGCCGATGCTCTAAACAACTTTGCTACAGTGGATGCCGAACGCAAATTCTACCGCTTGCCGATTGTAAATGCTATGAGTGCAACGGTAGCAAAAATGAATGCTGAGTCTGGAGATTTTCATAATAATTTAGTAGCGCGCAGTGAATCAGCAGCAGGGTTGGCAGTAGCCACAAATGATACAGACTTGAGTGACCCTAAGCTGATCAGTGAAGGGAAAACTTTGTGGCAAACAAAGATTTGTTTCACTTGTCATCAGGTTGATCCTGCGATTCCCGCCCCAGCTGGGTTGGCACTTGGGGCTCCGAAATTCATTGGTGATTTCTGGGGAAAGGAGCGCGAAGTTCACAAGGGTCTCGGAGGGCCGATAGAAAAAGTTTCTATGGATGAATCTTATTTCATCGAGTCAGTGAGAAAACCAATGGACAAAGTCGTCAAGGGTGCTTTGGCGCCAATGCCGCCCACAGTACCAATAAACGACGAAGAGCTGATGGCACTCCTAGCTTACGTTAAAAGTTTGAGCAAAAAGGAAGAGGAATAGCATGTTCCGGATCGCTGCATACATGTTGTTTGGATTTGGAGTGCTGAGCCTCCAGGCTGATGAAAATCTCATCACGCAGGGGAAGACGTTATTTCAGACGAAGATTTGTTTCACTTGTCACCAAGTGGACCCGGCCGTGCCAGCTCCGGCGGGTATGGCATTAAAGGCTCCGACGTTTCTGGGCGACTTTTGGGGCAAGGAGCGTGAGGTGCACAAGGGACTGGGTGGGCCAATCATTAAGGTGAAGTTGGATGATGAGTATTTCATTGAGTCACTCAAGAAGCCGCTGGACAAGGTGGTGAAGGGTGCACTGGCACCGATGCCGCCGCCCCCACCAGTGACGGATGCCGAGATCAAAGCACTGCTGGCGTACGTGAAAAGCCTGAGCAAGGCTGAAAAGAAGAAGTAATTTTTGATGAGCGAAGAGGAAACACACAACGCGCCTATCGCGCCTGAGGCCCAGCCGGAGGAGATCAATGCCTCCTGCCGCGGTCCCGTGTTGTTTCTGTTCTTCAGCGCAGCGGTTTGGGCGGTGCAGGCAACGGGCGTGGGTCTGTTGGGCTCTCTCAAAATGCACGTGCCTGGTTTTCTGGCCGATTGCCCCTTCCTAACCTACGGCCGCTTGCAGGCGAATGCTTGGGTGGCTTTTCTGTACGGGTTTGCAGGGAACGCTGGTTTGGGGCTGACACTCTGGATGTTGAGCCGCTTGCGCGGCATGCCGTTGGCCAAGCCGGGATTTGTGTTGGCCGGCGCGTTTCTCTGGAACTCCGGGGTCACCGCCGCCATGGTGGGCATCACCATGGGTGATCAACCGGGTGTGGCCGGTTACGAATTGCCGGCCTACGCCAGCCGCGTGCTTTTAATTGGCCAGGCATTTATCGCGTTCAGCGCGATTATCACCTATTTCTCCCGCCGCCATCAGCAGTTGTATCCCAGCTCTTGGTTCCTGATCGCCGCACTGGTGGCTTTCCCGTGGATCGTGGGTACGGCGCACTGGTTGCTGGTGGAAACGCCCGTGCGCGGCGCGGCACAAATTCCCGTGGCGCACTGGACGGTAACCAGCCTGCAGCAAATCTGGCTCGGCTGCATGGGGCTGGCGGCTATCCTGTATTTCATTCCCAAAATTACCGGCCGCGAATTGTACAGTCGTCAATGGGCGGCTTTCGGGTTCTGGATGCTGCTGATCCTCGGCGGTTGGGTGAACCTAAACAGCGGTTCCCCATTGCCTGTCTGGTCGATCAAGCTCAGCCAATACGCTTCGGCGCTGTTTATCTTTGTACTGATCGCCATCGGATGGAACCTGCGCCAAACTGCCAAGGGCGTGCCGTTGCTCGGATCAAGTGACCTGACGCTGCAGTGCATGGGCTTTGCCTTGGGCGCGTGGCTGATCGCCGCGCTCTTTACCTTTGGTAACTTCTATTCGGACTGGAACGGACTGCTGCAGTTCACCTATGCCGGAACAGCCATGCGCCAATTCTTTGCCTGGGGTTTCTTCGCTATGGCGATGTTTGGTGCAGTGTATTACGTGGCGCCGCGCTTGTTTAGCGGCGAAGTGGATTGGGCTTGCTCGGGTACTTACAAATGGATTTTCCGCCTGACCGCGATCGGCGCTGTGGTGATTCTACTGGCCGGCTTGGGCATGTCCTACGGGCACGGCCACGCGCTGCAGGATGGATCGGCCGAAGTGATGAAGAAAGCGCTGATGCCCATGCGCATTGCGTTCCTCGGCGAAATCCTGTTCTTCCTTTCCAGTTTGATTTTCCTTGGCAGTATGGCCTGTCTGTTGTTCCGCAATTGTTGCGGCGAGTGCAGTCCGATGGCGCTGATTCGCAAATGCCGCGCGGCCGAAGCCGAAGGAGGTGCTGAATGAACAAGTCTCCGTGGATTTTCTTGGGTGTGTTGTTTGCGCTGAGCCTCTCTTGGTGGGGTATGGTGTTTGGTCCGGCCTCACAGGCGAACGCAGCCAAGGCTGATCTGGGCGACGGCACCTCATTGCACCCGCGGTCAGGGTTGGCTCAGCAAGGTGAACAGATTTATCGCGAAAACGGCTGCTACTACTGCCACACACGTATGGCCACCGGTGGTACCTTTGGGTATGAGATCCAGATTACTCAATTAGGAGCCGACAAAGACCTGACGCGGGAAATCATTGGAGAGGAATATGCTGGTAATAAGATTTTTGAAAAGGCTTATGCGTTCCAAGCTGTAGCGGCCGCCCAAGAAGCCGCAACGGCAGAAGGAGCAGATGTTGAGGCGACCAAAGCCACTTTGGAGCAAGCCAAAGCTTATGCTAACGCCATCGAAACCGAAGATGCCTTAATCGCATTAGGAATTTCCGGTGTAACAATTGAGGGGGATTTGGCCGGTGAACTGGGCTTACCTATCGAAATGAGTGAAGCGGACAAATCCTCGGTCGCCGATGCGACATTTGCCGTGAGTGAGGGGATCGAGCAGTGGGACGAAATTAAAGATAGAGTGCGGGCATTGAAGGATCGCGCGGGGGCCCAGTTCAAACTGTTGCCGGTCGCCGATAATTGGCCGGATGTCGAGTATTGGGGGGCTCGTCGCCAGAGTGTTACCCGGGATTTCCTCTATGATGTGCACGCCATGCCGGGGGTGATGCGTGTGGGGCCGGATCTCAGCAACGTGGGTGCCCGTCAACTGGATCTGAATGCGCTGTACGCCAAGATCTACAACTCGCAAGCCGGTGGGCAAAGCTCACACATGCCGCCATACAAATATTTGTTTAACGTGCGGTCTGCGAAAGAAGGAGAGGAACTTCCTGCCAATGCGGTGACTGTCTCTACCGGTGACGGAGTGAAACAATCGGTCGAACCCGACTTCGTTGTCACGCCGACTCATAAAGCGCGTGCTTTGGCGGCGTACCTGCAAAGCCTCCGCAACGACAAGGGCCTGCCCGAGGCGCCGTTGCCGGCTGTACGGGAGATCAGCAACCCCAAGGAAGGCGAGTAAGATGGAAGAAAAGCATTCCAACCTGAACTTGAAAGAGCATGGCGAGCCGGCTGCGGGAAACTCACAGATGCCCGTGAGTATCATGGTGGTGCTCACGCTGCTCGGTTACATCGGATGTTACAAGGTCGACGAACTGAACGCCAATTTCGCTGCTAATGTGCATGCACCGTTTGGAAGCCCAGCCGAAGTGGCCTCGCTGGCGCCGTCTGAGGCGGAATTGATTTTCGGCAAAGGAAAACAGATTTACGCTAACTGTCAGGGCTGTCATCAGCCCAACGGTGGCGGTACTCCAGGGCAAATCCCGCCGTTGGTGAATTCCTCCTGGGTGAAAGGCGATCCCAAATTGGCCGCTGCTATTGTGCTGAACGGATTACAGGGCCCTATCGCTGTGAATGGTACTCCGTACAATGGCGCCATGACGGCCGTGGGCGCGGCTTGGTCGGACGAGGAAATCGCGGCGGTGCTGACTTACATTCGTCAGTCTTGGAACGGCGAGGAACTGGTGACGGCGGAGCAAGTGGCCGAGGCTCGGACCATGATTAAGGATTCTGGTCATCTGGGAACGTGGAACAAGGCATCGCTGGACGCCGCCGGTTTTGCCACGCCCGAATAATTTTACGCTACTTCTTCCGGCCCAATGCCTTGAGGCGTTGGGTCTTTTTTGATGTTCAATGGCGGCCGCGGGTTTGGCTTGTCGTCCGGGCGTTTGCGTAATACGACCCTCTCATGGATTCCCGCGAGGCGTTAGTGGCGCTGAATCTTTTGCCTGACATTGGCCCGGTACGGGTACGGAATTTATTATCCCGATTTGAATCGGCCGCGGCGGTCTTGAGTGCCTCCAAGGGGGATCTAATGTTAGTGGACAAAGTGGGCGTCAAGGCGGCCGATAATATTGTTCGTTGGCGCGAGTTGGTGGATGTGGTCGCTGAACTGGAGCGTATTAAGAAATTTGGCGCCCACATCATTACTTCCGAGGATGATGCTTATCCCTCCTTGTTGCGCGAAATTTACGATCCACCTCTGGTGTTGTATGTGAGGGGTGAATTGAAACCCGAAGATGCCCACGCTGTTGCGATGGTGGGCACGCGACAGTCGACATTATATGGTCGCCAAACGGCTGAGCGGTTAGCGAGGCAGTTGGCGGCTTCGGGGGTTACAGTAGTGAGTGGCGGGGCGAGGGGCATTGATAGCGCCGCGCATGAGGGAGCATTGCAATCCGATGGACGCACCATCGCGGTCTTGGGCACGGGTCTAGACATCGTGTATCCGGCTGAAAATATACAACTCTATCGACGGATTGCCGAACAGGGCGCGGTTATCACGCAGTTTCCCTTCGGGCGAAAAGGCGACAAGCAGAGCTTTCCAATCCGCAACCGCATTGTAGCTGGCATGACGCAGGGTACGGTGGTTGTGGAAGCCAACCGGGCCAGCGGCGCGCTCATCACCGCCAACTTTGCCGCGGAGTATGGGCGAACGGTGTACGCCGTGCCCGGCCGCATCGATTCACCGCGCAGTGCCGGTTGCCATGACCTCATTAAGGACGGCGCCCAGCTTTGCGAATCTGCTGAAGACGTGTTGGCGGAATTCGCCCATCTACAGGCTATTGAACCGGAAGAGTCCGAGCTTCCCATGCCCACGTTGTCGCATCCGGAACAGCAGATCTTCAACGTGCTTACCCTCGAGGAAATGCAGCAGGACGAAATTATCCGTCGCAGCAAACTTCCGGCTGCGCAGGTGTCCGTGGCTTTGCTGCAGCTGGAGATGAAAAAGCTGATCCAACAACATCCCGGCCGCCTGTTTACTCGTGCGCGGTGAGGTCAGATTTGTGTTGGCAGTAATGGATCTACTACGACAGGTGATGAGATATTAGTGTAAGTGTTTATATTGGCGCGATCGCCTGTCTTTAAGCTGAATTCATTTGCCCCGATGGGAATGCGTCTCTAACATAGCTGAATGAACCGACGTGATTTCTGCAAGACCGCCGGGGCTGCTGCCGCGGTGGCCGCCACTTCCACGCTCCAAGCTGAGGACAAAAAACGCGCGCGCGCGAACAAGGGGCTGATTTACAAATCTGTCAAATGGGGTGGGCAACCGAACCTGCCGCGTATGCAGAAGTTGAAGGAGCTGGGTTTCGACGGCATCGAGGGCAGCGCACCGGGCATGAATGTCGGCGCTCTGCGAAAGGCCTGCGATGAGGTTGGCCTGCCGATGCACGGTGTGGTGTACAACAAGCATTGGCAGAAACGGCTGTCCTCGCCGGACGCCGCCACGCGCGATGAAAGTCGCAAGGGACTGGAGGAAGCCATTCGCGAATCCAAAGCGGTGGGCGGATCTTCGGTGCTGTTGGTCCCCGGAGCGGTGCGTGGGGAAAACGAAAATCACGACCAGGTCTGGGAACGGTCCATTGCCGAGATCCGTAAGGTCATTCCGTTGGCCAGCAAACTGGGCATTCATGTACTCATTGAAACGGTGTGGAACGGGTTCTGTTACAAGCCAGAGCAATTCCGCGATTACCTTGATGAGATCAACAACCCGTGGGTGCAGGCCTATTACGATATTGGCAACATGCAGAAATTCGCACCCAGCCACGAGTGGATCCGCATCCTCGGCAACCGCAACGTGAAATTGGACGTAAAGGATTGGGGCGTGAAAAACGGATTCTGTCCGCTGGGCCAAGGCGATGTGGAATGGGACAAGGTCCGTGCCGAGCTGAAGAAGATTGGCTTCAACGGCTGGGTCACCCGCGAAGGCGGCGACGGCGGCGACGAAAAGACCGCGGCGTTGATGGACGAGTTGCTGGACCTGTAACCTCATGAACTTCCTGCGACTGGTTGCGGCGGTGGGGCTGGCTTGCCAGACAATGTCCGTGACCGCCGCGGTGTTGCAGGCCGGCGCGGCCAAGGTGGATATCACCGATGAACGCGGGCTAGTGAACGATCGATTGTACGCCCGCGCGCTGGCCTTGCGCAGTGGGGAAACCACGGCGGTGTTGGTGAGTATCGACGCCGTGGCGATCGGAGGCATTGGCCGGATCAAGGATAACTTTCTGCCTCGCGTTCGCGCGGAGCTGAAAAAGGAACTCGGCATCTCGCCCGAGCACACGCTCTTTAATGCCAGTCATTGTCATGGATTGGTGCATCCGGAGACCGAGGCGCGCACCATTCAGGCGGTGCGATTGGCGGTCAAGAATCTGGAGCCCGTGAAAGCCGGTGCTGCTGTTGGGCGTGAGACGCGGATCATGGAGAACCGCCGCCTGATCTTGAAGGATGGCAGCACGGTGGATGTGCGGCATGCCTATTCCTTGCCGCCGAATGATCAAGTGGCGGCAGTCGGGCCGGTGGATTCGCAGATCGGTGTGCTGCGGCTGGATCGACTGGATGGAACGCCGTTGGCGGTAGTGTACAATTTTGCCTGTCATCCGATTGCTAATACGCCCGATCGCGGCAATTCCGCGGACATCACTGGGTTCGCCTCCAAAACCATTGAGGAAACGCTGGGGAAAGGGGCCGTGGCGCTGTTTGTGCAGGGAGCGGGTGGTGATATTAATCCGATCGATTACAAGGCGGTGAATCATATTCGCAGCGCCGAACCGCTGGGCTTGATGCTTGGCCTCAGCACACTGCGGGCAGTGCGGCAGATTCGTTGCCAGCCGAATGCGGTGTTGAACGTTCACAGTGAGAAGCTGGAGTTGCCCCGGGCGGATTTGGCGCCGCGCATTCGTGAGATGGAAGCCGAGCGCGGGCGTCTGGCCGAATCCCTGAAAGGCACGTTCCTGAATCTCGATGAGTTTCTGCCGTTGATGATGAAGTACCGGCTCTCCACCAACTCCCCCTCGCTCAGTTCCTACCGTTACCTGCATGAGCTGAAGCTGGAGCGGCCCGATCTCAGCCGACTGGATGCAGCCAACCGCCGCCATTTGCAGGCGTACGTCCGCAATGTTCATACCATGGAACAGATCACGCGGCTGAACACCAATTTGCGGCTTCTGAAAATGCATCAAAAAACCGGCCACGCCGCCGGCAACCGGACGGTCAGCGTGGAGTTGTCCGGCCTGCGTGTGGGCGATTTTGTGCTGACCACATTTCCCGGCGAACTCACGGTGCCGGTGGGGTTGAACATCAAGCGCGCGGCCAAACATCCGCATGCCTTCGTGGCCGGATACACCAACGGCTATGTTCATTACGCGCCCACGGCCGAGCAGTTGAAAAACATCGGTGGCGCACAGGAAGACAGTGACTGCATGCTCGCGCCCGAATGGCAGCGGCTCTACGAGACGCGCGCGGTGCAGATGATTCGCCGGTTGCTACGATAGGAAGGCACTTAAGCCTTACACCATCTTGTAGAATTCCTCCCAACCCTTGCGGGGAGCGGGGCCTTCGAGCAGCGCGTTGGCGCGGTCGTTGTTGATGAACTTCTCGCGTTTCCGATCGAAATTCAGTTCCTCATTCAGCGACTGGCAAACAATGCCGAGCATCAGTGTCTTGGTCAGGTCACCGGCAATGCTGAAGGGCGAGAGCGTCTTGTCCTCGCCTTTGCAAGCGGCAGTGAAGCTAGCACCGTGGTTGAACTTCGGACCGTTGGGTTTCAGGGCCTCGGCGTATTGCTCGCGGTATTTGGGATCGGCCGACACGATGTTGGAACTGCCGCTGTGGGAGCCGCGCGTCAGAGCGTATTTTCCATCCGCCCGATGCAGGAGCGTGCCCGCCCCGCCCAGTCGCGGGGCCTTGCCGCCGGCATGATACTGCTCGGCCACCTTCGGGTGATAGCCGCCGCCATCGCGCCAGGTGAGTTCCACGGCCGGCAATTTTTTGCTGCGCGCGGGGAACTGCATCTTGATATGCGAGCTGAGCGGGAAGATCACGTTGTTGTGGTCTTCCATTAAGAGCGGCGAAATCTGGGTCGGTTGGCCGAGCTTCAGGAAGTCATGCGCGAAATCAATAATGTGCGCGCCCCAATCGCCCAGCATGCCATTGCCATAGAGGTAGAAGGCGCGCCAATCGAAGGGATGATACAGTTTGCTGAAGGGCTTCATCTCCGCCGGACCGCACCAGAGATCCCAGTTCAACGACTTGGGTTGTTCCTCGGCCTTGGGGAATGCGGAGATGCGGCGGTTTTTATTCATGAAAAATAGGCCCGGCGATTTCCATGCATCGATTTTGTTGATCCCATCCAAGGCGCCGGCCTTGAGCAATTGCGCGAACTGAACGGATCCGCCGGAGGTGTGGCCTTGATTGCCCATTTGCGTGATCACGCCGAATTTCTTCTCCGCCTTCATCAGCAGATCCGCCTCGAGATAGGAATGCGTCAGGGGTTTCTCCACGTACACGTGTTTGCCCATGGACATCGCCAGCATGGCCGCTGGGAAGTGTGTGTGATCGGGTGTCACCACTGTTACGGCATCGATGTCCTTGCCCATCTTTTCGAGCATCACGCGGAAATCGGCAAATTGCTTCACGCCCGGGTAGCGTTTGAGGTTGGCGTCCACGCGGCGCGCGTTGAAATCCACATCGGCAAACGCCACCGGCGTGGCGGCGCCATTGGCGGACACGCTGGGAATCACTCCGGAGGCCCGCCCCCCCACGCCCACGCACCCGAGATTCACCCGCTTACTCGGCGGCTGTTTGCCCTCCGCCGAGCGGCTGGTGGCCAAGTAGGAGGGCAGGAGGGTGAAGCCGAAAGTGGCGGCCGAAGATTTTTTCAAAAAGTCGCGACGCGGTGTGTTCTGCATGGGCCAAGTATGACGTCACCGGGGCAAGACTCAACAGGATAAATGCATTGCCGCCCACGACCGGCGGTATACAGTGCGGCATGAAGTTCATCCTCGGAATGATTGCGGCTTGTGCACTGTCTGTTACGGCGACGGACAAGGACTTTCAACCCCTCTTCAATGGCAAAGACCTCACCGGCTGGCAGGGCATGGGCGGGCCGATGACCAACTGGGAAATCAAGGACGGCGTCCTGTCCTGCACCGGTAAGGGCGGATCCGCCTGGCTCGCCACCAAGGAGGAGTTTGCCAATTTTGAACTGCAACTCGAGTACAACATCCCCGAGAACGGCAACAGCGGCGTGTTCATTCGCGCGCCCAAGACCGGTGCACCGTGGGTGGCCGGGCTGGAGATTCAGGTGCTTGATGATTACGGGTCAAAATGGAAAGGCCTCAAGCCGGCACAATTTACCGGTTCCATTTATGCCGTCCAGGCGCCCAGCCAGCGTGCCACCAAGAAGGCCGGCGAATGGCAGACCATGCGCATTCGCTGCAACGGCGGCCAATGCTGCGTCTGGATCAACGGCCAATGCATCATCGACGTTAGTCTCAAAAAGCTGGCGCCTAAGGCAAAGAACGTCACCG
>CAJWVY010000043.1 GCA_913048135.1 uncultured Verrucomicrobiales bacterium
AGTTTCGGCAGGATCTATACTTTCGCCTCAACGTTGTGCCCGTACACGTGCCGCCTCTGCGCGATCGTGAAGGCGATATACAACTGCTTTCCGAGGCGTTCACCCAACGTTTCATCCGCAGCCACGGCGTCCCGGTCAAGGGCCTCACGCCTGAGGCCGTCACCGCGCTTTCCAAGCATGATTGGCCCGGCAACATCCGCGAATTACAGAACGTCATCGAGCGTGCCGTGATCCTGTGTGGTGAGGACGGCTACATTCACCCCGAACAACTCGGCCTCACCGCCCCGCCCCAAGCCGGTGCCGGCGACGCCCCCACCGGCCCCATCGAGGAGACCGAAAGCCCTTCTGTCACATCCACCCTAGCCACCAATGGCGCAGCGGTAACGTTGGCAGATTTGGAAAAACAACACATCCTCAACACACTCGCCCAATGCGAAGGTAACCGCACACGCACTGCCGAGGTGCTGGACATCAATATCCGCACCCTGCGCAATAAGTTGAACGAGTATAAGGAAGCCGGCGAAAGCGTCGATTGATCTCCCATGTCGGAGGAGAATTCACCGCAACTCACCGACCTCCTTCAACAGGCACAGGCCGCCCGTCTCGCCAACCAACTCGACCAAGCCGCCCATCTATTGGGTGTAGCGTTTGAAAAATATCCCGACGCCCTGCCCGTCGCCAAGGAACTCGCCCTCCTCCATCAACAACGCGGCGAATGGCCCGAAGCCCGTGACTGCCTTGAACTGATCCTCGCACAGGAACCGCAAAACGCCCAGGCGCTCAATGCCCTAGGTGTGGCATGGCAGGCCCAAAGCGATCTTCCAAAAGCAATCGAGTGCTGGCAAAAAGCGGTTTCCATCAACCCTGAATATGCTGATGTGTGGCAAAATATCGCACTTGCTCACGAGCACCTCAATCAACTGCCTGAAGCAATAGCCGCGCACCAAAAGGTAGTCACCCTTCGCCCCCAGGATTCCCAAGCCCACCGATTACTCGGAATGGCCCAGCTGGATTATTCCTTGTTGCCCGCCGCCAACCAGTGCTTTGAGCGGGCATTGGAACTGGATCCCAATGATCCAGAAAATATTTGGCAGCGATTTTTTATCCGCGCTTTAGTAGGCGATTTCCCCGAGGCGTGGCAGGATTACGAGTGCCGATTCGATCTACAAAACCGCACAACGCCAGACCACGGTTTTACCCAACCGAGATGGCTGGGAGAATCGCTCCCGGAGAAAACCATTCTGCTCCATTCCGAACAAGGCTTTGGCGATACCATTCAAATGGCCCGTTATGCTCCTCAAGTCGCAAAACAAATCGGCAAGGTCATCCTCTGGACCCCGGAACCGCTTGCGAAACTAATGAAAACCGTAGAGGGCATTGATAAAGTCATCACACAATATTCGCCGGCCACTCAATTCGATGTCCACATACCACTCATGAGTCTGCCTGGTGTTTTTCAAGATTCACTTGAAAGCATCCCTACCAGCACACCTTACCTTGGCCCCTCTTCTCTTTGCGGAAAAATCCACCCGATCAAAAAGATTGGAATTTCATGGGCCGGATCAGGGAATCAACCTCTGGACCGAAGATCTGTGCCATTTGAGCAATTCCAACCATTAATCCAGGATGATTCCATCCAATGGCACAACCTGCAGTATGACACCCCAACCCCGACTGGATTGATTGATCATGGCACGGAGATGACCAATTTTGCTGCCACAGCGGACGTAATCGATTCATTGGATTTGATTATCACAATTGACTCCGCCATCGCCCATTTGGCTGGAGCCATGGGAAAACCAGTATGGATTATCCTTAATTTCGCTGCCGATTGGCGCTGGGGCCTAGATAAAAACCGAACCCCCTGGTATCCATCAGCACGCCTCTTCCGCCAAGCTCCCGATCAACCATGGTCCTCGGTGATGGCCAAAATTCAAACCACCCTGCACGCACAAAAAAACGGGTGACCCGAAGGCCACCCGCCGTGTTAGCTTTCCTGAATCTTAGCTTAGGAAAGAAGGCGCAGTGAATTCTGCGGCAGCAAGTTCGCCTGTGCCAACATTGCCGTTCCGGATTGCACCAGAATGTTATACCGGGCGAACTGAGTACTTTCCTCAGCCACATCCACGTCTTTAATCCGACTTACAGAAGCAGCCAGATTTTCATTCAGCACACTCACCTGTTCCTGCGTGAATTGCAGGCGTTGGATGTTTGCGCCAACCTTAGCACGATGTGTCGCCACATTCTCGATTGCCGAAGATATGGTTGATACCGCGCTACTGCTGGTCACTGCGAACGCACTAGCGATCACACTAGTCACATCAACAGCGTTGAGACTACTGGCATTCAGAGTCCAAGTGTTTCCATCGCTGTCTTTGGTGACAGCCAAGCCGGAGCCACTGAAGAGACTCACGCCATTGAACCCTTTTGTCCCGATATCACTAATGTACGACTTGAGATCGGAAAACTCCGTAGCGTAGTTTGCCTTATCATTCGTGGACTTAGTGGCATCTTGAGCCAGAGTCGCCAGCTCACTCATCCGGTCCAACGCCTTACCAACTTTCTGCAGAAAGCCGTCTTGCGTTTGGCTGTAGGAGAGCGCACTGGTCAGGTTGTTTTGAACGCCTCGATTACGCGAAATTTGCGCATCGAATTTGCTCGCCACAGCCAGCCCGGCCGCATCGTCGGCAGCCGAAACAATTTTTGAACCCGAAGCAAGTCGAGTCAAAGCCTTGTTCAGGCGCCCTGTTGATTCTGAGAGCAATCGCGCAGCGCTGTTTGCCCCCATGTTTGTGTTGATAACCATGTTACAACTCCATTTGTTTTGGTTAAAGCGGCATCCCTGCCGCCGAAGCTAAGATTCAGGTGCTTCACCCTGCGTGAGTTAGAGGGCATCACGAGGCCCACAGAAAGTTAGTCGGCAATTTGAATAATATCTTTAGAAATTTTTTGTTTATATTTTTAATTGTTTGTATTAACCCTACCATTATTTGGCCTCCCCTTGCGCTAACCAACTAAACGAAGTGCGTTTTGAGGCAGTAAATTGGCCTGAGCCACCATGGCCGTACCGGATTGAACGAGGATATTATATTTGGCAAATCGAGTACTTTCATCAGCTACATCCACATCCCTAATTCGGCTTACCGCTGCAGTTAGATTTTCATTAAAAGTAACCACCTTTTCTTGGGTTAACCCTATCCGCGTAATATTTGAGCCGATTGCGGCGCGGGTTTCCAAGACTGATTCCAACGCATCATCGATGTAGGTGGTTGATTTTCCATCGATCAATGTCAATGCCCCGGCATTGGTGACCGTCACTGAACCATCCAGAATAAACGCCAAATCTTCCCCGTTTATATCCTGAGCCTCTAATGTCCAACTTTCCCCTTCACTGTCTTTGGTGACGGCTATTCCAGATCCATTGAACAGACTCACCCCATTAAAATCTTTTGTTCCAATATCACTGATGTAGCTTTTCAGATCAGCAAATTCGGTCTGATACTGATTTTTATCGGATGCCGACTTGGTATTATCCAGGGCGAGCGCAGCGAGTTCACCCATGCGATCCAATGCTTTGGTAATTTTCCCCAAGAATCCCTCCTGAGTCTGACTATATGACAACGCACTTGCTAAATTGTTTTGAACCGCATGATTGCGCGTACTCTCTGCACTGAGCTTCTCGCTCACCACCAATCCGGCAGAATCATCCTCTGGGCTAACAAGCCGTGTGCCCGAAGCCAATCGCGTAAGAGCTTTATTTAGGTGATTGGAAGATTCTTCCAACACGCGCCCGGCTCTGACCGCTCCTATGTTTGCCGTAAAGTTCACTTGCACTCCTATTCGCTATAGCTGTCTTTAATTATGCGTTCATGACTTAAAATAAGTATACCCAATCCTCAGCCCGGTTGCTGGTGGCAGAAGTATCGCTAAATACTTCCACCACCAGCTAACGATCCACTCGTTTAGGAGATCAATCGCAGGGCATTTTGCGGCAACAGGTTTGCCTGGGCCAACATGGCCGTTCCGGATTGCACCAGAATGTTATACCGGGCGAACTGAGTACTTTCCTCAGCCACATTCACATCCTTGATCCGGCTCACCGTGCGTTGGAGATTTTCATTCAGGATACCCACCTGATCTTGGGTAAATCGAATGCGTTGAATATTAGCGCCCACTTTTGCGCGGTGAGTTGCCACATTTTCAATGGCACTATTAATAGTGGCCACCGCAGAAGAACTCGTCACTGCGAAGTTCGTGGCAATTACGCTGGTAACATCCACTGCGTTCATAGAACTGGAGTTCAACGACCATGTATTTCCTTCACTGTCCATGGTTACGGATAATGCCGTGCCGTTGAACAAGCTGACTCCGTTGAAGCCTTTGGTGCCGATATCACTAACGTATCCCTTAAGATCCAGGAATTCCTCGTTGTAATTGGCTTTATCACTCGAAGATTTGGTTCCATCCATAGCCATGGATGCCAATTCACTCATCCGAGTTAGTGCACTGTGGACCTTGTTGAGGAAACCATCCTGCGTCTGACTAAACGATAGAGCGCTGGTGAGGTTATTCTGAACACCTCGGTTCCGTTGAATTTGAGAATCGAATTTTGATGCGACCGCCAAACCGGCCGCATCGTCTTCTGGAGATACAATTTTTGTTCCAGAAGCCAAGCGCGACAACGCTTTGTTGAGTTTCGTCGAGTTCTCTGCGAGGGTGCGCTGACTACCGAGCGCACCAATGTTAGTATTGATGACCATTTTGACAATTCCGTTTGTCGTTGTTTAACCAGCGTCCGTGCCGGTGGAACTTGATCGGGTGCTCCCTCCCGTGTGAGTTACCAAGCATCACAAGGCTTACATCCTCTATATCGGTCGTATAGGAGGTGACTTTAGAAAAAAAAGAAGCCCCCAAAGGGAGGCTTCAAAAAACACTGTTTTTACAGGCTAAATCGCGGTTAACAATATACCAGACACAGAGGGTTGATGGGCGTCATGTTGTTGATGGAATGCACTTTGTTGACGTGTTTTTCCTCCAGAATCAGGCCGGCATCGAGGAGTTTCATGTTGTTGGTGTTGAAAATGGGCCGGGCCAATTCCATGCCGGGCTTCAGCTCAATGAGCAGAATCTCGCGTTCCCCGCGGGGCATGCGGGTGAGCGGCACAGCTTGGACGAGGGCGCGGACAGCATCCGGATCGAAGACGCGATCGGCCAGCTCGGTTTCCATTTCGCGGATGAGCTGCATGTCGGCCATGTTTTGGTTGCAGTAATAAATGACCGGCGCCAACAGGCGGGATAAGCGCGGGATGGTTTCACCTTTGAGTTTGTCGGGGTATCCGGTGCCATCCCAATTTTCATGATGATGCCGCACGATCTTGGCCACGGGCGCATAGCTCTCGTGCAAGGCCAGAAGTGTTTCCTCCGCGATCTCAGGATGTTTCCGGATCACTTCCATTTCCTCGGGGGAACATTTGGCCGGGCTGCGCATCCAACGCCGCACCATGCCAATCTCGGAGTTCATGAGACCGATATCATGTGTTTGCGCGGCGAGATCTAGAGTGCGGGCATCGGTTTCGCTCAACCCTAGCGCATCAGCGATGGTGGCACACAGAGCTTTGGCGCGAAGGGCGGTATTGCCGAGGTTGGGGTGAAAGGTGTAGAGCATGCGGTTCATCGCGGTGAGGGCGATGTCTTCCTCGTCACTAGAAAATGACACAGCCACTCGTGGCGTGGCGGCCGGGGCCTCGCCGGATGCGGCATCGCCGTCTTCGTCGGTGGCGGCCAGATTCGCATTGGCTTGGGTGACGGATTGTTCGGCAACCTGCAGTTTATCGGTCAGGGTTTGGATTCGGTTTTCCTGAGCCTCAATTTCCTTTCGCAAACAGTACCGTTCGGAGGCGTTAAGGATTGCGACTTTCATGTCGTTGGTCATCCATGGCTTGGTGAGGTAACGGAAGACAAGACCTTTGCTGGCAATGCGGGTCATCTCATCAATACTCACGCCGCTGGCAAGCATTAGGCGGCTTGTATCTGGTTGAATTTCCTTTACCTGCGCCAAAAGATCCAGGCCTTTGCCTTCGCCGCTCAGGTCATGATCCACCACAACGGCAGCGAACATTTCGCTGCGCAGGTGCTCGGTGGCCATGGTGTCAGTGTCCACAACGGTGGCGTGAAAGCCTATGGCTTGGAGCTGATCTTTCATGGCTTGCAGGACGGCGGGGTCGCTGTCGGCCACAAGCACTTTCTTAGCGTTTTGATTGCTGTATTCTTCAGCCATGATGATTTTCCTGTGGGTTTGCGGTGTCTGATGCAGATTGATACCCCAACAGACCTCGTTCGCGAATCAATTGGGCGACGCTCTCGGGGACTAATTGTTCCCATTGCGGATCGCCGGAGCGGATTTGTTTGAGGGCGTCTCGTGATAAAATGGGGAGGTAATCTTCCCGAAAATCCTCGATGCGCCGGATGAAGCCGTTGCTCAAGAGGTATTCGTAAAGACTTTGCAGGTGCGAAGCGACCTGTAGGTTGCGGGCATTGAGCACCTGACCGCCTTCCGCCAAAGACGGGTAGACGTATAACCGCAGGTCGTTTTTGAACATCCGGCCAAAGGATTCCAAAATACCGCCCTCCAGTTCCTCGTAATATTTCTCTTCGAACAGTTCTTTCAAAGTGGGTACACCCATGGCCACACCAATGGGTTCCTTGCTATAACGGAGCAAATACGCTGCCAAACGGTAGTATTCGGCGAAGTTTGACACCATAATATGGTAGTTTTCGGCTAAATCCTCGCCAACGGCGCCCAAAATATCGACGCGCTCCAGAAAATCCTGCTCATCAATGCCATCGCCATCAGTAAGATTGTGCAGGGTCATCTCGAACAACACGGTCATATTTTCGCCCTGCACACTGGGTTCCTGCACAAATTGCGCTTTGCTGCTTTGCAACATGTGCAGGGTGGTGTGGGTAACAGGCCGGAAACTGCCGCGCTCCACAATGATCGGCTTGCCATACAGCACCTCGGAAGGATGCACCACCTCGCCACACACATTAAACAAGGTGGCCTTGGCCAGACCGCGTTTCACCAGCTCCAGGGCCATGAGGCGATTATCTACCCCGGCATAGTCCGGGCCGGTAAAGCGCACCATGCCAATCTCCGCCCGCCAAGGCTCAAGGTTATCCAGCAAACTGCCTAAAATCCGATGAGGATCCGTGGTGTAGTGCATGGCCGCATGCACAAGATTTACCCCGATGATGCCCACCGCTTCCTGTTGTTTTACATTATCCTCATCCAGCAGGCGAACATGCAGGACGATGTCATTGGGTTCCTGCCCGGGTGCGCCCTGAAAGCGAATGCCCATCCAGCCCAGACCATCCTGTTGCCGACTGAAACTGCGGGCGGCCACCGTGTCGGCAAACACAAAAAAGCGCGCTTCAGCACCGCGCTCGGAAGCCAGCCGTTCGTGCAACAGCCCGTACTCGTGTTCGAGCATGTGATGCAGGCGTTCCTGACTAACATAACGGCGAGACTTGCCATAAATCGCATCGCTCACCGCCATGTCATAGGCGCTCATGCTCTTGGCCACCGTCCCGGCCGCGCCGCCGACACGAAAGAACCACCGCGCCACTTCCTGGCCAGCGCCAATCTCGGCAAAGGTGCCGTACTGGTTGCGGTCGAAATTGACCGCCTGCGCTTTTTGCGTGGTGCTGAGGCTAGGCTTCTCCATCGTCTTCTCCTTCGTCACTACCCAGTCCAAAAGACTTTAGATCTTCGCGGGCTTTTTCCAGTTCCGCGTCCAGATCTAGATCCAGCCCGTAGCTCATTTGGTACTGTGCGAGAAACTGCCATTCGGGCAGTTCTTCAAACGGCTTGTCGTAATCCATGATTCGCGCGCCGTAGATATTTATCTGCTTATAATTCGTCAAAGCATCGGCCACTCCCACGCAGGCAGCTAGGAAGCGGCTGTTGTCCGGCTGGTTTCCTTCCTGCACGTCGAAAGGATCGTGGTGATACCACACCGCCCGAATCACCTCCAAATGTGCCTGCAGACATTCGCACACCGCCGCGCCAATCTGCGCGTGCGTAACCCCAATAAACTCCTGCTCCACCGCGACATGACCGCTGCCGCGTTCGGTAGCGCGAATGATGATTCGGTCGAAATCCTCTGGAAAATAGTGTTCCAATACAAGCTTACCGCAATCATGCAGCAGGCCGGCCAAATACTCCGATCCACAGGGTGGCCGGTA
The DNA here is from genome assembly GCA_913048135.1 of uncultured Verrucomicrobiales bacterium. Classification (GTDB taxonomy): domain Bacteria; phylum Verrucomicrobiota; class Verrucomicrobiia; order Limisphaerales; family UBA1100; genus UBA1100. Next base: position 8,245 of record CAJWVY010000043.1, read on the forward strand.
AGCAGCAGCCACGCGTTCGGTCAATCGTGCCACCATGATACTGTGCAGCCAAAAGGAATTCCAATCCACCTGGCTCTTGAGGTGCTCAAAATTTTTCATCACGCCCATGGATAGCGCGATGCGACGGACTTCGGTCATGCCAATCATCATCAGCGCCTGATCGATGCTGGTGATGCGGCGAGCCGCGAAACCCACGGAGCTGGCCACCTTGATGATGTCCGAGGCCAAGCCGGCATCCATTTGGATCACTTCGGCCACATCCTCCATCTGGCAATTTTCATCGCGCGACAATTGACCGAGCTTGATGGCGGCCGCGGAGAAGGGTGGAATGATAGCTTCCCCGGAAAGCAGGTAGACGAGCTTGTCGCTTACCCACTTTTTATCCGGAGCCTCACAGGTGAGGTAACGCTTGAGGCGATCAGGATCGGTGGCCACACGGGATTGTTGCCGCGATTCGCCTTGCCCGCCAATGAAAAAGGGCTAGGCCTTGTGATGCGCCCACTGAAATACCCAGTAGGTGATGGCCGGCGAATAGTCATACAATTTGCGCCAAGCTTGTTTGACATTAATGAGCTTATTCGAATCGGGTTCCGTCCCTAAAATAGCATCCAAAACCAGTTCCCAGGTCTAGGCCATCCCTTGAATTAGCTCCAAATGGGGAGGTGTAAATGACCAAATGACACCATTTTTAGGTGTTATACGAATATCAAGAAGCCTCCGCCGATTACTTATTTGGTGGAAGCGGCGGCAAGGGTGGGAAATCTCCCGCACCACGGGCTTTTGGTTTGGGCAAAGGCGGAAGATCCGGCTTACCTTCCGGCTTCGGCATAGGAGGCATTGGGGGGGCACCGCCCGGCTTGGGCAAAGGCGGCAAGTCGGGTTTGGCTCCGCCGGGCTTGGGCAGGACAGGCAATTCTGGAACTCCGCCACCGGGCTTGGGCAAGGGCGGTAGACCGGCCGGTTTTTCCGGAGCTGATCCTGAGCCCGGCAAGGGCGGTAAATCAGGATTGGCATCGGACATGCGCTCCGCTCGATCATCGGCAATCCGTTCGAGTTTGCGCTCGAGATTTTTGCGCTCCATTTCCTTGGCCATATCTGGTGCGTCCGGGATGGGCGGCAAATCCGGCTTTTTGGTGGGGAGCGGCGGCAGGGGCGGTAAATCTTTTCCGGAAGCCGGCGCGGCTGGCACAGGCAATGGCGGCAGTTCCTGCTCGGGGCCTTCAGTCTTGGGTGCAGGCAGAGCCAAATCCGGGGCCGCTTCGGCTGTAGCCTCTTTTTTCCTCTTCCCGAATAGTCGGCCGAAGAAGCCTTTTTTCTCCTCGGGTTTTTCATCGGCCTCAGCCTCACCGGTTGGCGCAGTGGCATCGGTGGGCAACGGCGGCAAATCCCGGCTGGTAGGCGGCTGCGGCAGGGCGGGGAGTTCGGCCTCGGAATCCGCTACCACGGGCTTGGCTTTCGGTGCAGCGGGGAAGGCCGGTTTTTCATCGGCCGCGATCGCCACGGGTTTAGCCGGCTTGCTGCCGGGTTTGATGACCGCAGGCAGCGCATCGTCTGCTGCCAGCTTCGCCTTCACCACCGGTTCCGGCTTGGCGGGTAACTCCGGCATCACGGGCTTGGCCACTTTGATTTCCCGTTCCGGTAAAGCGGTCATCTCTGGCTTGGATGGCAATTCCGGCAGGGCGGGCTTGGCAGTGACCTCTTTGGGTTCGACCGGCTTGGCCACTTTGATCTCAGGCTTGCGCGGCAGGGCCGGCTCCAAATCGGGCTCCGGCGGTTCCTCGGTATCGATCACCGGCTTGGCCAAGGGAATCGGCGCAGTGGTCTGTTCCTCACGCATGCGCTCGGCTTCGTGCTCGGCGGCCACCATGCGACGCTCCACCTTTTTCTCGTCAGCAATCGCAATGCGCCGGGCATCAACCTTGGCGCTGAGCGTGCGAATTTCCTCTTCCTCGATGTTCTCTTGGCCGGAAAATTTCTCACGACTTTTCTCAAGCACCTCCACGTCATGCTCGATCCGAGAGTGCTCATCATCTTCTTCAAACTTAATGCGGCGCAAGCGGTCTTGCAGCTGATCTTCCTTGCTTTGCAAATCATCCTTTAGCTCGGTTTCTTCACGATCCAGTTTTTCCAGATCCGCTTGGCGCACGGTCATTTCATCCTCATCTGCCTTTACTCGCTGCAAATAACGCTCATGAGCTTGTTGGCTTTCCTCCTCGCGACGACGGTCTTCCTCCTCTTTCTGGCGAATACGCTCGGTCTCTTCTTCGTGCAAACGGTGAAGTTCTTCGTCCAACTCTGAAATACGATCCTCGTCGTCCATCTGCGCTGCCTTTTTGGCACGGACGCCGTGTCGGATGAGCTCCTCATCGTGTTCAAATTCCTGACGTAGTTTGGCAATAGTAGCCTCGGTTTTTTCCCGACGCGATTGATCGGTTTGTTTGAGCTTGGCGATCTCTTCATCGCACTGCTCACGTCCCCGACGAATCTTATCAAGCGTTGCCTTGTGCGCTTCCAGTTCCTCGCGCACCGTCATTTCCTCGCGGAGGCGCGCTTCTTCCAGTTCACGCATGGCGGATTTGACGGCGCTTTCGGCCTCCAAACGAGATTTGCGTTTGTTATCCAGTCTATCCACCTTGGGTTTCTCCCGTCGTCGCGTGGTAAATTTCTTCAACTGCTCCGCACTGGGGGTTTCCTCAGCGCTGATTTTTCCATCTCCATCGGTGTCAAATTCATCAAGCAGTGCTTTTTTAAGTTCCGCCTTTTCTTTCGAAGGAGCCGGTTTGTCATCCGTGTCTTCATCCTCGTTATCTTCAGTATCCTGTTCCGCTTTCTCAACCGGCGGCTTGGGTAGAGGCGGCAGGGGTGGCTTGGCTTCAGATTGCTCCGGTTGATCCGCATCATCCACGTCATCAACCGGCATCTTCGGATTGGGTGGGGGCGGCAAAACCGGTTTCGCTTCACCTGCCGACGGGGGTTTTGGCATTGGCGGCAAAGCGGGCTTGGGCGTGGCTGGTACTTCCAGACTGGGCACATCGGCCGGCTTTGGCAAACCGGGTTGAGGCAATTCGATCGAAGTTGGCTTGGCGGCCACGGGGGAAGGCGGAACCGGTAGCGCTGCTATGGGAGATGCCTCCTCTGGCTCATCCCCTACGCCCGGCGGTAGGCCGACATCCGGCAATTTCACCTGCGCGGGTTTCGGCAAAGGCGGCAACCCGGGTTTGGCGGCCGGCACGGCGGCCTCAGCAGGCGCTGCCTCTGTCGGGGCCGCTACAGGGATGGCCGGAATCGCTGTCGGCGGAGACGCAGGCTCCGGCTGTTCCGGAGTAGGAGCAGGAGCGGGCACGGCCACCTTGGGGACCTCCGGCTCAAGCGGAGCAGTCACGGGGGCGGAAGGTGCTGGGAACGCCGCCAGTTTGGCGGACAGTTCTTGAACCAAACCGACCCATGACGGATCTGCGACGATGTTATTCATCCCATCCGGATCCACCGTTAAATCATACAAGGCGGTGTCCCCGGAATCGAAAGCGATGTACTTATGCGTCGCCGTTTCCACGCCGCGACCATGGGCTTCGAGAATAATGGGACCTGAACCCAAATCCTGCTCAGCTCCAATCATCTCCACGGGAAATTCAATCGGCTGCCCATCCAGCAACATCACACTGAAAAACGGTTGCTCAGGCTCGGCTAATTCCGCTGCAGGAACTTCTGCCGACGGCGCTTCGGGAGCCAACGGGGCAAGGGGCACTGCGGGAGCGGGAACAGCTTTGGGTTCAGCAACTGGCGCTGCAGGCACAGCGGCAGCGGGTGGTGCCGACGGAGCTGGGGCGATTGGGGCGGGGCTAGGCGGAGTAGTTGGCACATCAGCTGAAGCCTCGGCCGGAGCCGCTCCTCCCGGGGGAATCGGAGCAGCCGGCGGTGCAGACAAAACGCCACCGGGCAGTGGTTTCGTACCTCCGGGGCCTGTTCCTTCCGGGGCTGAGGGCGCGATTGGTGCAGCCGGTGCAGGAACGCCGCCGGGAGGCGCGGGTGCGGCCGGGGGTACAGGGGCGGGCACTCCGCCGGGTGGCGCAGGGGCGGCCGGTGGTGCAGGCGGTGTTGGAGGTTGGCCCTCGCTCATGTCTTTTTATGCTGGTTGATTTGCTGCCGGTTGGGTGGCTCACAAATCGTGAAAATCCAATCTCAGCAGGGTCGCATCCATCCATGGATTCCCCGGCGTCCCTGCCGTAATCTGCAAGTTATTAACACCAGCCCGCCGTACTGTCGACCCAATTTCCCGCGAAGGTGGCTTGCCCGTCCGGCGTTCCCGCCCTAGCCTTGCCTTTCCCATGCAAGCTCTCTTTGCCGCTTTACTCGTGGCGGTGTCGGCCGGAAAGGATCAGGCACTGCATCTTTATGAACTGAATCCCAAGACGGGCGCCCTCGTGCAACGCGCCAAATACGATCTCCCCGGATCGCCCGGATCGCAGTGTGTGAGCCCGGATGGCAACACGTTGTATGTCTCGGTGCGCTCGGCCAACAGCGTGGCGGCGTTTCGCATTGATCACGGCATGAAAACGCTCGTGCCCTTGGGGATCACGGAAATCGGCGCCAATGCCGCCTACGTGGCCACCGACCGCACGGGACGCACGCTGCTTTGGGCCAGCTACAGCGGCGGTGTGGTGGGCAGCCACGCCATCGGCCGGAATGGCGCGGTGATCAAAAATCCCCTAAGCCTGATCGAAACGGCCCGGTGCGCGCATGCCATCCTGCCCGATGCCTCCAACCGGTTTGCCTTTGTGCCGCACACGGGACCGAATGCGGTGTATCAATTTCGGTTTGATGCCAAGACGGGCAAGCTGACCCGGAACGATCCGTTCACGGCCAAGCCGGCCGAGGGTCTGGAACCACGCCATCTCGCTTTTCACCCGAAACTGCCCATTGTGTATTGCGATGATGAAAAGGGCGACAGCGTCACGGCGTATACGTTCGACCGCGCGACCGGCCAGCTCAAGGCCTTCCACACGGCCAGCACGTTGCCAGCGGGATTTGATGGCAGCAAAAACACCTGCGCAGATATTGAGATTTCGAATGACGGCAAGTTTGTGTACGCCTCCAACCGTGGCCACAACTCCATTGCCGGATTCGCTGTGAATCCCAAGACCGGCAAGCTCCGCAGCATTGGTCAATTTGCCACCGGCGAAATTCCGCGCTCCTTCAACCTCAGCCCGAATAACAAATGGATGGTGGCAGCCGGCCAACGCTCGCATGACCTGCACATTTACGAACGCAACCCCAAGACCGGCCAACTCACCAAGCTCCGTCAACAACCCACGGGCCAAGGCCCCAGCTGGGTGCAGTTCATTCCTGTGCGAAAGATGAAGCCATAACATGTTCGCGCCGGAAGAATTTGTTTCCACGCTGACGGAGCTGGGCATTACACATGTGGTGTGGATCCCCGACACCACGCTCGGCCAATGGGATGAAGCCCTCCGCACCGCGCCGGAAATCGAGCTGGTTCAAGTCTGTCGCGAAGGCGAGGCGTGGGCGCTGGCAGCCGGCCTATATCTCGGCGGAGCCAAACCCATCGTGGTGATCCAATGCACCGGCCTATTCGAAAGCGGCGATTCGCTGCGCAATATCGTGCATGATTATCGACTGCCCATTTACGGGCTAATCGGGTACCGGAGTTTTCTCAATGCCGCCTCGTTGCCCGGCGACACCTGTTTGAAATTCACCGAACCCGTGCTGGATGCGTGGGCATTGGACACCGTGTTCCTGAAAGACGAAACCATGAAACCCCAGTTTGCCGAGCATTACCGAAAATGCACTGAGCAACAAATCCCGGGTATTTGCCTGATGGCGGAGGGCGCCGCATGAGCACCCCGCAAGCCATGCCGCTGGCCGAGGCGCTGGCGGTCATTCATCAATACCGGGCGGACGCCGTGGTCATCACCACAATGGGCGCCGCGCGCGAATGGCAAACGCTCGAGCCACACCCCAAGGATCTCGTCTACATGCCCTCCAGCATGGGACAAGGACCGCCGCTCGGCCTCGGCATTGCCATCGCTCAACCGGATCAACGCGTGATTGTCGTGAACGGCGACGGCTGCACGTTGATGAACCTCGGTTGCCTCGTCACGCTTGCCGCGCAGGCACCCAAAAATTTCACCCTCGTAGTGGTGGACAACGGCGTCTACGAAGTCACCGGCGGCCAGACCACCATTGGGCACCCTGCCAAACGCGCAGATGGTCAGCCCCTGAACTTCGCTGACTTAGCCCGTGCCGCCGGCTTCACTGAGGTGTATGAATTTGATGATGTCGAATCGTTTCGGTTCGAGCATGAAATCCTGCATGAACCTGGCCCCGTCTGCATCGTCCTCAAGACCACCCACCAAACTGAGGACATCAGCGCCCGAAGCCCCGGCCCGCCGGCAGAACGCATTCAGACCTTGCGGGCGGCGTTACAATCTTGAGGTGAGATTTTAATTCGACGCTTAACCGGACGCCTTCACCTATAGGGATTGCCATGAAATCCGCCGTCCCGCCAGCCGAAGCCCGCAGCCGAATATTTGATAGGTACGCCTAGACGGGCGCCACTCCCTAATTCAAGGGCATCTAAATGGTAAACGCGGGCAGGTTGACGCGCTCGCCGCCTTGTTGGGTGGATTGGTGGGCGCAGATGCCGACGCAGGTCCAGTTGGCGGCGGTCTTCGCATTGGGCCACGGGTCGCGGTCCTCGACGAGGGCGCTCAGGAATTCGTTGACCATGTGCGGGTGACTGCCGCCGTGGCCGCCGCCTTGCACAAAGGAGAGGTGATCTGCGTCCTCAATGGACTGCGTGAATTTCTGGATCGGCTCGGGCAGGAGATGGGCGTAATCAGGAATCTCCACCTTTTCAGGAATCTCCGCCTCGGGGCGCTTGGCCACGTGGAGGATGCTCGGCTCGCCTTCGACGAGGGTCCATTCAAAACTCTTTTTGCTGCCGTACACATCAATGCTCTCGCGGTACTGCCGGGCGACATCGTACAGGAAGCGCCAGATGTGCGCGGAGAGGTCGCTGTCCTTAATCTTAATGTGGCAGCTCTCGACGGCGAATTTGTTGCCGCTCTTTTGAGCGATGTCATCCCGAACGGTGCCGCTGCCGAAACAACTGACGTACTCCGCAAGGCCATCGACCATGCCGAGGCAAGGGCTGACGACGTGCGTGGCGTAGTGCATCGGGATCATCTCCTCCCAGTAGCTCGGCCAGCCGTCCATGTCCTGCGGATGACTCGCGGCAAGGTACTGCAGTTTGCCGAGCTCGCCTTTGTCGTACAGTTCCTTGATGAACAGAAATTCGCGGCTGTAGACGACCGTCTCGGCCATCATGTATTTAAGGCCGGTTTCATCGACGGCTTTGCACAGTTCCTCGCATTCCTCGATGGTCGTTGCCATCGGCACGGTGCACATCACATGCTTGCCGGCGCGCAGGGCCTTGATCGATTGCGGGGCGTGATCGGGGATGGGTGAGTTGATGTGCACGGCATCAATCTCCGGATCCTTCAACAGCTCATCGTAATCGGTGTAGCGTTTCTCGATGTTGAACTCATCCGCCACGGCGTTCATCTCCGCCTCATTGCGGCGGCAGACGGCAACGAGATTGGCATTCGGATGGGCCTGATGAATGGGGATAAATTCCGCGCCGAACCCAAGGCCGACGATGGCAATATTGAAAGTCTTATCACTCATGGAGGCGAGAAAAGTAAAAAGTATAATGTGGAAAGTCAAAGCTACACCACACTTTTGAATTTTGCGTTGTGCTTTTTACTTTCGACTTTTTTTGTATCACTTAGGCTCCCTCCATGCGTTTCCTCCTGTTGTTTGTTGCCGGCACCGTCTTTGCCGAGCGCGTGCCATGGGAGGCTTCAAAAATCCACGGCTCTCCGGAACCAACTCCGATATTCCAACTGGAGCGCGCGTTTCCGCAGCTGAATTTCACCGATCCCGTGGAGCTCACGTGGGCGCCAGAATTCAAGCGTTTCATGCTCGTGGAGCTGGGCACCAAGGTGCATCTCTTCGCCAATGATCCGAAGGCGACGGACACCACGGTGTTGCTCGATTTAAAAGCCGCCAAGCCGGAGGCTACGCGGGTGTACAGCTTCACGTTGCATCCGCAGTTCGTTAAGAACCGTCGGGCGTACATGGTTTATAATTATCAAATAGACAAGGACAAGAGGGGTGGCACGCGTGTTTCAGAGTTACAGATCACCAGAGAGCTCAAGGCCGATCTATCCACCGAACGGGAGATCATCACCTGGGTCGGTGGCGGCCATAACGGCTGCAGTCTGCGCTTTGGTCCGGACGGCATGCTGTACATTTCCACCGGCGACGCTACCGCGCCCAGCCCGCCTGACGGCCTGAAAACCGGCCAGGACATTAGCGATTTGCTCGGCGGCATTTTGCGCATTGATGTGGATGCCCGAGACAAAGGCCGCGCATATCGCATTCCGCCGGATAATCCCTTTGTGAAAATGCCAGGAGCCCGCGGCGAAGTGTGGGCCTACGGCATGCGTAATCCGTGGCGGATGAGTTTCGATCGCATGAAAGGCGACTTGTGGGTGGGCGATGTCGGTTGGGAAAGCATGGAGATGATTTACAAGGTGCAACGCGGTGGAAACTATGGCTGGAGCATCATGGAGGGCAGCCAATCGGTGGATCCCGACGGCCAACGCGGCCCCACGCCGATCCTCGCGCCGACGGTTGAGCATCCGCACACCGAGGCGTTGAGCATCACCGGCGGCTACGTGTATCACGGTCGGAAACATCCTTTGCTAGCCGGCAAATATGTCTACGGCGATTACGTCACCGGCAAGATTTGGGGATTGGGTTACGATAAACAAATTACCTGGCATCGGGAGCTGTTGGACACGCCCTTACGGATCATTTGTTTCGGCACCGATGCCGATGGCGAACTGCTGGTCGTCGATTACAGCGGCGGAATTTACCGACTGGAACCCAACGAAGCCGGTGGTCGACAAACCCAGTTCCCCCAACGCCTCAGTGAAACCGGCCTGTTTACCGATACCCGAACGCTCCAGCCCAATCCCGGGGTGCAGCCTTACACAATCCGCGCCCACGCCTGGGCCGACGGCACCACCAGTACCCGCGTTGTGGCTGTACCCGGCGGGAAGTCCATCGATCTCTTTGAGCGTAACGATCCATACCGCGGTTATCTCAAAAACCATTTTAGATTGCCCGACGGCAGCGTGCTGGCCAAGACCGTTTCCATCTCCATCCAAGGCCAACCCCAACGACTCGAGACGCAGGTGCTCCATCGGCACCACGACGAATGGCACGCCTACAATTACATTTGGAACGACGCCCAAACCGACGCGCAACTGGCCCCCAACGAAGGCCGCAACCGCGTGCTCGATCTCGGCTCCAGCAAACTCACATGGCGCCACGCCAGCCGCGCCGAATGCACCCAATGCCACAACAATCGCAGCGCCAATCTGCTCGCCTTCAATCCGCCGCAGCTTAACCTCGACGGTCAGTTGGATGCGCTGGTGAAGGACGGCTGGTTCAAACAAGCGCTGCCCAAGCATCCGCCGATCGCCGATCCGTACGATCCCAAGGCCGATCTCGTCCGACGCGCACGCACCTATCTCCAGCTCAACTGCACCCATTGCCACCGTCGAGGCGGCGGCGGCACTGCTGTGTTTGAAACGCGTCTGGAACTGGATCTCGCCAAGACGCAACTCGTCAACCATCCCCCCACGCAGGGCACGCTTGGAATTCAGGGCGCCATGGTCATCCGTAGCGGCGATCCGCATCGTTCCACGCTCTACCATCGCATGGCTCGTCTTGGCCCCGGCCGCATGCCGCGTATCGGCTCCAACGTCGTGGATGTGCGCGGCCTCCAGCTCATGCGCGAATGGATCACCGCCATGCCCGCCAGCGGCCTGGAACCCGTCGCCACGGCGCAGACCGATACGTTGAAGGCATTTCAATCCGGCAAGATCAGTGCGCTCAATACTCTCATGGCCAAACCCGAGCATGCCGCGCTCCTGGCCGATGCTTTGGAGAACGAGGATCCCGAACAACTCAATATCCGCGCCGCCCGAAGTTTCGCCGCCAAGGCTACTGACCCTAACATCCGAGATCTCTTTCGCCGTTATAACCCGCAGCAAACTGACGAACGCCTAGGCGCCACGCCCGATCCAGCCGCCATCCTAGCGCTCACCGGGCAGGTTGCCCGGGGTAAACAGGTGTTCTTTCGCAACACCACGCTCTGCGCCACCTGCCATCAGGTGAAGGGAGAGGGGCGCGCGTTTGGGCCGGACCTCACCCGCATCGGCACCCGCGCCACGCGCGCGCAATTGCTCGATCACATCCTGCACCCGTCCAAGGTCATTCATCCGGAGTTTCAACTGCGCAAAGCCGGCAACCACGTAGGCCTGATCGTGCGCCGCAATGACCGCGAATTGATCCTGCGCGATGCGGCCGGCCAGCAGCACACCTTGCCGGCCAAAACCAACACGCAGGTGTTGCCCGCCTCCGCCATGCCGCCCGGTCTGCTCGCCACGCTCACCACTCAACAAGCCGCCGATCTGTTGGCGTATCTGCGCTCGCTCAAATGACCGCGCTTGAAATTGCCCAGGAACTCGTGCGCCGGCCGAGTGTCAATCCCATGCACGATCCGGCCAGCGCCGGCGAAGCCGAGGTAGTCGATTGGCTGGAAAACTGGGGCCACGCGCAACAGCTTGAGACGCGGCGCGACACCGTGTTGCCCGGCCGCGACAACATTTCGTTTACCCATCAAAACGGCGACGGTCCTCATCTGCTGCTTAACGGCCACACCGATACCGTGAGTGTCGCCGGCATGAGCATCGATCCTTTCAGCGGGGACGTCCGCGATGGCCGTCTCTGGGGCCGAGGTGCCTCGGACATGAAAGGCCCGCTCGCCTGCATGCTGGCCGCTTTGCTGGCGCTCCGCACGCGCGACGACTGGC
>CAJWVY010000044.1 GCA_913048135.1 uncultured Verrucomicrobiales bacterium
CGGCAGCGTCAGATTCAGATCCTGGTCGATAACCAGCGGGACCTTGGGTGCGTTTCCGAGCCAGACCTCCGCTTCTGTGACGTTTTCACCGGATTTGAACATCGAGACCGGTTTGAAGGCTCGGAATGCCCATTCCATCAGACGGAGAGCTTCCTGAGAGCGCTGGCGTACGCTCGTCAAACCATTGACGACCAGGACGATCCGCCTGTCGCCGCGCACTGCCGACGCGGTCAGACCATATCCGGCCTCCTGGGTATGTCCAGTCTTAAGACCATCCGCCCCGATATCTCGGTAGAGCAGCGGATTGCGATTGCCCGGGCTTTTGTGCGGCAGGCGCCGATTTTGATTTTGGATGAGGCAACGGCGGCTTTGGATTCGAAGGCGGAGGCGGAGGTGCAAGGGGCGATTGATCGGCTGGAGGAGGGGCGTACGGTGGTGTGCGTGGCGCATCGGCTGTCGACCTTGCGCGGGATGGATAAGATTATCGTGTTGGAGGAAGGCCGCGTGGTGCAGGAGGGCGGCTTTGCGGAATTACTGGAGCGCGACGGGGTGTTCGCGGAGATGGCGCGCAAACAGGGTTTGGCGACGAGTTAAGCGACGGCCAGGCTGGTGGGGACGACCGGGTGGTGCTGGACGCCCAGCACGTTGTGGAGTTGAGCGTTGAGGATGGTCATGCTGGGGAAGCGTGCTTCCGGTTGGTGTGCGAAGCAGCTCTGGATGAGCTGGCTTAGGGCAATGGGCACTTGCGGGTTGTGCTGGTGGACGGGCTTCACGAAGTAGGATTCATCCAATTGATTGCGTCGGGTTTCCTCGGGGGTACGTCCGCCGAAGGGCCGTAGGTGGGTGAGGAGTTCGTAGGCGGTCACGCCCCAAGCGTAGATGTCGGCCCGTTGATCCATGGCTTCGCCTTTGAGTTGTTCGGGCGGCATATAGGCGGGTGTGCCGGTGACCTTGGGGTACTTCTTGGGTTTGCGGGGTATTTCCTGAGCGGTATCGAAATCGATCAGGCTCACGTGGCTGTTGAGTGAGACCATGATGTTTTCCGGTTTGTAATCGAGATGCATCCAGCCTCGGTCGTGCAGGTGCTCGAGGCCATCGGCCATTTGTACGAGTACATCGGCCACATTATCAATCATGTCGTGTTCGCGGGACATTAGGGCCTTGAGGTCGGCACCTTGAATGTATTCCAACACCATGTAGGGCGTGCCGTCGGCCTTGCCGTGATTGATGTAGCGGATGATGTTGGGGTGCGGCGAAAGTTTGCGGTGCACCTTGAGACCGGTCTTGAACATCTTGGGCGCGCTGGAGCTGGAGAGACCGCTACCACGGAGCTTCCGCACGGCGACGACGTTTTCAAATTCGTCGGTCGCCATCCAGATCTCGGTGATACCGCCTTGCGCCACGCATTCGTGGAGCAAGTATTTTCCGAATCGTTTGGCCATATGCGCGTTACGTCTCCAAAGAAACTTACAACAATACGTGGGTAAGCCGCCAATTGTTACTTTTCATACCTTTAAGAAATAATAATTGTGGCGAAAACGGCGCGTACATTACATAAAATATCAAAAAATGGGGCCCAATGTGCATAACTGCCTGGTTTTGTGAATAAAATGCCGATTTGAAGCCATTTTGCCAAACGAGGTGTTTTTGCGTAACTTTGGCCTCTGAATTGCTGTTTATGTGCAACACTTGAAGGAGGAAAGGATCAGATTCTGGGGTTCAGCCGGGATGATGGCCGTGGCTATCGTTTTCTGGTTGGGCTGTGAGGCAGCCAAATATCGCCGAGCGGCGGATGAGGAAGTGTTCGATATTCTCAAGCAACGTCAGGAGGAGGTGCTGGGTTCATCGGCACCGATGGAGGCGAAATTTGCCACGCGCAAGCCGACTGACGTGAATGGTACGTCGATAATCCTCGATCGATTTTCGAGGCAGACTAATCGTGTGCTTACGTTGCCCGATGCATTGGAGTTGGCGGTGCAAGGTAACCGCACGTATCAATTCAACCGTGAGAAACTTTATTTGTCCGCCCTATCGCTGACAGGAACTCGGCATCGATTTGCGCTGAAGTTTACCAAGGCGGAAACGGATCTTGGCGTGACCCGTGGCACGGACAAGGGCTTGGATGGCTCGTCAGACGCGAGTGTGACCTTGAGCAAGCTGATGAAAACCGGTGGGACGTTGACCGCGTCGCTAGCGAACGATTTGGTTTTGTATTTTGACGGCAAACCGAAGGTGCCTTCTCTCACCTTAAACCTGACCCAGCCGTTGCTGCGCGGAGCAGGTGCGGATATTGCCACCGAAGTGCTCACGCAGGCTGAACGCGATGTGGTGTATGAGGTGCGTGATTTCAGTCATTACCAGAAGACCTTTGCGTTGGAGGTGGTGAATGATTACCTCGATCTCCTGCAGCAGGGCGACAGCATGCGCCTTTCCTACAACAACTATACCAATCGGTTGTTTTTTCAAACGGAAGTCAATGCTCGTGTGGGCGGTGGGTTGCAGGCGGAGTTTAACGCTAAGCAGGCGCAGCAGAGTGTATACACGGCCAAGATTAGCTACATCAGCGCAACCAACGCCTTCCAGAATTCGTTGGATGACTTTAAGCAAAAACTCTCGTTGCCGTTGGGCACTGATCTTCGGCTAGATTTCAACGTGCTGGAGCAGCTGGACGAGATTGGCCTTCCACCGGTTGCTGTGAGTGATGAGGTGGGGTATTATTTGGCCATCACCAACCGGTTGGATTTTCTGAATGTGATCGATCGCTTTGAAGATTCGAAACGCAAGGTCAAAGTGGCAAGCCAGGATTTATTGCCGAGCCTGTCGCTGATTGCCGATGCGTCGTTGAAAGACGAGTTTTATTCCTCGTTTCAGCCGGAGGATTTTACGGCGACGGCCAAGGTGAGGCTGAACCTGCCCCTAGACCAGCTCGCCGAACGTAATGCCTACCGTACTAGTCTGATCAATTTCGAAAGACAAATCCGTACGCTGGCTACGCAATTGGATAAGTTGCGCGATGGTATCCGGGCTGATGTCCGGAATTTGGAGCGGCAACGGCAGAATTATTCCACACAACTGGATGCGTTAAAAAATGCTGAGGAAGAGCTGTTGGCCACCCGCGAACGATTGAGGTTGGGGTTTGTCGGTGTTCGTACGCGTGATATCATCACGGCTCAGGACGGATTATTGGCAGCTCAGCAGGCACTGTCCCGAGCCATGGTAGATTACCATAAGACAAGGCTGAAGCTCCTGAAAGACGTGGGATTGCTGGATACTACACAAGAAACATTTTGGCTAAAAACCGACCCGGCATCCGCTGTTCTCATAGGAGGAAATACTTTCGGCGCCAGTGAGGATGTCGTGCCGCCAAACATTATTTTGGGAGAGTAAAATGAAAGAGAATAACAAACTCGATTCTGAGAAACCAAACCAGCTCACCCCTTCCCGAAGCAATGCTTCCGGTGGTTTTGCATTCGGGAAATTATTGGCGGGGCTGGTAGCTGCGGGAGTCCTAGGTGGCGGCCTTTTCGGAGGCAAACATTTGCTCACCAAGGAAGAAGAGAAAATTCGTAAAGAGCAATACTATGTGGCCAAGAAATCTGATTTTCTGGTGACGGTGAAGCTCACCGGTCAATTGGTTTCAACCGATGTAGAGATTTTAAAATCCAACCTTGAAGGTCAGACCACTATTGAAACTATCGTGGAAGAAGGCACCCAGGTTAACGGGCCTACTAACTACACTATCGCCGAGGGAGACACCTTGGAGTCCATAGCTGAGAAACACCGAAAAGCGGTGCTCAATATCAAAAGGTTAAACGCCGAGCTAGAATTGGATTGGGCGAATCTCACAATTGGTACCGAAATTCAGATTCCCGGAGACCTTCTTATAGAATTAGATCCACTCAGTTTTAAGGAACGCATTAATTCCCAGGAAATTGCTGTCCAACGTGCTGAAAATTTGTTGCTCCGTTCTCAGGGTAATGTGGAGACACTCAAGCTTTCCTCGGAACTCGCCCAAAAAATGGCTGAGAACACCTACACCAACGCCCTGATGGACTTAGATAAACTTAAGAATAACACCATTTCAAATGAGATTGTTAAAACCCGCGGAGCGATTGCCAATCTGGAGACTGATGTGGAACTAGCCGAAAAGAATCTTACGGCTTACACAAAGCTTAAAGAGCTAGGGTTTGTTTCCGATCTTGAAGTGCTACGTCAAGAATCCTCAAGAGACAAAGCTCTACACCAGATCAAAGTTCTCAAAGCCGAGTTGGAGGCTTACATAAAATATGACCAAATTGCTTTGTTGAGCAAGAGGGAGCTGACGGTTGATGAATCTCGGGTTCAAATCGAAAAGCAAAAAGTTCTGAATGAGGCCAATATGCGCGATGCTCTTTCGAATGTGATGACTAATGAAAGGACCCTCGAGTTGGAAAAGGAAAAACTCGTCGATCTCAATGAACAAATGGCCAATACCAAAATTTACGCGCCCCAGGATGGCACTGTCTTGTATTGGTCAGACCGGTGGAAGCGTGGAGAACCTATCATGGAAGGTTCCAAGGTATATAAGGGCCAAAATCTTATCAAGTTGCCCCGAACAAATTCGCTGAAGGTGGATTTAAGCGTGCCGCAGGCCAAACGCAAACAACTCCGTGTGGGCATGCGCGTGTATGTGGAGGTTGAGGATGTAAAACTGCCCGGCACACTCTCCTTCTTAAGTGCTACGGTGGATACCAATCGCCGTGGTCATACCGAAAAATCCTACTTCAAGGCAGAAGTGAGTATCGATAGCAGTAGTTTTCCAGATTCTGTTTCGGAAGGCATGGCCGTCACGGTTGAAATGTTGGTGATCAACCTTGAGGGGGAAAATCAGCGAATTAAGGTCCCCAACCAATGCGTGACCACACGTATGATCACAGAAGACACCCCACAAACTGGTTGTTGGGTTTTAGACCCCGATACCGGCCAGCACACTTGGCGTCCTGTAACGATTGAGTACAGCGATGAGAATTTTATTGCGGTCAAGCCTGAGAATGATCCCGGCCGAGGGTTGCGGGAAAACGAGTTGGTGCACTTATCTCCGCTGACCGAAGCAGAAAACTTAAATCTCGAGGAAGCCGTGATGGGCAAAGGTGAAATCGATTTTGAAAAGATTCCTTCTAAACCCCTTGAATCGGAGGAAGCCGAACAGGCTGAGGGAGCGACTGACGTATCCGCTAAGGATGAAGGCACTAAAGAAGTCGCCGCTAAGGCCGAAAAAGAGGCTTCGGAGGAAGGATCCGAAACCAATGGGGAGGCTGCCGATGAAAATACCAAGACAGAGGATGAGGGTAAGAATTCTGAGTAAGAGAAAATGGCTAAGCGCAGCATCATTCAAATTAAGGACCTTAAGAAAGTTTACGACTTAGGGGCATTTAAGGTGCAGGCTCTGAAAGGCCTAAATTTCGATATAGAAGAGGGATCTTATACTGCGATTATGGGCCCCTCGGGCTCGGGTAAATCTACCTTGCTCAACATTCTAGGTTGCCTTGATCGCCCTTCCAACGGGGCCTACATTCTTGGTGATGACGATGTCGCACACATGGATGACAAGGAGTTATCCGGTGTGCGCGGTTCAAGAATTGGATTCATCTTTCAGTCCTATAATTTAATCCAGCAGTTGAACGTGGTGGAAAATATTCATGTGCCGCTTTTTTACCAAGGTAAAGATATCAGCGACCACTATGACCACTGCGTGAAGTTGGCGGAAAAAGTGGGGCTTGCCGACCGATTAGACCATCGACCCATGCAGCTTTCCGGCGGGCAGCAGCAACGGGTGGCCGTGGCGCGATCCCTGGTCAATGAGCCTCTCATGCTGCTGGCGGACGAGCCAACCGGCAATTTGGATTCCACCACCGAGCAGGAGATTCTGGATATCCTCGATGAACTTCATGGTGAAGGCCGCACACTGGTGATCGTGACCCACGATGATGCTGTGGCCGAGCGCGCTGAGCGCGTCATTCACCTCAAGGATGGGCTGGTGGACCAGGACATCCGCAAAGGCGCTGCGAAGGCAGTCGCCAATTAGTCCGCTTCCCTGGCATGCGTGGCTCGTCTCTCATCCAGATTGTACAGGTAGGCTTTAAAAGCCTTCGCCTTCACAAACTGCGCAGCGGACTCACCATGCTGGGTATGATCATCGGAGTATGGGCAGTCATCGTGCTAGTCGCTATAGGTGAAGGGGCAAGTCACGATGCGCAGGAAGCCATCAAAGCACTGGGAGCTCAAAACGTTATCATCCGTAGTGTGAAACCGATGTCAGACAAGGTGCAACTGCAGGGCAGTGACATGGAATGGGAAACAATTTATGGCCTCAAGAACTCTGATGCATCGCGAATATCTAAAACGGTACCTGGCGTGATCAAAGTGTTGCCTGTGCTTACCCAACGCAAAAACATTACTCACGGCAAACGAGATGTAGATTGCCAGTTGATTGGCA
This sequence comes from uncultured Verrucomicrobiales bacterium, assembly GCA_913048135.1. Lineage (GTDB taxonomy): Bacteria > Verrucomicrobiota > Verrucomicrobiia > Limisphaerales > UBA1100 > UBA1100. Next base: position 6,476 of record CAJWVY010000044.1, read on the forward strand.
CCTATCCGTATTATCCACAATTCACCCAGAGCAAAATGGTAGCGGGCACTTTCCTCAATGAGATTGAGGAGGCTCGCAAGGAAAACTCTTGCGTACTCACGCTGGAATTGGCGGAGAAACTTTTTGCCGGTCATAACCCGTTGATGGAAAAAGTGGTGATCCGCGGTTTTGAATCCGCCCAAGTGTTCCGAGTGAAAGGCATTATTCAGGAACGCGTGGAGGGCGCCAAGCTGCCGCAACAAAAGGATGCACTTGGCCGTACGATTTCCGCAAATGTGTTCATCCCACTTTCCACGTTTAAGGCGTTGTTTGGCATTAAAAACATCGACCGCAGCGTGGGCAGTTTATCCGTCGAGCGAGTGGAGCTATCGGAGATACGTGTGGAGTTTGGCTCAGCGGACGAAGTGATGGAAGCGCTGCCGTTGTTGCGCGAGGCGCTTGATAAAACCCGGCGCGGCAAGGTGGATTATGAGATCCAAGTACCCATCAACGAGCTGAACGCGCTCAAGGCCCAGAAAGCGCGCGACACGCGCATGCTAATGTATATCGCGTGCATCTCATTGCTCGTGGGTGGCATTGGCATCATGAACATCATGCTCGCAACAGTAACCGAGCGCACGCAGGAGATCGGAGTGCGCCGCGCGATGGGAGCTACACAGAAGGACATCACCGTACAGTTTTTGATCGAAACCCTGATCCTGTGCCTGCTGGGCGGCAGTATCGGGGTGTGCGGTGGCTGGGGATTTGCTTGGGTACGTCATCATCTGTTGCACACCACTACGATCGTGACCGAATGGTCTGTGTTGGCAGCCTTTGGGCTGTCGGTGACCGTGGGATTGGTGTTCGGACTTTATCCGGCGCGACGGGCAGCGCTACTTGATCCAATTGAAGCCTTACGGCATGCATAATTATGCAGGGCATATCATTCATCCGAATTATTGGCGTAGGCATCAAAAGCCTGCGACTCCATAAATTGCGGACTGCACTTACGATGCTCGGTATGGTGATTGGGGTCTGGGCGGTAATTACCCTTGTTGCGATCGGTGAAGGAGCTAGCCACGATGCTCAGGAGGAGATTAAAAGTTTAGGCGCTCGGAATGTTATCATTCGAAGCATAAAGCCGCCATCTATGCGCGAGCAGATGCAGGGTGATTGGGAAAGTTTCTTTCGCCGTTGGATGGCTATCTATGGCCTGAAACGCACGGACGCTTCTCGGATTAAAGACACGGTACCGGGTGTTACGCGGGTGTTGCCATTGATGACCAAGCGTATGACGGCGATACATGGCCCTCGCGAGATTGGGTGTCAGTTGATTGGCACTTATCCTTACTACCCGGAGTTTACTCAAGCTCAGCTGGTGGCCGGGCAATTCCTGAATGAGGCAGAAGAGAACAGCAAGGTGTCCTCTTGTGTAATCTCACTGGAGCTGGCGCAGCGCTTATTTGCGGGACACAACCCATTGATGGAACGCATTGTGGTGAGTGGTTACGAATCCTCGCAGGTATTTCAGGTGAAAGGCGTGCTGCAGGAACGTGCCTCGATCGAAAAATTGGCGCAGTTACCGGATTCTGTAGGGCAAACGATTGCCGCCAACGTGTACATCCCGCTGTCCAGTTTCAAGGCATTGTACGGTGAGAAAAATGTGGATCGGAGTGTGGGGCATTTAAAGCTGGAAGCGGTTGAGTTATCGGAAATCCGTGTGGAGTTCGATTCTGTGGATCGCGTCATGCCTTCATTGCCCCTCTTAAGTGAAGCTCTTAATGCAGGTCGCGATGAACGGGATTTTGAGATCATCGTGCCGATTCGAGAACTAAAGGCATTGCAAAAACAAAAGGCGCGCGACACACGGCTGCTGATGTACATTGCTTGTATCTCGTTGCTGGTCGGGGGCATTGGAATCATGAACATCATGCTTGCTACCGTGACCGAGCGCACGCAGGAGATCGGCGTGCGACGCGCGATGGGTGCCACGCGGGGTGACATTACCATTCAATTTTTGGTGGAGACATTAATCCTTTGCCTCTTAGGTGGCGGTATTGGCGTGGTCGGCGGTTGGGGATTTGCCTGGGTGCGGCATCATCTGCTGCACACCACCACGATTGTGACCGAATGGTCCGTGCTGGTGGCCTTTGGACTCTCGGTGATGGTCGGTCTGGTGTTTGGTCTTTATCCGGCGCGCCGGGCGGCCTTGCTGGATCCGATTGATGCCTTGCGGCATGCATGATAAAATTTTGATTAAACCCATGAACCTTGCGTCCAACGTGCCAACTCGAGGGATGAAAAGCCTTTTTCCAATTGGAATTTTGGGATTAACCACGTGGCTGGGGTGCCAAACTGAAGGGCACCGTGCGGATGCGGATGCCGAAGTGTTGGCCATCCTTAATGAACGGTCGCGCCAAATTTTGGGGGAAGAAGCTGGCACAAATCTAGTGAGCACTACCGTGGGCGAGCGACCCGATACGGTGTCGCCAGCGAGGATCATCCAAGAACGCTTTGCCGATGGCGGCCGCACGTTGACGTTACCTGCGGCACTGGAAATGGCCGAACGCCATAACCGCTCCTATCAACTCCAACGCGAAACCCTTTATCTACAGGCTCTTTCCCTGACCGGCACGCGCCATAAGTTTGTGTGGAATCCCTCCAGCACAGTGGACCTCGGAATTGCCCGGCAAACCGATGGCGGACTGCGTGGCGATTCGGATGCGGATGTGTCTGTGCAGAAACTCTTCCAGACAGGTGCCTCGGTGACGGCCACGTTGGCCAATGATCTGGTGCTGTATTTCGATGGTAAACCTAAGGTGCCGGACCTGACGCTGAAACTGACCCAGCCATTGCTGCGAGGTGCCGGCGCGGAAATTGCTGCCGAGGTGCTGACGCAAGCCGAGCGCGATGTGGTCTATGCTGTGCGTGATTACAGTCATTACCAGAAGACCTTTGCTATTGAGACGGTGGGCGAATATTTCCGTGTGCTGCAGGACAAGGATGCGGTGCGTAATAGTTATAACAATTATCTCAACCTACAAAAGGCGCGCGATCGAGCCGAAGCCATGGCAGAGGCCGAACGCTTAGCCCGCTATCAGGTCGATCAGGCGCGCCAATCGGAATTGAGTGCGCGAGTGAAATACTTGAAGGCAGTGGAAAGCTACCGGCAAGCGTTGGACGGCTTTAAGCAACGGCTCAGCCTGCCATTGGGCGAGGAGTTGCGACTGGAGGACAGGGCGCTCACTGACCTAGTGGCGCAGGGATTGACGCCACTGGAGTTGGATGAACGTCACGGATATTTGATGGCGGTGACCAATCGGCTGGATGTGCTTAACGAAGTGGACCGGTTTGAGGATGCTCAACGGAAGGTGCGGGTGGCCGCCAGCGATTTAAAGCCGGGGCTGGACGTGGTGGTGGATGCCTCGTTGAAAAAGCAATTCTACAGTTCGTTTTCGCCGGAAGAATTCGCCAGCACCTCAGGCCTTAAGCTGAAGCTGCCCTTGAATCAACTCACCGAGCGCAACGCCTATCGCACGAGCCTGATTAACTTTGAAAAACAAATGCGCAAACTTGCCACCGAATTGGATTCCCTACGGGAAAATATCCGCGAAGGCATTCGGGCCTTGGAGCAAGAGCGGGAAAATTATTTCATTCAGAAAGCTGCGCTGGATCTGGCCCGGCAACAGGTGGAAGTGATGCCGTTGTTGCTCCAAAACGACGATGCGGATATTCGAGATCAACTCGAAGCTCAAGCGGATCTGGTGGAAGCGCAAAATGATGTGACCAGTGCCGTTGTGGATTATCACGTGGCGCGGTGGAATTTGTTGAAGAATCTCGGCGCTCTGAGCGTCGAAGGCGAACAGTTTTGGTTGAAAAATCAGTCCGTTTCTGGTTCTTCTACCGCTGATAATCCAGAAGCCGCTGAGATCCTGCCCGAGGTGATCACCCCCGAGCAGGTCTTTGGTGGACCGAAAACACAGGAATAATGGCTAAAGCCAAGGCATTTATTACGCGGCACCCCGCATGGACCACGATTTTTATTGTGCTCTTTGCAGGCCTATTTATGGGTGCCAAATGGCTCGAGCCCCAACCTGATGTCATGGATGGTGCGCAGTTCTCTACCGTGCAACGCGGCAATTTGCGGGTGACCGTAGCCGAAGGCGGTGCGTTGGATTCCACCAGCAAACTTAACCTGAAATGCGAACTGGATAATGGAGGTACTATCGTTTCGCTTGTGGCCGAAGGGACCTATGTGGACGGTCCTTCACAATATCAGGTCAGCGAAGAAGATACCCTCCAATCCATTACTGAAAAACACATGCACCTAGCCAATGTGCCTACGGCGGACAAGCCGGCGGGTAAAGCGGAGCAGCGTGCATTTGAGGAAGCCTTACGAACCGCGAATCCGGACCTAGACTGGGAAAATCTGGCACCTGGTCAGACTGTTCAGATTCCAGGAGCTCTTCTAGTGAAATTTGAGGACGCCGATTTGCGTGATAAGATTCTCCATCAGGAGAAATCCGTGGCTGATGCCGAGCGCGATTTGGGCAATGCCAAAAAAGATTTGGCGCTTAGGAGGATTGAAACGGCTTCAGCCAACCGGCAGGCCGCGCTGGACGTGGAGTTTTCTCAGCAGGATTTAGATCGTTACATCGAAGGCGATACGCCGCTGCAGTTGTTGAAAATGGAGGGAGACATCGCCTTGGCCGAGGAGGAAATTAAACGGGCGGAGGAGAAATTGGCTAGCACGCGTAAGCTGAGAGAAAAAGGTTATGCGACTTCATTGGAAGTGCAGAGCAACGAACTTACCATCAAGAAACAACAAAACAGCATTACACAGACCAAAAAACAACAGGAACTCTTCCTCAAGTTTGAGCAACCCCAACAGAAGAAACGTTACGAAGCCAAGCTTGATCAGGCAAAAGTGGAGCAGCAGCGGACGATCCAAAAATCCAATACCTTAGTAGAATCAGCTGAGGGCACGGTCCTGCGGCGTACAGAAGGGCTCAAGGCGCAGCAAGAGCGTTTAGTTCTTTATAAGGAACAATTGGCCAAGTCAGAGATGCGAGCTCCGCAGGATGGCCTCGTCATTTATGCTCGCAGTTCTTCCCGATACAATGACACTTATATCAAGGAAGGAGCTTTAATTCGCAAAGGTTATAGCGTGATCGATCTGCCCGATATTAGTGAACTTATGGCCGTGGTGCAGGTCCACGAATCATTTGTGCGCCACATCAAGACCGGCCAAAAAGCCGTTGTGCGGATTGATTCCCTGCCGGACCGGGAATTCCAGGGAGTCGTCCGGCACGTTGCGCCAACGCCCGATGCCCGCCGTAAGTATTACGAAAATATTTCCGTGTACGATACGCACGTGTGGATACAAGACGAGAATTCGCAGTTGCCCGAGGACCTCAAGCCGGGCGTATCCGCCAAGGCCGAGATCATCGTGGCCGAGCTAAACGATGTGATGATGGTGCCGGTGCAATCGGTGACTACCTACAAAGGGCAAAAAGTCGTCCAAGTAAAACGCGGTGAAAATGTGGTGGTCGTGCCGGTTAAGACCGGCCAGTTCAACAACCGTTTCATTGAGATCAAGGACGGCTTGAAGGAGGGTGACCAAGTTTCGCTGGCTCCCAACATCGACGAAAACTCAGAAACTCAGGGCGACCGCAGCCCGTCACCAGCCATCTTATCGGCTGGATCGTAATTCGCGTCCGGCGCCCGGGCGCCCTTTGAACCATGGGCCTCGCCTTCATTCGCGTCATTCAAATCGGCATCAAGAGCCTGATGCTGCACAAGATGCGCTCCCTGCTGACCATGCTGGGCATCATCTTCGGCGTTTGCTCAGTGATCGCCATGCTTGCCATTGGCGAAGGCGCTAGCCACGAAGCCCAGGAAGCCATTCGCAAGCTGGGCAGTCGCAACATTATCATTCGCAGTGTGCAGCCGCCCAAAGGGCAATCCGCCGCTGACAGCAAGCGCACCTACACCGCCACCTACGGATTGAAGACCAATGACGTGGCGCACTTGGTGGAGACCGTACCTTCTATCGAGCGTACGCTGGCCAAGCGCCGCTATCGACTGGAAGCGCGCCACGGCCAGCGCAAAGCGGCCTGCACGGTGTGGGGCACCGAGCCGCATCATTTGCAAATGAGCCAAGCCCGACTCATCAAGGGCCGGTTTCTGAATGAAAATGACGAACGCTATCGCAGCAATGCCTGCGTGATCACCGATTCCCTTGCGCAGGAATTGTTCCCCGCCGAGGAACCCTTGGACGGCATGGTAAAGTTTAATAACAAGGATGTGTTTGTAGTGGTGGGAGTGATTCAGGAAACCGGCAGTGCGCAGGCACGTGCGCCTGGCGGCGATACGGCTGGTGAGGCGTTGGATGCCAACATTTACATCTCACTGAAATCCGCACATGCACGGCTTGGCACTTTGTTTCTGGAGCGCAGCGCCGGCGGGTATTCCCGGGAGCGAGTGGAGCTGCACGAGCTGGTGACCGAAATTGATGCAGTCGAAAATGTCGAGGCCACCAAATCCTCCATTGCCGCTGCCCTTAAAAAATCGCATCCCAAGCAGGATTACGAAATCATTGTGCCCTTGGAGCTGCTGCGACAGGCCGAGCAAACCAAGCGCATCTTCAACATTGTGCTCGGCTCGATTGCCGGCATCAGCCTGATTGTGGGTGGCATCGGCATCATGAACATCATGCTGGCCACCGTGACCGAACGCACCCGCGAGATTGGCATCCGCCGCGCCTTGGGTGCCCGCAAGCAACAGATTGTGACGCAATTTCTGGTGGAGACCATCGTGCTTTCAATTGGCGGCGGATTAGTGGGCGTGGTCTTGGGCGTGGCGTTACCATTCGCGGTGGAGCATTTTGCCGAAATGAAAACCATCGTCACCATTCCCTCGGTAATCCTGGCTTTCCTGATATCCGCCGTGGTGGGAGTTGTCTTCGGCGTTTACCCCGCCCGCCGCGCCGCTGATCTCGATCCAATCGAAGCACTACGACACGCGTAAAGGTTGGCATCTCTCCTGCTCATAGGCTGGTGACTTGTGTCATTTCCGTTAATTTAATATGAAAATGACAGAACTTTGCGTGAGAAACACGCATCGCTGCGTAAAAAATAATCTTAATATTTGCAATGAAACACCCAAAATCAGGATTTACATTAATTGAACTACTTGTAGTTATCGCCATCATCGGAATTTTAGCCGGCATGCTTTTGCCAGTTCTGGCTAATGCCAAAAAGAAAGCAATGAATGTCGTCGCTCAAAACAACATGAAGCAAATTGCTTTGGCCATGCAGACGTATGTGGGTGATAATAATCAGGTTTTCCCGAAGGTTTATGGAGGTGCTGGAAGTGCTGGCAAGCCGATGTGGTTGAATTACAAATCCCCGGTGGATAGTGAGATTCTAAACTATTTGGGTACAAAAGACGTAAAGCAGCTTGAGAAGTTATTCCGCCATCCAGAGGATCTATCGGCTAAACGTAGAGGCTACAAGTTCAGCTATTCTATGAATGCATTAATGAATGACCGTGACGCAACCTTTGCTCACCCACAGAATATGGCTGTGCTTCTAGAGGAGGCTTGTCAGTATGATATAAATGACCGCTGTAATGCCGTAGACGGAAACGCTAAAAAATCGGGTTATCGTTATGACTGGAAGGCCGAGGCAATCAATCCATCTACTGGTCAATATGTGGGGGGAGGCAAACAATGCAGAGAGGTCGCGATCAACGATCCTTACATGCTGGCGACTTGGAATAAGAATGTTGGTGTTTCGGATCCCGATGTGGTCACCTTCCGGCACATGAAAGGATTCAGAGGTTTGAGCTATGAGGTTGAGTCCGGCGATATGACTCGCGAGCGAATCCTCGAAGTATGTAATACCCCATCGGCCCATGTGATTTTTGCCGATTACCATGTGGGAATGATGACACGCAACAACGCTAAGAACCCGGGATACATGGATCCCAACTCTGAAGATGGGGATCTGAAGACTATTGGGTTAGCGCAGTAACCCCTGCCTCAAAATCGGAGGAGTGAATTTGTTCACTTCTGAATTTTTGAAATAAGCTCTTGGGCAGTTTTCTTTTGCTCGGAAGTGAGGCTATTTCCTAAGTCGGTGAGTGCTTCTTGCACTGGGGCGAGCTCCTTGATGCTCGGTTCCTCAGAAGCCAATTGAAGGTAAGCATATGCTTTGACATAATCTTGCTCCAACTTCTCAGCTCCATGATAGTACATCATTCCAAGGGAAAACTGGGCATCCGTGTCTCCTTGGGATGCTTGGGTTTCTAACTCTTTAGAAGCTTCTAAGGCCGAAGGCCCGGGTTCCTGTTTTTTGCTGCAGCCAAATAGAAAGAAGAAGCTGGCTAGAATTGCGTAACAATAAAGTTGCATGGGGTGGCAACCACTAACTTAGTATGTTCATTTCTGCAACATCAATAACACAAAGGCCATTGACCGGCTTTGCCCCTTCCCGTAGCTTTGCCCTTCACCTTTTTGAGTCATGAGATTCGGTATTAACACCTTCCTTTTTACTTCACCCTTTACCACCCAATCCACGCGCCTGTTTCCGAAGTTCAAGAAATGGGGCTTCGAGACGATCGAGATTCCGATCGAGGCGCCGGAACATATCGATTCGGCCAAGGTCAAGGCCGCGCTGGATAAAAACGGTCTGGTTTGCGGCTCGGTCTGCGCTTGCATGGGGCCCGGTCGTGATTTCCGTGGGAGCGCCAAGGATCAGCGCGAGGCTATGAAATATTGTAAGGCGCTCATCGACCACATGGTGAACCTCGACTGCCCCTCGCTGATCGGTCCGGTGTATTCCGTCGTGGGCAAGGCCGACGCTGTTGATCCGAAGGATCAAAAGAAGGAATTCGCGCTCGTCGTCAAAAACCTCAAGGTGCTCGCTGCCTACGCCGAGAAAAAGGGCGTGCAGATTTGCGTCGAACCGCTGAACCGGTTCGAGACCGACTTTTTGAATACATGCGAAAAGGGCCTGCGCCTCATCAAGGCGGTTGGTAGCCCCGCGCTCAAGCTGCACCTCGACACGTTCCACATGAACATCGAGGAGAAAAATCAAGCCAAGGCCATCCGCGCCGCCGGCAAGCATCTTGGCCACTTCCACGCCTGTGGCAGTGACCGCGGCACACCGGGCAATGACCACATCGATTGGAAGCCGATCGTCGCCGCGCTCAAGGCCGTCAAGTATAAGGGTGACATCGTGATCGAGTCGTTCACGACCGACGTAAAAGTTATCGCCCGCGCGGCAGCCATTTGGCGTCGGATGGAGCCGACACGTGAAGAAATCGCCACCAAGGGCCTCAAGTTCCTGAAGAAGGCGTTCAAGTAAACTGAATTCAAGGGGAGGGCGGCGCGTTCGTGCCTCCCCATTTTTGTCTTTAACCTCATTAAATTTCACTCAATACGATTATGAAAAAAATCATCACACTACTGGGCCTTGCGGCATTTGCATTTGCCGGCCAGGCAGTCGCCGCCGAGAAGGGATTCAAGTCGATCTTCGACGGCAAATCGTTGAAAGGCTGGAACGGCGATCCGAAATTCTGGAGCGTGCAGGACGGCGCGATCACCGGCAAGACCACCAAGGAAAACCCGACCAAGGGTAACACCTTCATCATTTGGGACGGTGGCAAGACCGGCGACTTCGATCTGCGTCTCGACTACAAGATCGTTGGTGGCAACAGCGGCATTCAGTATCGCAGTTTCAAATTAAAAAACGGGGCAGACCAGTGGCGTATTGGTGGTTATCAGGGCGACATTGACTCCGGGCCGACCTATTCCGGCATTTGTTACGGCGAACAGTTCCGCGGTATCCTCTCGCTGCGCGGCAAGAAAACCACGTTGACCGTGGGCGACGACGGCAAGCTGAAGAAAGCCGTCGAGGAATTCGCCAAGGACGCTGACGTGGCCAAGGCAATCAAGAAGGAGCAGTGGAACAGCTACCGCATCGTGGCCCGTGGCTTCAACCTGACGCAGTACATCAATGGCGTGAAAACCACCCAGGTGATCGACCGAGACAAGAAGACCCGCCGCGCCGACGGCCTGCTTGCGTTCCAGTTGCACGCCGGCCCGCCGATGACCGTGCAGTTCAAAAACGTCCGCATCAAGGAGCTGCCCAAGCGCGTACGCAAAGCCGGAGGCAAAAAGGGCAAGGACAAGAAATAATCATTCGCAGGCTGAAGCCATGAAAAACCTGTTAGCCATAGCCTGCGCATTCGGGCTGTTTTCTGGGGCGGTTGCCGCACCGAAAAAGGTGGTGATGATCGCCGGCAAACAGAGCCACGGCCTGTTGTCACATGAGCATAACGCTGGAATCCAACTGCTGGCCAAGTGCCTGAAGGAAGGCGCCTCAAAGCTCGTCACCCCGGTGGTGCAGCTCAACGGCTGGCCAAGCGACGAGTCGATCTTTGAGGGGGCGGACGCCGTGGTGATCTACGCCGACGGCGGCGGTCGCCACCCGGCACTTCAGGGCAACAACCTTGAGAAGCTCGGCAAACTGATGAAAACCGGCGCCGGTTTCCTGACTATCCACTACGCCGTTGAGCCGACGACGAACAAGGGCAACAAGGAATTTCTCGACTGGCAGGGCGGCTGTTTCGAGACGCACTGGTCGGTCAACCCGCACTGGGTTGCCAACTTCAACAAGCTTCCGAAGCACCCGATTACTCGTGGTGTAAAGCCGTTCAAGATCAAGGATGAGTGGTACTTTCATATGCGGTTCCGCAGCGACAACATGGGTAAGCTGATTCCTATCCTTAGTGACGTGGCGCCGAAGGAGACCATGAAGCGCGGCGACGGCGCACACAGCGGCAACCCGGCGGTTCGCAAGGCTGTGGCGGCGGGCAAGTCCCAGCATGTTGCATGGGCGTACCAACGCGAGGACGGCGGCCGTGGCTTTGGCTTCACCGGCGGACACAACCACCTGAACTGGGGCAACGACGACTTTCGCAAGACCGTCCTCAACGCCATCCTCTGGGTGGCCAAGGCCAAGGTGCCGAAGGAAGGTGTGCCGTCCAAGGTCACCAAGGAGGATCTTTACGAAAACCTCGACGGTAAACGTGGCAAGAAGCCGGCCCCGAAATCGGCCCCCGGTGCCAAGAAAAAATAACCTGACTTGGGAGTCGCTCTCATAGGCAAATTTCCAACAGGAGCGGCCGGTCGGCTGCTCCTTTTTTTTACGCTTGGCCAAGCGGGTCTGGCACTTGGCCAAGCGCCCAGTGTTGAGACTGTTCGGCCACTGGCAGTGCAGCCCGGGCAAACCACGCGCCTGGTTTTCACCGGCAAAAACCTAGCCAACGCTGCCAGCCTCTGGACAAGTTTTCCATCCAGTACCGTGCCGGTTTCGGACGACTTGGCCAAGGGCAACCGTGCGGCGTTCGATGTAACCGTGCCGCTGGATATTCCGGTGCAGATCGGCGCCGTGCGCCTGGCCTCACCCAAGGGGGTTGGGGCGTTTCGGTTGCTGATGGTGGACGACCTGCCGAACCTCGCGGAGGTCAGCGGCAATGAATCGCGGGAGCGGGCGCAGTTCGTCGCCGGGCCGATCTCGGTGGATGGCATCGGCAACGGCACACAGCTCGACTGGTTCGAGTTCGAGGCATCCAAAAACGAGGCGATCAGTTTCGAGGTCATCGCCAACCGGCTTGGCTCCAACTTTGATCCTGCGGTGAGGGTGTACGAAGCCTCCGGCCGGCTGCTTGCGTCGTTCGGAGACTCTCCCGGTATCGCACCGGATCTGCAGTTTCGGCATCGGTTCAACAAAACCGGACGCTACTTTTTGAGGTTGCGCGATATGGCCTACGCCGGAGGGCGCGGCAGTTTTTTTCGACTGCGCGTGGGCGACTTTCCCATTGTCTCTGGCGTGTTTCCGCAGGGGAGCAAGCGTGGAGAACTCAGGCCGTTTTATCCGATTTCCAAACAATCGCTTCCTCCCGTTCTCGCGACGCCTGTGGGCGCTGAGATTTGGTTGAACTTCAAGCTCCCAAACGGAGTGGGCAGCGCATACCGCCGACTGGCTGTTGGTGAGGCTCCCAACGCCTACGATGCCGAGCCGAACGACATGCCAAGCCAAGCGAACGCCATCAACTTGCCATCAGCAATCAATGGCCGGTTTGAAAAACCGAACGATCACGATTGGTACGCGGTTAACTTGACCAAGAGCGACCGCGTGAGATTCACCGGGGCAACGCGCACTCTCGGTTCGCCGTGCGACCTCATGCTTCGCGTCACTGATGCTGCGGGGAAAACATTGGCAGAGTCTAAAATTACCGGCGACTCCGATGGCGAGGTCAGCGCCGAGGCCAAGTCGGATGGCGTTCATTTTTTGGAAGTTTGCGAACTGGCCGAGCAGGCAGGGGAACACTTGGTTTATCGAATTGAAGCAGAACGAGTGCAACCCGGTTTTTCGCTCACCATCGCTGAACACGCTTTTACTGCAAAAGCGGGTGAGCCATTTTCAGTAAAAGTCACCGCCACCAGAAACAAGTATGAAGCCCCCATTCAACTTCAATTGGAAGGTGCTGCGAGCGGAATGAAAATCGAAGGTGCAACGATCGCGAAAGGAAAAAAGGAAACCACTCTCAAAATTACACCACCGGCCAATGTCAAGCCCGGGACG
>CAJWVY010000045.1 GCA_913048135.1 uncultured Verrucomicrobiales bacterium
TCCGTCTCGTCCGCCTCATCCTTGCCCTCCTCCTCGCCCTCCTGCTTGTCCGCCTCGTCGTCATCCACCTCACCCATCTGCTCCTCCTCATTGCCTCGTGGAGATACGGCTACCGGCTCTCCCTGGCCGGTGTCGCCGGTATCATCATCGGCATCGGCATGCCATATGCCGAGGACTTCCTCGTCGATCTCTCCGTCACAATCGTTGTCCAGATCGTCGCAACGCTCGGCCGCTCCCGGATGACTATCGGGGTTCGAATCGTCACAGTCGGTTCCATTGGTCACGGTTCCTTCCGGGAGGGAACACGCCGTAACGACATCGTCGGCGTCCCCGAATCCATCGGCATCCGCATCCGTGTCGGCCGGGTCGGGGGCCAGATTGTACTCGCGCAAAATCTCAAAGATCATGGCCTGCACCACGGGCCCTTCGGTCTGGGTAACGGCGCGCATTGTGGGAAGTTCCTTTTGCATGGGGCCGCCGGATGATAAGCCATGGGCGGCGCAAGGCAATGGCAACGGACCTGTTTGAAATCCTGCACGAGGACGAGGACCTGCTGGTGATCAATAAACCGGCCGGGCTGGTGTGCCATCCGACCAAGGGCGATGAACGGTCCAGCCTGGCAGGTCGGCTGCGGTTGTATCGTGGGGCGGAGGTGCCAGTACACCTGATCAATCGGCTGGACCGCGAGACTAGCGGCGTGGTGTGTGTGGCCAAGACCGAAACGGCGGCGCGCGAGTTGCGGCAGTTATGGGAAAGCCGTGCGGTGGAGAAGCAGTACTGGGCGATCGTGCACGGGCACGTGGCTGACGCGGAAGGGGTGATTGACGCGCCATTGGGCAAGGATGAAGCCAGTGAGGTGGTGGTGAAGGATTGCGTGCGGCCCGATGGCCATCCCTCGCGCACGCGGTTCTGGACGCAATGGCGGTTTGAACGGGCCGAAGGTAAATTTAGTTGGCTGCGTGTGGCGCCAGAGACCGGCCGCAAGCACCAGATTCGCATTCACCTGCAGCACCTCGGGCATTCGATCGTGGGCGATAAACTGTATGGGCCGGACCCGGCCCTGTACCTGAAGCTGGCCAAGGGCGAATTGACGGATGCGGATCGCGCGCGGCTGATTCTTACCCATCAGGCCCTACACGCGCACACATTGCAGTTTCACTGGCGCGAGCGCGACTGGAGTTTTGTGGCCGAGCCGGCGGATGAATTGGTGGATTTCATTGAGACCGTCGATGAAGAGGAGGAGGAACTGTATGCCGACTGATCCCATCCCGCGCACGATGCAGGCGGTGGTGTATCGCGGCGTGAATGATTTGCGCGTGGAAACCGTGCCTGTGCCGCGCTGCGGCGCGCACGAGGTATTGGTGAAGGTGGTAGCCTGCGGGGTGTGTCCGACAGATATAAAAAAAATTCAGTACGGCACCGTGCCCGCTCCGCGCATTCTTGGGCATGAAACTGCCGGCACGCTGGTGAAGGTTGGCGCGCGGGTGGAAGGCTGGCGCGTGGGCGATCGTGTGGCGCTGCATCATCATGTGCCCTGCCTGGATTGCCACGCCTGCCGGCACGGCGCCTATGCCCAATGCCCACAGTATTTGCGCACGGGCATCACGGCGGGCTTCGAACCGGCCGGTGGCGGGTACGCGGAGTATGTGCGGGTTATGCGTTTTTGTCTGCCGGGGCTGGTGAAGATCCCACGCAAAAACAGTTTTCTCGAAGGGGCGATGCTGGAGCCGGTGAACACGGTGCTCAAGGCGGTGAACCGACTGAACCTGTTGCCGGGCGACACGGTGATGGTGGCTGGCCAGGGACCGATCGGGTTGATGTTCACCGGTCTACTTGCAGCACGAGGCATGCGGGTGGTGGCGACCGATTTCATGGCACCTCGTCGGAAAATGGCGCGGCGCTACGGCGCGCGGCAGGCGCTGGCGCCGGACTCGGCCGAGGTGGCCAAGGTCATTCGGAGTGCCACACGCGGGCGCGGGCTGGATGCGGCGGTGGTGGCCGTGCCGGTGGAGGCGGCGGTGCAGCAGGCTCAGGCGCAGGTGCGCGGTGGCGGGCAGGTTCTGCTCTTTGCTCATACCCGGCGCGGCGAACGAGGTCCGGTGGAGTACGCGGATATTTGCGTGGACGAAAAGGACCTGATCGGCAGTTACTCGAGCGATTTCACGCTGCAAAGGGAAGTGGCGCGCTGGGTCTTCTCCCGTCGACTGGATGTGCGGCCGTTGATCACTCACACCCTGCCGCTGGCGCAGACCGCGGAGGCGGTGAAGTTGGCCGCACAACCCACGCCCCAATCGCTCAAGGTAGCGGTGGTGCAGGATTGACAATGGGTTTAAGCAGGGTAGACTCCGCCTTCCCAATGGCCCGTTCGTCTATCGGCTAGGACACAGCCCTCTCAAGGCTGAGAGAGGGGTTCGATTCCCCTACGGGCTACCAGCTTGGGAAAGGAGTTTGCCGGAAAATCACGGAGAAAGATACGCGCATGTCATCTGCCTTGTTCCAGATTATTTTCAATCCCACCAGCGCTGCGGAGCTGGCGGGGATGCCGAAGGATTTGCAGCTGCAGATTCTGGGCGAGTTTCGCGGTCTGCCCGATGAGGTGCGGGCCAGCGGGTATTACGGCAAACTGCAGAGCGGCGTGAAGACGCTGCACCGATATCGGGTGGGCAATTACCGTGTGTACTTTGAGTGCCATGATCTCGGCGTGGTGGTGCACCGGATTTTCTCCCGCAACACGCTGAAGGATTTCTTCTTTCGCAACGCGCAAATGACGCAGGACGAGGATGATCAGCTGGCGGAGAACCCGGAATTTTGGGCGATGATCGACGAGGCTGCTACGCGCGAGGAAGTCGAAGCTTAGTCCTTATCCTCGCCGAGTTCGACATTCCAGTAGGCTACGTCGATAAAGTGCTTCCAGCTATCGTGCGTCTTCATGCCGAAACTCACTTGGATAAACGGCCGCCACTTGGGTTTACGAGGCTCTTTCAGCAGCCGCATTCCGGCCTCGCGCGGAGTTCGGTTGCGCTTGCGCGTGTTGCAGGGAACGCATGAGCAAACGATGTTTTCCCAGTTGGTAGGTCCGCCGCGCTGGCGCGGGATCACGTGGTCTAGGTTCAGGTCGCGCCGGTCAAACACTTTGCCGCAGTATTGGCAGGTGTTTTTGTCGCGCTCAAAAATATTGTGCCGCGTGAACTTCACCTCCTGCTTGGGGAACCGATCGTACCCCAGGAGCAGGATCACGCGCGGAACCCGTAGACGAAAGGACACCGTGGCGATCGATTCATCGCTGGGTTCTTCCTCAGAAAAATCCGCCCACTCGCCGAAATCGAATGTGTGGAAACCGCCCTGTTCGTCGTTGTACACCACCTGAGCGCTGCCGGTGAAGAGCAGGCTGAGCGCCCTGCGAACGGAACAGACATTCACCGCCTGCCATAAGCGGTTCAGCACCAACACCCGCTGTCCAAGAGCGTTTTCCATGGTCTGAAACCGTGCGGAACCTAGCAACGTCCGCCAGCTCCTGTCAACCGGCGGCCGTTCACAATTGGGTGACGGTGAATTTGTAAGGCTTGATAAATAATTCGAGGGCTGTTAGAGGACCCACATGAGGAGATGGGGATGGGTGTTTGTTTGGGTAGCCGTGTGGGCGGTTAATTCTTGGGCGGCGGATGTCCCCTTCAAAATGTACGCGGAAGCGAACCAGTTGGTGAGCGACGGGTTAACATTGGAACATCGTCAGGTCCGTGAACAAGCCTCCGCCAAATATCTGCAGGCTCGAAAGATTTATATCCGCATCCTGAACGAGTATCCCACCTGGCAATCTGATTCGCAGCTGGTAAAGGGTAAGCTCACGCAATTAGATAACAGACTGCGGCCGTTGCTCCTAACGCAGGGCATTTCACCAGCCTCCATGCTGACTGACCCTTATCCCAAGCCAAAGGTCGAAACACCTCTTCCATCAGGAACTTCACCCCCCGTGCTCGCCGAAAAGGCCGTTACCCAGCCAGGAACACCTGCGTTTGAAAGCTTATCCTTGGATGAACAAATCGCCGCCCTCAAAAAATTACAGGCGAGCGGGCATAAAACCATTCCTTCCCCTACGCCCAAGGTTCCGGTTGAAAAAGCTACGACAAAAGTGGAGGCAGGCATCCATCAGACACCAAATATACCCAAGCCCACCGAGTTAACTCCCTCTGAGGAATTAGCACGATTACATGTGGAGCGGCAAAAGGCCGAACAGGATTTACAGCGTGAACGGTTTGCGTGGCAGCAGAAGGAACGCGAGTATCAGGAGCGCCTGCGCGAAGCTCTGGCCGCCCGTCCAAAGGCGCTGGAGCCCGGCGAGATGGCCAAGCAGATGAGTGCCAATCGTCAGCTGCGTACGGACTTTGAATTTCTTAAGGTCGCCAGCAAGCGTGGCGAAAGCGAGCTGCTACAGGCGCTGGACAATCTCGAGGACGCCCGTCGCGAAAACGAAGCACTGCTTAAGCAGTACCGGGCGTTGCAGGCAGAAAACGCCCGTCTGCGCCGGGCCATTAGCGGCGGTCGTTAATCATGCGCATCACCGGCGGGCAGTGGGTGAACCACAAAATCGCCGTGCCGCCGGGTCAGGGTGTGCGGCCCACGCCGGACAAGGTGCGGCAGGCTATCTTCAACAGTCTCGGTCCATGGATCGAGGGCGCTTCTGTTTTGGAACTCTTCGCTGGCAGTGGCGCGTTGTGTCTGGAATGCCTCAGTCGCGGCGCGGTTTCCGCGGTGGCAGTGGAAAAAAGCTCGAAGCACGCCGGATTCATTCGCCGTAATACCCAGTCGTTACGAGTGCGCATTGATGTGCGTGTGCAATGCGCTTTGCTGGCGGTGAAACAATTGGTCGAAGCGAAGCGACAGTTTGATTTCATTTGCGCCGATCCACCTTATGGCGACAAGACTGCGCCCGGTCAACGATCGGAAAGTTGGGCACAACGGTTGCTCGATGAACCCCTCTTGCCGCAGTTGCTCGCGCCGGAAGGGCGCTTGCTACTCGGCCACACCAAACGCGATGTTATCGAATTGGCTGAGCCTTGGCGCGAACGTAAAATCCTTAAACACGGGGATACCTGGGTCCGGATTTTGGAGGTTTGATTGAGGGATTCGGGACGAGGAAAACGCGTTCCTTCCTTGCCCCTATTACTACGGGACCGTTTCCTCTGGCTTATCGGCAAGGCGTCGGTAGCTCGACAGCGCAGCCACGGTGGCGATCATGGGATAAAGCTTTTCGTAGTACCAAAGCTTGGCGAAGTAAAAGCCAATGGGGGAAGGCTCAGTCCAGGCATCAGATTCCACTTGGGAGACGAGCCAGTCAGCGGCGCGGTCGCGGGCTTTGACGAGCTTGGCTTGCGTTTCGTCATCAGCTTCAGTGACACCGGAGAGTGCCTCAAGGGCGAGTGCGGTTTCCTCGATCGACGCCTCGCCGCCCTTGAAGCCGCTCCAGGCACCATCGTCCCGCTGCATTTCGAGCAGGGCATTCTTGGCGCGAGTCACGCGCAGGCCGCCGCCGGGCAGGGCTATTTGCGCCGGTTCATTGAGCGCCAACAACACCTTGGCCGTGCCGTAGGTCCAGTTGATTTCCTCTGGTGCATGTTGGTTGCCAAACCACAGGGGCGCCCAGCCGTCGAGACCGGCACCTTCGCTCTGGGCTAGGAACCGGGCGGCAGCGTGCAGGGCAGTGTCCAGGCGGTTGGCCAGCTCGGGCAATTCCTCGCGCCATGCCAGCCAGGCGCGGATGGTGTGGGCGGTGAGATCGGGGCTGGACCGGTCGAAAGGCAGATTGGTCCAGCCGCGGCAGAAGGTCGGGATCCCGCCATCGCGGTTTTGCAGATCGAGCAACCACTGGCACCCAGCGCGGGCGGCCTCACGTGAGGCGTCATCGATCTGACCGAGTTGTTTCAAAGCCAACAACGCGCCGGGAGTATCATCGGCATCGGGCACACCGCCGGGCAGGGGCGTCCAGGACCAGCCTCCGGGCGCGGCGTCGGTAAAGGGATGCACCTCGCGATATTGCTGCTTCAGGAGCCACTCACGGATGGGCGCGCGCGCGTCCTCGGGCAAATCTTCACCCAGCGCGTTTACCGATAAAGTGGTGACCCACGTCGCCAGATGAGTGTCAATCGGCCAACTACCATCGTCGCGCACCGAGGCGTGCAGAAACTCGATTCCTTTGCGGGCCACCGGATGATCGGGCAATCCGCAACCGGCCAAACTCATGGTGACAAAACTGGTCAGCGGCGTGGCCTCTAGAAACCCGCCGTTGCTCGGCTGAATTTGCTCGAGGACCTGCAGCGTTTTTTCGCGCGCGGCATTCCGGAGCACGCGGGTGAAGGGATTCCACGAAGGCCGATGTTGATGCCGGCATTGGCCGATGGCAATGAGTGCGGGCAGCGCGTAGCTCACCACTGGCAGGCGTAGCGCGGCAAACCAGTTGCGCGGCAGCGCGGCCAACTCGAACGGCAGCTGGATGACATCCTTCCAGCGCCCCTTGCCGGCCAGCGCGCAGTGGGTGAGGATCGGCACGGAAAATGTACGATCCTTGCCGTAGCGGGCGATGATGGCGGGCGCGAGATAATCAGGCGTCACGCCGCCGCAGGCCTTTGTGAGCCATTGTTCGGCAGCGGCGACAACCTCGGCGTATTCCTCCAAAGCACCCGGCACAGCGTGAAAGGTGGCCCAGCACAGTGTGGTGGTGGAAATATTACTGAGACTCTTGGTTGTATCCCCCCAACCGCCATCGGCATTGGTGTGCTCGGCGAGCCAGTGCAGTCCGCCTTGGATGAGTGCGCCATGCTCTTCGGTGCCGGTGGCTGTTTGCACGTGTTGCATGGCGGCACAGGCGACGGCAGTGGAGAGGGCACTGCTGGAGAGTTCGCCTTCCCAATGCCCCTCGGCAACGCGTTCGGCGAGGAGCGCTGTGCGCGCGGTGTCCAGCGCGGTGTCTAGTCTGGCAGAATCAAGGCTCACTGGCCGGCGCCGTTAGAGGATTTGCGTTTTTCTTGGAAGAACCTCTGCAACAGGCTGCGGCAATCCGCTTCCATGACGCCTGAGGTTATTTCGGTGGCGTGATTGAGCGTAGGAAACTGGAGAAGATTCATCGCCCCTCCAGCCGCGCCACCCTTGGGATCGGATACTCCAAAGACAACCCGGGCCAAGCGGCAGTGGACAATGGCACCGGCGCACATTGGACAGGGTTCCTTGGTGACGTACAGAGTGCAATCGTTGAGACGCCAATCGCCAACAGCGGCCTCGGCAGCGGTGAGAGCCAGCATCTCGGCGTGGGCTGTGGCGTCATTGAGCATTTCAACTTGGTTCCACGCGCGGGCAATCACACGATCGTTGCGCACAATCACCGCACCGACCGGCACCTCATCGGCCTCGTACGCCTTCACCGCCTGCCGGATGGCATCCTGCATGAAATGCTCGTCGGTCAAGATGGTTTACCGGTCGCGGGTTGCGGGTTCACGGAGGATTGCAGCAGCGTCCATTGATCGGGCTGATTCTCGGCGCAATGACAATGGGCGGCGAAAAAGCCGCCACGATGTTGCCAGAAGAGCGGCCAAATTTGTTCGCGATCCGTGCCGGGCATAGGGAGAGTATCGAGATCTTCGCGAGTGGCCCAACGAAAGGCGCCCTCCTCGTGGTCGGGCGGTAATTCGGTGAGGCGGGGTTTAATCTCGAAGAGAAACATGAGCCAATGAGTTTCGCCTTGGTAGCCGTTTTCGCTGACTATGCCAGTAAGGTGTAGATCGTTTGGTGAAAGATTCAGGCCAGTCTCTTCGTTAGCCTCGCGGATAGCGCAATTGTGTGGGCTCTCACCGGTGTCTGTTTGTAGCTTCCCACCCGGTGGACTAAATAAGCCGCGGTTAGGATCGTGCTGGCGTTCCATCATCAAAACGCGGCCATCCTCGTGAAAGGCATACAGCAGCGAAGCGATTTTGTAAGGCAACGGCATTGCCGGAGTGAAGCAATCGAGCGGCTAGATTTCTAGGTTTTTTTCAGTTTTACTGGGAATAAGTTGCCGTAACTTAATTGTAACAAATCCGCCGTTCGTATGTTACAGAGCGCGCCTAGTTTGTCCTCGGTTCCTAAAAGAACAATTGTAAACCTAACAAACAAGACGATGAAAAAACTGATTGCTTCCGCCGTGATGGCGCTCGTGGTGACCAACGCACACGCGGTGGATCCCAACCTTACTTCCTACAAGAAGGTGTCCGGTGTATCCGGCACCTTGAACTCTGTGGGGTCGGACACTCTTAACAACATGATGGCACTCTGGGCTGAGAGCTTCCAAGCTCTTTACCCGAACGTGAAAATTCAGATTGAAGGCAAAGGTTCTTCAACTGCGCCTCCCTCGCTGATTGAAGGTAGTAGCCAAGTCGGCCCGATGAGCCGCACCATGAAGTCCACCGAGGTGGATGCTTTTGAGAAGAAGCACGGCTACAAGCCCGCCAGCATTGGTACTTCCATTGACGCCCTCGCGGTGTTCGTGCACAAGGACAACCCGATCGAAGGCATGACCCTCCAGCAGGTGGACAACGCTTTCTCAAGCACATTCAAGCGTGGTGGCAAAGCTGCCAAGACTTGGGGTGACCTCGGTTTGACCGGTGACTGGGCTAGTAAGGCCATCAGCCTCTACGGCCGTAACAGTGCTTCCGGCACCTACGGTGTGTTTAAGAAGGTGGCCCTATCCAGCGGTGACTACAGCTCCAGCGTGAAGGAGCAGCCCGGTTCCTCCGCAGTGGTGCAAGGCACTGGCAGTGACTTGGGTGGCCTCGGTTACTCTGGCTACGGTTACAAGACTTCCGCCGTGCGTGCGGTGGCTTTGGACGGTCCCGACGGGAAGTTCTACGAGCCGACTGCTGCAAACGCTCTAGCTGGTAAGTATCCGCTCGGCCGTGTGTTATACATCTACTACAACCACAAACCGGGCACAAAGATGGATGTCACCACCCGTGAGTTCCTGAAATTCATCCTCTCCAAGGAAGGTCAGGAGATCGTGGAAAAGGACGGTTATTTCTCGCTCAACGCTGCTGGAGCTAACAAATTCCTCAGCCAGCTGAAGTAAAACATCTGGTAACAATCATAGCCCCGCCAGCTGGCGGGGCTTCTTTGTTCCCTTTGCGAAACGGTGAGGCGGGCGAAAAAAACCCGCCTCACTTTTTTGTGAACAAACTGCGAAAAACCGTTGCCGAATTGTTGAGATACTAGCCTTGCGAGGAACGTGCTACTCCCCTACGTTCCGCCCGAACAACCCCTATGGCTGACACGCCTTCATTCAAACCGGATCCCCACCGCTTCGAGGTTTCCAAGCGCGTCTTGTGGATTGACCGGTTCATGAACAGCTTCATTAAGATCGGTGGAGTGGGCGTGATTGCGGCGATTTTCGGGATCTTTCTGTTCATTCTCGCGCAGATCACCCCGCTCTTTAATGGGGCCGAAGTGCGACCGGTGGGGACGGTGGAATTTGCCGAGGGAGAGTACGCTATCTTTGGCATTGATGAATGGGGCGAGCTGCCGTTCATGGCCGGACGGGATGGCGTCTTTCATTTCACGGATCTCGAACGCGAACAAACCACCGATGACGAAAAGGTGGCCCGCCGGTACACGGTGGAGGATGGCGCCGTGGTCGTTGGCGAACGTGGGCAGTTCACCCGGCAGGTGTTTGAAGACGAGACCTACCAGCACGTGAAGTATGATTCCGGCGCGAAACAGGCGGTGTTCTCCAGTGCCCGCGGCACCGTGCGGTTGGTGAAGGTGAACTATCGGCCGGTGTTTGATGAATCTCTCCGCACCATCGAAGTGGAACTGGAAACCGAATCGCCCTACCAACTCGGTGAAGCCGGGCAGGCGATTGTGGATGTGGATGTGCTGGAAGCTGAAGACCTTCGCGTGATAGCGGCCGTGCAACAAAACGGCGAGGACAGCAACGCGTTAAACCTCCTGTTCTTTAAAGCCGGCACCGGCTTGTTCGATGAAGGCGGCCTCACATTGCAGGGCAGTGTGGATGCCAGCGGTCTGGTGGAAAACCCCGTGAAGGTTCGGGTAAATGGCGCCGGGGATGCGTTGTTGGTGCTGGATGATCAGGATCAGTTGCACTACCTGCGCCGCGAGTACGACGAATCAGTGGCCGGCGACAGCGGCGGTGGTGGTCTGCTGGGCGGTTTGGGTGGAGAGGAGGATTCGGATGAACCCAAGAAGGCGCCTTATAAATTCGTGCATGTCCAGACGATTAAACCGCTGGGTGACCGGCCGGAGTCCAAGATCGCCTCAATCGACTGGCTCTTTGGCCGTGCCTCCCTGGTGATCACTGGTACCGATGGTGAACAACGCATCTTCAGCAGCTACAGCCAGAAGGAAGGCGGATTGACCTACGCGCAGATTAACGAATTCCCCAACCTCGAAGGAGGCGCGGACCGCTTCGATTACAGCCGGCGCAATCGCGGATTTCTCATCACGCACGGACAAAACGTGAAGCTGCAATACGCGACCACCGGCGTGACGCGCTGGGAAGATACGCTGGAGTATATTCCTCAACTGGCCGGTATTGGGCCGAAATACGATTTACTGATGTTCTCTGATGGCACCGGCAAACTGAACCTCAGCTATCTGGATGATCCCCATCCGGAGGCCGGTTGGAAGGCGTTTTTCGGCAAGATCTGGTACGAAGGCCAGCCCGAACCCCAATACACTTGGCAATCGACCGGTGGCGAATCGTCCTTCGAGCCGAAACTCTCGATGATGCCGCTGATTGTCGGTTCGTTGAAAGGCACCTTGTACGCACTGATGTTTGCCGTGCCCATTGCAATTTTGGCGGGCATGTATAGTTCGCAATTTCTTTCCGCGCGCTGGGCGAAAATTATCAAGCCCACCATGGAAATCATGGCGTCCCTGCCCTCAGTGGTGTTGGGCTTTCTGGCGGCCCTGTGGCTGGCACCCATTTTGGAAACGCGCGTGCCCTCGGTGGTCCTGATCATCGTGCTAATCCCTACGGTCTCGGTGGCTTTCGGATTCATCTGGAGCCAGTTACCGAAAAATACGCGCACACTGGTGCCCGAAGGCGCCGAGTTCTGGGCCCTGATTCCAGTGATGGGCTTGGTGACTTGGATTGGTTGGGAACTCGGGCCAGCCTTGGAGCAAGCCCTCTTTGTGGTCACCGACGAAGCCACCGGCAAACAGGTGGCCGACTTCCGTTTATGGTGGCCGGAAGCCACGGGCACTCCGTTCGAGCAACGCAACTCGCTGGTGGTCGGCTTCATGATGGGATTCGCGGTGATCCCCATCATCTTCACCATCGCCGAGGATGCCATGAGTAATGTGCCGATTTATCTGCGGAGTGCCTCATTAGCTTTGGGGGCGAGCCGCTGGCAAACCGCCTGGCGGGTGGTGTTGCCCACTGCCGCCGCCGGAATTTTTGCTGCAGTCATGATTGGCTTTGGTCGGGCGGTAGGTGAGACCATGATTGTGGTGATGGCTACGGGTAACACACCCATTATGGAGTGGAATATCTTTTCTGGGATGCGCACGCTCGCGGCCAACATCGCCGTGGAGCTACCCGAGGCGGCCCAGCATAGCACGCTGTACCGGGCATTATTTTTGGGAGCGATGCTCCTGTTCCTCCTAACTTTTACAGTGAACACCATCGCTGAAGTCATCCGCCAGCATCTGCGCGGCAAATACAAGGCAGTGAGCGATTAGGATGAAACTCGAGGATCTCAAACAACGTCCGGCCGGCGAACCGATGGTATGGCTTACTGCCATGGGGTTGGCCTTGGGCACCGTGATGGTGGTGTGCCTGTTGTGGGTAATCTTTGTGAATGGCATCACAGTTTTCTGGCCTAAGCCGGTGTATCAGCTGGAGCTGGATGCCAACAGCACCCACCGGGTGTCGGCGGAGACCAATGTGTTTGCCGGAGCGATCTCCATGGATCGTGAGATTACCGGCGCGGACGATGGCACACGGGAGTATCAGTTCTTTGTCGGCAATAAGGACATCTACGGCTTCATGTACAAGTTCGTGCCGCAGGCCGATCTGGTGGAGTCGGACCGGACCAAGCTGACCCAGCCCAAGGACATCATGGTGGCCGAGCGGTTGGAGTACGGAAACGCCATTTTCTATCCGGTTTCAATGCAGCTGGGCACCAACGAGGTGCTCCGGGCCGAGACCCCTGATTTCACCACGAAACTGTACGCGTTGGTGGAGGAATGCAACGAGCGCCGGGCGAAGTACACGGCCCTAGAGAAAAAAGACATCGGCCGCATCAATCACGCCATCCGGAAAATTGATATTCAGATCAAGGCGTTGACCGCGAATAAAACCACCAAGGAAGTGCAAGCCGATGCCGCGTTGACCGCGCAGATTGACGCCAAGGAAAAGGAAAAGGAAAAGTGGAACGCCGAGTACGAGATATTGGCCAAGCAGGCCGAGGAAATGCGCGAGGCGCAGGAAAAAGATTCCCTGACCTACCGGCTGGTGACCGGGGAAGAGAAGACCTTGCCGCTGGGCGATTTCGTGCACATTTATCAGCCGAACCAGTTTGGGTTTGGCGACAAGGTGGGGTTCTTTGTTTCGCAATTCTGGGGTTTCCTCAGTGAGAATCCGCGCGAAGCCAACATGGAAGGCGGCATTTTCCCGGCTATTTTCGGCACATTTGTCATGACCGTGCTGATGAGTATTGCGGTGATGCCCTTTGGCGTGTTGGCGGCGATTTACCTGCGCGAATATGCGAAGGACGGATTGTTCGTGAGAGGCGTGCGCATTGCGGTCAATAACCTGGCCGGCGTGCCGTCGATTGTGTTCGGCGCTTTTGGTGTGGGCTTCTTTATCTACATGGCCGGAGGCACGATTGATCGCCTGTTCTTTCCTGATTATGTCGCCAGCAAAGTGCCGTACTTCGGCACCGGCGGCATCCTTTGGGCTTCGCTAACCTTGGCGCTGATGACCGTGCCGGTGGTGGTAGTGTCTACCGAGGAGGCTTTGGCGGCCGTACCGCGGGCCGTGCGCGAAGGCGCGCTGGCGTGCGGGGCCTCCAAATGGCAGACGATCCAGCGCGTGGTGTTGCCGGCCAGTGCGCCGGGGTTGTTGACCGGCCTGATCCTGGCGATGGCCCGTGGCGCAGGTGAAGTGGCACCCCTGATGCTCGTGGGCGTGGTGAAGTTGGCCCCGGAATTGCCGATTGATTCGGTGGCACCGTTTATCCATCTGGATTACAAATTCATGCACTTGGGCTTTCACATTTATGATGTCGGCTTCCAGTCGCCGGACTCCGAGGCCGCCAAGCCCATGGTTTTTGCCACGACGTTTTTGCTGATTTTACTGGTGGTGGTGATGAATTTGGCTGCCATCTTAATTCGGAATCATTTGAAGAAAAAATATTCCACAAGCGCGTTTTAACCTCTATTAACCATGACCACGCTCATGAGCGAACCGGAAACTCAGGAAACATCCAAACCTCAGCCTGCGGATCAGACCGCGGCGGGATCCACCGAAGACAAAGCCGTCAATGATTCGGAGACTCTGATTGAGGTAAAAGATAATTTTGGCTTCAACTACGGTAGTACACAGGTGTTATTTGACCTGAACCTGCGGATCCCCAACCGCAAAGTCACCGCCTTAATCGGGCCGTCTGGTTGTGGTAAGAGTACGCTTTTGCGCTGCTTCAATCGTATGAATGACCTGATCGATGGTATCAGCCACACGGGTGACATCACCATTGGAGGTCAGAGCATCTTCGATCCCGCACTGGAGATTATCAGCCTTCGTAAAAAAGTGGGGATGGTTTTCCAGAAATATAATCCATTTCCGAAGACCATCTATGAGAATGTGGTTTTTAGCCTTCGTGTATCCGGTCGGAACAACAAGGCGCTACTCGATGAGACTGTGGAGCGTAGTCTGCGGCGTTCGGCTCTTTGGGATGAGGTTAAGGACCGTTTGCATGAGAGTGCCCTTGGCTTGTCCGGCGGTCAGATGCAGCGCCTGTGCATTGCGCGAGCCATAGCCAATGAGCCGGAAGTGATTCTCATGGACGAGCCCTGCTCGGCCTTGGACCCCATTGCCACCGGCAAGATCGAGGAATTGATTGATGAGCTGAAGACCGATTACACGATTGTGATCGTCACGCACAACATGCAGCAAGCCACACGCGTGAGTGACCGTACGGCATTTTTCTACCTCGGCAAACTGATTGAGTATGGTGAAACCACCAAACTCTTCACCAACCCCCAAGAGAAGAGGACAGAGGATTATGTCTCGGGCCGATTTGGTTGATCGTTTGCTTTTTGTTGAAGCCATGATAGGGTTTCCTAAGGCGAAAATTTGAAATATGCAGGTTGATCAGGGAGTAGATTTAATTAAGGGCAAGCTGCTGGCCATGGCCAGCTTGGCAGAGGATATGGTGGAGCGGTCTGTCCATGCCTTGTTGGAAGGCGATGACGAAGTGGCCAGACAGGTGCGGGCGGATGATGACAAGCTCGACGCCATGGAGCAGGAGGTGGACGAGCTGGCCATGGAGATTCTCACCATGGGCCCGATGGCCACTGATCTTCGGGCCATTACCATAGGCATGAAGATTTCCAATGACCTTGAGCGTGTGGGCGACGAGGCCAGCACCATTTGCAAACGTATCATTAACATCAACAAACACGCCGATTGGAAAGTACCGCTGCGCGAGGAAATCGCCGCCATGGGCGAGAAAGCCTGTCTGCTATTGCGCGAATCCATGGATGCCTACGTGGAGCACGATTCGGAGAAGGCCCGGCAACTCATCCCGCAGGATGAAGGCGTGGATACCCTCAACAAGATGTACCAGAAGCAACTGATCCAATCCATGATGGCCAACCCGCAGGATATTCCCATGCTCATGCAGGTGGGGGTGATTGTGAAACGCATCGAGCGTGTGGGCGATCACGCGATCAATATCGCCGAGGATGTGGTCTTCATTGAGGAAGCCGCCGACATCCGGCACAACAACTAACCCGGCCACGGCAGTCGGTGTTACGCAAATGTAACCCGGGTGTCACATTAATTCCGCGTTGTCACATTATGAAAGGCCCCGTGAAGACAATCCTCGTAGTAGATGACGAGCCGGATGCCATTGAGCTGGTGGAATTTAATTTGCGTGCCGCCGGTTACGGGGTGATTGCCGCCGAGGACGGCGAGGAGGCCATCCGCAAAGCCCGTGAAGGGCTGCCGGATTTGATTGTACTAGATGTGATGTTACCCGAGGTCGATGGCATGGCCGCCTGTCGTACGCTCAAGAATGATCCGATCACCTCGGACATTCCCGTCATTATGCTCACCGCCAAGGCTGCGGAGATCGACCGCGTGCTGGGGCTGGAGTTGGGTGCTGATGATTACGTCACCAAACCCTTCAGTCCACGCGAGCTGGTTTTGCGAATCAAAAACCTGTTGAGCCGACAGGACACCAAGGCCGTGCCGTTACCAGCCAAGATCGTGGCCGGGAAACTCACCATTGATTCCGATCGCCATCTGGTCTTGGTCAGCGGCGAACCCGTTGAACTTACCGCTACTGAATTCAAGCTGCTTTCCATCCTCGCCAGCCGCCGAGGTCGGGTGCAAAACCGCGAGCAACTTCTGCGCGATGTGTGGGAGTACGACAACTACATTGACACCCGCACCGTGGATACTCACATGCGCCGACTGCGCAGCAAGTTGGGCGCCGCTGCAGATTATTTGGGTACGGTTCGGGGTGTGGGCTATCGCTTTGCCGAATCGTCCAATTAACTTCTGGACGGCCCTCGGGCGTGATACGGTGTCGTCGGCATGAGCTTTTTCTGGGCCACTCTCACAGTCATACTGGCGGTCGTTTCCTTAAACCAACGCCAGCGCCTGCGGCGTTTGCGCGATGAACGTGATGTGGCACAGTTGAAGATCCGCCGCCTTGAGGAGGCACGCGAAGATTCCGATCAACACACCGCCGCCCGGCAGTCTGCCTTGTTTGATAGCATGGTGGAGGGCGTATTGGTGTTATCTTCCAAAGAAAAAATCGAAATGGCTAACGCAGCCTTTCGGCGTACCTTTGGTGTTAGCGACGATTGCATTGGGCAAACGATGGACTACGCCGTGCGCTCCCATCATCTACATGAACTCTGCCGGGCCGCTAAGGAGAAGGGTAGCATTTTAAAGGCAGAGATTGCCCTCACCACGCCAGAGAATCGCATTCTGGAAGCGAATGTTGTGAACCTCACCCACGAAGGACGTTATCGTGGATTAATTCTGGTGTTCCATGACCTCACCGAATTGAAGCGACTGGAAAATACCCGGCGCGAATTTGTGGCCAATGTTAGTCACGAACTCCGCACGCCTCTGGCGATGATCAAGGGATTCGTGGAGACGTTGATGGACGGAGCCAAAGATGACCCGACTCACTGCATGAAGTTTCTTCAAACCATCGATAAACATGCGGATCGGCTTAACTTTCTAATTGAGGATATCCTCGTCATCTCCCAGATCGAGAGTGGGCAATTGGTCATGAATCCACAATCGATGTCATTAAACTCGGTGGTTAATCGAGTGATGGAAGATCTGGAACAGCGTGGGACGGATAAAAAAGTAAAACTCGTTAATGCATTACCTCGAAACCTCGTATTACACATTGATGGAGACCGAGTGCAGCAGGTTATTTTTAATCTCGTCGATAACGCCATCAAATATGGTCGCCATGGTGGTACTGTGCGGGTGGAAACCCCGGAATATGAGGCGGGGCAAGAAATGGTTGAAGTAGCCATCACTGACGACGGTCCCGGCATTCCAGCTGAATCTTTGGATAAAATATTCGAACGCTTCTTCCGCGTTGATAAAGCCCGCAGCCGTGATGCTGGCGGCACCGGACTGGGGCTGTCTATTGTGAAACACATCATTCAATCTCATGGAGGCCGGGTTCGAGTGGAAAGCCAGGTGGATCGCGGCACGACCTTCTATTTTACTTTGCCTACCCGCCCTAAGACAAAGGCCACTTTGGCCGAAACAGGCCAGTGACCCACGTGACAGCTCTGCGATTATTGGGCTCCGTCACCTTAATGTCACACTTCCGACCTTTCTCTGTCACAGTTTATTTTCATAGTGCCGCTCGCAAATGTTCACGCCTTTTTGGGTGTGGAAATGACTTGTTCATTTCATCATTAAACACTGCAGTATAATCGTTAACAACCTATACACTAACAATGAAAAATAATATGACCAAAGCCCTTGGCTTGGGCGTACTGGCTGGTTTTGCCGCCATGAGCGCTGAGGCTGGGGAAAACTCGAGTCTTCTTAAGAAACTCGTGGAGAAAGGCGTGATCACCGAAGGTGAAGCAGCCGTTCTCGCCGAAGAAGCCAACAACGAATGGAACGACGCAGCAGCTTTGCCTAGCTGGGTGAACAGTATGACTCTTAAGGGTGATCTGCGCCTACGTTATGAGCAAAAGCAAAATGGTGATGCGGCTGCCGAAACCGATGGCCGCCCTGCTCGTCATCGCTTCCGTTACCGTTTCCGTTTTGGCGGTACTGCTGACATCGGTAATGGCTGGAAAGCCGGATTCCGTTTAGCCAGTGGTGGCACGAACCCAAATTCTACGAACACCACGATGGATGATCATCAGCAGAATGATGATATTTACATCGATCAGGCTTACGCTAGCTGGTCAGGCAATGGCTTCACCGTGTATGGCGGTAAGATGCCGAGCCAAGACAAGACGGGCTTTAAGTTCTCCAAGGCGATCCTTGATGGGGATATCACTCCTGAAGGTCTCCAAGTCCACTATAACGACATTGAATTTGGTAGCACCACAGTTGGTATCAATACTGGTGTTTGGATTCAGGATGAGAACAGCGGTGACTCCAATGACGAGTACCTTTACTTGTACCAAATTGCCTCCAGCACAAGCTTGAGCGACACTATGAAACTGGACTTGGCTTGGGGTGGTTACACTTCTCAAGACGGTATCTTCGATGACACCATCCATTCTGATAACGCCGGTAATACTTCAGGTGAAAACTTCTCGATCTCGTCCTTGGATGCCGCCCTTAGCATCAAGCAAGGACTTGGCGTGAAGTTGTATGGTAGCCTCATTGAGAACCACGCTGCGAGCTCTGCTAACGAGGGTCTCATCTACGGTGTGAAGTACGGCAGCGCCAAAAAGGCTGGTCAATGGGAAGCAAGCATTGAGTATCGTGAGCTTGAAGCGAACTCGGTGTATGATGACTACAGTGACTCGGACTTCGGTGCTTATGGTACCGGCTCCAGTGCCGGTAAGTACTACAATGGTACTGATGCTGAGGGAATTGTGATTAAGGCCAAGTACAACTTAGCCGACAACACACAGTTGGCCTTTGCCTGGTTCCGCACTGAAAACAATGATGCTGACGGCTCAGCCGAAAGCACCACCGAGAACGATCGGATCCAAGCGGATATCGTATTCAAGTTCTAGGACAAATTAGATCAACAAAATAGCAGGCGGCCCGGGATAACCCCGGGCCGTTTTTTTGTTGAATTGACAGGCTGAAGCGATTCGGGATTAGTTACATTAAATGTTACGAAACAGTTACAAGAATCTATGCCTTGGCGTTCTGACTGGATTTGCCGCCTTCAACGCTGAAGCTGGGGATAATGCGAGCCTGCTCAAGAAACTCGTGGAGAAGGGCGTCATTTCCGAAGGTGAAGCTGCTGCGATCGCCGAAGAAGCCAACTCGGAATTCAACAACAGCATGCCCCGCTGGGTTAACAGCCTGACGCTCAAAGGGGATCTGCGCTTGCGCTATGATCACACGTACGATAGCGCTTCTAACGGGGCTTCAGCGGAAGATCGTTGGCGATATCGTTTCCGTTTTGGGGGTACAGCTGAAATGAATAATGGTGTAAAAACCGGTTTCCGTTTGGCTTCCGGCGGGACTAGCGATCTCGGCTCCACTAACACTACAATCGATGGGGGGTTTCGTCGGGATGATTTTTATCTCGATCAAGCTTGGGCTCAGATGGATCTCGGTGAGGTGACTGTGATCGGCG
>CAJWVY010000046.1 GCA_913048135.1 uncultured Verrucomicrobiales bacterium
TCAACGGCTGGACGGTGGCCGCCGTGTTGCTGGGCCTGTTCCTGTTTCTGCCGATGGCCGAGGTGCTTTGGCACATCACCAGCCCGACGGAAAGCTGGGAGCATCTTCGCGACACGGTTCTCGGCCGTTACCTCAAGGGCTCAGCCATCCTCGTGGTGGGCACGGCGGGACTGTCACTGCTGCTTGGCGTCTCGACCGCGTGGCTGGTCGCGTGTTGTGAATTTCCCGGGCGCCGGTTTTTTGAGTGGGCTCTCATCCTGCCGCTGGCCATCCCGACCTACATTGCCGCCTTTGCCTACTTCGACCTGATCGACTGGTTGACCCCGCTGCTCATTTGGGTGCGCACCAACATCAGCCCGGAGGCGATGACGTGGCTCAGCGACACGATGGTGTACCCGGTCACGACCGTCGTGCTCGCGGCGGTGCTGTACCCGTACGTGTACCTCGTCGCTCGGGCGGCGTTTTCGCGGCAGGGCAGCCGGTTCGCCGAAGCGGCGCAGACGCTTGACCACGAGCCGCAGTCGGTGTTTTGGCGCGTCGCCCTGCCCTTGGCCCGACCGGCGATCATCGGCGGTCTGGCGTTGGTGATCATGGAGACGCTCAACGACTACGGCGCGGTAAAACACTTCGGCGTCCCGACCTTCACGACCGGCATCTTTCGCACCTGGGTCTCGATGGGCGACCTACCGGGCGCACTGCGCCTGGCCGCCTGCCTGATGGTGTTGATCCTGTTTTTGTTGCTGCTGGAAAAGTGGCTTCGCTTTGGGGCCAAGTTTCACAAAACCAGCCCGTCGGATCGGCCGTTCCAGCGGTATCCGCTTGGCCAAGCGAAGGCCGGCCTGGCCTTCCTGTGTTGCCTCGTACCGCTGATGATCGGGTTCACACTGCCGCTCTCGCGCTTGGCCTACTGGGCCAGCCTCACTGGGGGCAAGGTGCTCGACGCGACCTTCCTGAAGCTCACACTCAACAGCATCGGGGTCGCGACGGCGACCGGCTTGGCCACAGTGATGATCGCGCTGTTCCTCGCCTTCACCGCGCGATACTTCGGCAGCCAAGCGGCCGGGGCAACCAACCGCTTGGCTATCCTCGGCTACGCCGTTCCGGGCGCGGTGATCGCGATGGGCATCCTGCTCGTCGCCGGGCAGGTGACACAAGCCACCGGCTGGATTCTCACCGGCTCACTCACGGTGCTGGTGCTGTGTTATGTCATCCGCTTTCTCGCGGTCGCCTGGCAGCCGATCGACGCCGGCATGGAGCGGAACTGCGCGCAGCTCAATCAGGCATCACAAACGCTGGGAGCCACCCCGGCGCGATCGCTGTTTCATGTCAACGTGCCGCTGCTGCGCAACGCTCTCATCGCCGGCGGCCTGTTCGTTTTTGTGGACACGATGAAAGAGCTGCCGCTGACGCTGATCCTCCGGCCGGCCGAATTTGAAACGCTCTCGACCAAGACGTATGACCTTGTTTTTCAGTCGCAGATACCCGAGTCATCCGTGCCGGCACTTTGCATTATCCTCGTCAGCCTCCTGCCAGTGATCTGGCTGAATCAACAAATGCGCGTCCCCAAACAATGAATCTCCTGACCCTGCAATCCGTAACCAAACGCTACACCGCGACCGACCCTCCGGCAGTCGACGGGGTCAGTTTTGAATGCGCTCAGGGGGAGATCGTCGCGCTCATCGGCGGCAGCGGCAGCGGCAAAACCACGCTGCTCCGCGTCATCGCCGGGCTGGAGATTCCAGATGCGGGCGAGGTCATGCTCAACGGCACCACGCTCAATTCGCCAACCCGGTTTGTCCCGCCGGAGAAACGGGATTGCGGTTTGGTTTTTCAGGACTACGCCCTGTTCCCCAACAAGACCGTCTCGCAAAACATCGCCTTCGGCAAAGGGGCGGCGGATGACCCCGACCGGATCGGTGAGTTGATGGAGATGGCTGACATCGCCGGGCTGGAACAGCGATATCCGCACGAGATTTCCGGTGGCCAACAACAGCGGGTCGCCCTCGTCCGCGCGCTCGCCACCCGGCCGTCACTCCTGCTGCTTGATGAGCCGCTTAGTCATCTCGACCCGGAGTTGAGGGATTCTGTGCGCTCGGAATTGCTCAAGCTGTTCCGCGAAACCGACACCACGGCGCTATTTGTCTCGCACGACATCGAGGACGCCATGGTGATGGCCGACCGGATGGTCGTGTTGCGGGAGGGCACAGCAGAACAGGTCGGCACGCAGCTTGAGATTTACGATCGCCCGGCCAACCCGCACGTCGCCCGGTTGTTCGGTAAAACGAATTTCATCCCGCTTGGCCTACTGCCGGATGCACCCCACTCCATCGCGGCCGAGACGGGCGAAGGCCAGGTCGTCCCGGCTCGACCCCACCAATGGCAACTCGTCGAGAACTCCAACGACGGTTCAACTGCCTTCACCGGAAAAGTGGTGTCGACAACAAACCGGGGCGCGCATCAGGAAGTGCTACTGCAAACGGAAAACCTAACCCTCACGATTCATCTCCCCGGAAACACCACCGTGAAACCGGGGGAGACACTAACTGTAAGCTGCGATCTCACGGTATAAATTCTCACGCAGAGACGCGGAGGCGCAGAGATTATCCGATCCCATTCTCCGCGCCTCCGCGTCTCTGCGTGAGAACTAAAACGCCGCGTTTTTCGGCGTGCGGGGAAACGGAATCACGTCGCGCACGTTGGCCATGCCGGTGGCGTAGATGAGGGTGCGTTCGAAGCCGAGGCCGAAGCCGGCGTGCGGGACAGTGCCGTATTTGCGCAGGTCGCGGTACCACCAGTAATCGTCCTTCTCCAAATCCAATTCCTCGAGTCTTGCATCGAGTACGTCGAGGCGTTCCTCGCGTTGGGAGCCGCCGATGATCTCGCCGATGCCGGGCGCGAGCACATCCATGGCGGCAACGGTGTTGCCGTCATCGTTCATGCGCATGTAGAAAGCCTTAATGTCCTTCGGATAATTCATCACCACCACCGGCCGACCGATGTGTTCCTCGGTGAGCCAGCGTTCGTGTTCGCTCTGCAAATCCATGCCCCAGTTCACGGGGAATTCGAATTTGTGCCCGTCGGCGACCGCCTTCTCCAACCGCGCGATGGCGTCGGTGTAATCCATGCGCTCGAAGCTGGCATCGACAAATTTCTCGAGCCGCTCAATACAGCCCTTGTCCACGCGTTGCTGGAAAAACGCCATGTCATCGCCGCGCTCATCGAGCAGCGTGCGGAAAATACTCTTCAAAAAATCCTCAGCCAAGTCGGCGTCGTCGGACAGATCAGCGAAAGCAATCTCCGGCTCGATCATCCAAAACTCTGCGAGATGCCGTGAAGTGTTGGAATTCTCCGCGCGAAAGGTCGGCCCGAAGGTGTACACCTTGCTCAAGGCAAGGCAGTAGCTCTCCACGTTCAGCTGGCCGGACACAGTCAGGTTGGTTTCCTTGCCAAAAAAATCCTGCGCAAAATCCACCGCGCCGCTTTCGGTGCGCGGCAGGTTTTCGAGATCCAGCGTGCTCACGCGAAACATCTCGCCCGCCCCTTCGCAATCGCTGCCGGTCACGATCGGTGTGTGCACCCAGTAAAATCCGTTCTCGTGAAAGTACCGATGAATTGCATTCGCCACGCAATGCCGCACGCGGGCCATCGCGGAAAAGGCATTGGTGCGCACGCGCAAATGCGCCTGCTCGCGTAGGTATTCAAAGGTATGCCGCTTGGCCGGCATGGGGTAGGTCTCGGGATCGTCCACCATGCCCACCGGCTCAATGCGTGTGGCCAGCAGCTCGACACTCTGGCCTTTGCCCTCGGAGGCAACCACCTCGCCCTCGGCAATCAGCGAACAGCCGGTGGTCAGGTGCTGCACTTCTCTGGCGTAATTCTCTAGTTCACCCGGCGCCACCACCTGGGCGGGCTCGAAGCAGGAGCCATCGTGCAGCTGCACAAACGATAGACCCGCTTTGGAATCGCGCCGCGTACGCACCCAGCCGCGTAGTCTGATCCGATCGCCCACCGCCACGCCATCCTGCGTCAGCAATGCAGCCACCGAAATCAGCCGGAAATCCTCGCTCATGGGCAGAGAATACCGCGCGGATGGCTTGGGAGTCCAAGGGAAGTTTTGCGCATGGTATACTTCCGTATATCAGGTGCAAAATGTTGTTGGCCCCAAGAGGGGAGATCTTCTCACATTAATAAAATGCATCCAACGCAGATTGTGACAGTCAGTGCTGTCAGAGCAGCGAAGATGTAGTCGATTGGTCCAGCTTTCATGTTACTATCCTCCATGCTCTGAACGGTAGCGTCTCTTGTGCCAATTCCATAAGATTGGCACGAAAATAGCTTTCATTGTTTTTTGATAATGAATGAATATGATTCATACACAAATAATCCCTTAGACAGTCGGCAGTTAAGGGCCTTTCTTATGCTTTCGCGTAAGGGAAGTTTTACGAAAGCAGCAAAAGAGTTGCATCTCACGCAGTCCG
Source organism: uncultured Verrucomicrobiales bacterium (assembly GCA_913048135.1). Taxonomy (GTDB): domain Bacteria; phylum Verrucomicrobiota; class Verrucomicrobiia; order Limisphaerales; family UBA1100; genus UBA1100. The sequence continues at coordinate 4,479 of CAJWVY010000046.1, forward strand.
CTGTGAGTCATGCGATGAAGGCGCTGGAGGAGGATGTGGGCTGTCGTCTTTTAGACAGGGTGGGGAAAAAGGTTCTGCTGACTCAGGCGGGCGAACAATTTTTTCAGCGCGTCGATAAAATCTTTGGCGAAATGATTCTCGCGCGGGCGGAGTTGGATCAACTCGGCGAATGGGGTCGAGGCCGTTTGCGCGTTGGTGCCAGTGCGGCCGCCTGTCAGTACATCCTGCCGCCGGTTCTCCGTGAATTTCAAAAGGAGTTTCCCAAGTGCCGACTAAGCATTGAACCAGGGGACACCAAAGAGATCGTGGAATCGTTACGAGCCAACACGATCGATGTGGCCGTGACTCTGGAGCCCGAACGCGAACCAGACTTTAGCTTCTCACCATTGTTCACCGATGAACTGATGTTTCTTGTAAACCCCAAGCATCCCTGGGCTGAGGCTCGGAAGGCCGTGCGGATGGAAATCCCGCGTGAACAGTACATCCTGTATTTGCGCAACAGTCGCACCTTTGAGCAGATTGAGAACTATTTCCGAACCGAAAAAATGGCCATCAAATCCGTCATCGACATGGGCAGTATGTCCGCCATCAAGGAGTTGGTGAAGCTCGGTTTGGGCGTGACCATCCTGGCACCGTGGGTGGCACAAAATGAATTAACCAAAAAATCCCTGGTGGCGTTGCCGCTCGGCCGTCGTAAACTCAAGCGCCAATGGGGCGTGCTGTATTGGAAAGAGAGGCCGATGGGCTGGGCGGAGGATACCTTCATCAAGCTCTGCCAATCCGGCGCGCGACAATTCGCCGCTAGCAATGGCCTTCGCGCGCACGTATAAACGGCGCGTTCCCATGAAGGCATATCGACTGAACCGTTTGTTCAACGCGAAATCCGGCCGCTGCTTTGATGTGGCTGTAGATCACGGGTTTTTTAATGAGCGCAGCTTCCTGCAGGGCATTGAAAATCTCGATGCTGCGGTGCAGACCTTGGTGGAGGCGGATCCGGATGCGATCCAGTTGACTCTCGGCCAGGCGCGTCTCTTGCAGCAGATTCCCGGCAAACAAAAGCCGGCGCTCGTGTTGCGCACGGATGTGGCCAATGTGTACGGCACTGATTTGCCTGATCACCTATTCAGCCGCGTGATCGAGGATGCCGCCGAACAGGCCGTGCAGCTGGATGCCGCGTGTGTGGTGGTGAATCTCTTTCGCATCCCGAGCGCGCCGGAAGTGACCGACGATTGCATTCAAAACATCCTCGACCTCAAGTCGCAGTGCGACGCGTTGGCGATGCCGTTGATGATCGAGCCGCTCGTGTTTAAGCTCAACGCCGAGGCCGGCGGTTATCAGGTGGATGGGGATTTGGATAAAATTATGCCTCTCGTCCGGCAGGCCTGCGAGCTTGGTGCGGACGTGATCAAGGCTGATCCCACCGATAATCCTGAAGACTACCATCAAGTCATCCAAGTTGCCGGCGACATCCCCGTGCTTGTCCGCGGCGGCGGTCGAGTGAGCGATGAAGAGATTCTCCAGCGCACCCACGCCATTCTGGCGCAAGGCGCGCGCGGCATCGTGTATGGCCGCAATATCATCCAGCACGCCAACCCCGGCGGCATGACCCGCGCTCTAATGGCTTTGGTTCACGATGCCGCTACACCGGAAGAAGCGGCTAAGCACCTGTCTTAAAGGCGGATTTCTTTGACCTTTTTTCGCAAAACCCCTACGTTCCGCCGTTCCTGAGGCGATTCAATATGCTCGGATTTATTAAGAAAATTTTTGGCACGAAAAACGACCGCGAGATCAAGCGTATCGAGAAATCCTTGATCCAGCAGGTATATGCGTACGCGGATCAATTGGAGGCCATGTCGGATGATGAACTCCGTGGTCAAACCCGCGCGTGGCAGGAGGAGTTGGGCGCGATCGAGGATGATGACCAGCTTGCGTTGCGGTTGGATGAAATTATGCCGCAGGCCTTCGCGGTGGTGAAGGAAGGTGCTCGGCGGTTGTGCGGCAAAAATATTGATGTGCGCGGCCATGAAGTGCTCTGGGAAATGGTTCACTTCGATGTGCAGCTCATCGGCGGTTACGCCCTGCATAAACGAAACATTGCCGAGATGGCGACTGGTGAAGGTAAAACCCTCGTAGCCACCTTGCCTGTTTACCTGAATGCCCTGGCCGGCCGCGGCGTGCATGTGGTGACGGTGAACGATTACCTGGCCGCTCGTGACTCCGAATGGATGGGAGCGCTTTACACTTTCCTGGGATTGACCGTGGGTTGCATCCAGCATGACCAACCACCCAGTGCCCGGCGGGAAATGTACAACCGCGACATCACCTACGGCACCAACTCGGAAATGGGCTTCGATTATCTGCGCGACAACGGCATGGCTCAAAGCGCCGAGGAACAGGTGCAACGCGGCCATTACTTTGCCATTGTGGATGAGGTGGACTCGATCCTTATTGATGAAGCCCGCACGCCGTTGATCATCAGTGGTCCGGCGCAAGTGAAGCAAGATCAGCGTCTGTACTCCGAGCTCAAGCCGCGCATCCAAGACTTGGTGCGGCAACAAAAGAGGCTGTGCGACAAGTACATTCGCGAAGCCAACGAGCTCATCAAAAATCTGGGCGAATCTGAAAATGCAGAGATCGAGCACGAGATCGGTTTGCTGCTTTATCGAGTGCAGCAAGGCCAGCCCAAGCATTCCGGATTGCTCGAAGCCAAGGTGGACCCCGCCAATCGCCGTCGTTCGGAATTGGCGGAAATGGAGCTGCACAAGGATCAAACCAAGAAGCTCTTGTATGCTCAAAAGGAGGAGCTGTTTTTTGCCATCGACGAGAAAAGCCATGATGCGGATCTCACGGAGAAAGGGCGTAGCTTCCTCAGCCCCAACGATTCAGAAGCCTTTATGATGCCAGACACCGTGATCGCGCATCACGAGATCGATTCCAATGAATCCCTCTCGCCACAGGAAAAACTGACCGAGAAACAGCGTGTGCAAGCCGCGGCTCAGGAGCGTGGAGAGCGTATCCATGTGACCTCACAATTGCTCAAGGCCTACTGCCTCTACGAAAAGGATGTGCAGTACATTGTGCAAAGTAACAAGGTGGTGATCGTGGATGAAAACACCGGTCGCCCGATGGAAGGCCGCCGCTGGAGCGATGGTCTGCATCAAGCGGTGGAGTCCAAGGAGAGCGTCAAGATCGAGGAAGAAACCCAGACCTACGCCACCATCACCATCCAGAACTACTTCCGTCTCTACACCAAGCTCGCTGGCATGACCGGCACGGCCGAGACCGAGCAGGCGGAATTTTTTGATATCTATAAACTCGGCGTGCTCGTCATTCCACCAAACCGCCCGTGTCTACGCCAAGATAATGACGATTCCATTTATCTCACCGAAAAGGTGAAGTTCAAGTCCGTTGTCGAAGAGGTGCGCCGCTTAAACGCCGAAGGACGCCCCGTGCTGGTGGGTACCGTGGCGGTGGAAACCAGTGAGCACATTTCGCGATTGCTGGAGAAATCCCGCATTCCGCACAGCGTGTTAAACGCGAAGTTTCACGAACAAGAAGCGGAAATTGTCTCCCGCGCAGGGCAACGCGGCACGGTAACTATTGCCACCAACATGGCCGGGCGCGGCACGGATATCAAGCTGGCCAAAGGCGTGCCAGATCTCGGTGGTCTGCACGTACTCGGTACCGAGCGCCATGAATCACGCCGGATCGATCGCCAGTTGCGCGGCCGTTGTGCGCGTCAGGGCGATCCCGGAAGCTCGCACTTCTTCCTCAGCCTCGAGGACGACTTAATGCGGCGTTATGGCAACAGTGAGAAGATGACTGGCATGTTGCAAAAAGTGGGCATGGAAGAGGACGAGGAAATTTCCCATCCGCTTCTCAACCGCTCCATCGAGAGTGCCCAAAAACGCGTGGAGCAACACCATTACCAAATTCGTCGTCGCACTTTGGAATATGACGACGTGATGAATAAGCAGCGTGAACAGCTCTACGGTTTTCGCAACAACATCATCAGGGGAGATGACGTCCGCGATGTGATGTTTGACGTAGTAGAAGATGTGATCGTCAAACGCGTCGAATCCTACATGCCACAAGGCTTTGAGGGGGAAGAGATTGGGTATGATTACACCGGGTTGGCTGCATGGGTAAACCAAACCTTTCCTGTGGGCTTGGGCGAGGAAGAATTGAAGCAGACCGCCGAAAAGGCTTCAGAAACGCCGCCTGAAGGCAGTATGTATGATGGACTTACTCGCGAGCAATACGCCCTTTGCCATTTCATCTTTGATGCTGTGCAGGAAGTGTACCGCGTAAAAATTAAAACCGAAGATCCGGAGGCACTCGTACATGTGGAGCGGCGTGCGATTCTGGTTTCGATCGACCGCCTTTGGCGCGAACACCTATATGCAATGGATGGCCTGCGTCAATCGGTACACCTGCGGTCTTACGGCCAGAAAGATCCATTGGTGGAATATAAAACCGAAGCGCGCGATATGTTCATGGACTTGATGGAGAACATCCGCGAGGAGGTTTGCCATAACATTTTCCGAACCGCGACCAGTCTTGAAGCTGCTGTGAATCTTATGCGCAGTCTCTCCGACAAAGCTAGTACGCAGATGGCCAACGCGCTCGGTCTTGATCCCTCCATTGCCCAGGCTGGCAACATTGTCAGCGAAGTCAATGCCGAGGTGAGCGGGGAACAAGGTTCAGCGGCTCCACGTCCTGTTCGATCAGGTCCCAAGGTGGGACGTAACGATCCATGCCCTTGCGGAAGCGGTAAGAAATATAAGAAATGCTGGCCTAATTGCCCGTGATCAATCCAGTTTCAATGATTCGGCCGCGACGGAAGATTCGCGGCATCTCCGCCATTTTACTCCCGTTTCAGGAAAACGGGGATCCTGATTGGACCGGTTTCTCCGCGCATGTGCAGCGCACTGTGGCGGTTGGATTGGCGCCGGCGGTGAATATGGATACCGGCTTCGGCAATCTCATTGATGATTCCATTCGCCGGCGCGCATTGGAGCTGACGCAGGCGGAGACCAATGATTTTGTGGCCGGCGCATTTGTCGGTGATAAACCTGGGGCGGCATTCGATGATGGCGAATACCTTCGCCAAATGGAAATGATCCAACACCACGGCGGCACGCCGGTGATCTTTCAATCATTTGGCCTCACCGGCCAATCGGATGAGGCCATTGTGGCCAGCTACGCGAAACTCGCGAGTCACGCGGATGCTTTGGTTGGTTTTGAGTTGAGCGATGTCTTTGCGCCGTTCGGGAAAATCTACTCGATGGACGTCTATCGCGGACTGCTTGGAATCGACCGCTTGATCGGCTCGAAACATTCCTCGCTCAATCGCGAGTTGGAATGGCAGCGATTGTTGCTGCGCGACGAATTGCGGCCTGAGTTTCACGTGTTCACCGGCAACGATCTGGCCATTGATATGGTCATGTACGGCAGCGATTACCTGCTCGGGTTGAGTACGTTCGCGCCGGATGTGTTTGCCCGCCGTGATGCCGCTTGGGCTGCGGGGGATCCGGCGTTTTATGAGCTGAACGACTGGTTGCAGTACCTCGGCTTTCTCACCTTTCGCCCGCCGGTGCCGGCCTACAAACATTCGGCGGCGATGTTTCTCAAGTTGCGCGGTCAAATCGAGTGCGACCATACGCACCCGCAATCGCCCAAACGTCCGGAAAGCGACCGCGACATTCTCCGGCACATCGTGGAACAAATGCCCACGGCATGAGTGCGCCGTTCAAGCTGACGCGAATTCCGTCGTTGAAGACGGTGGACGCGTTTCGCGCGCACGTGGCTTCGTTGGGGATCGAGATTCCTTGTGAGGATGAAATCGCAGGAAGTGATTCGCCTATTGGCCAACCGTTGACGGCGCTCACGGTAAACGGCAAAACCCTCGGCAACCGAATTGCGCTGCATCCGATGGAGGGCTGGGATGGCACGACCGATGGCGGAGTGACCGATCCGATGCGGCGACGTTGGCGGCGCTTCGGTGAGAGCGGCGCGAAATTAATTTGCGGCGCGGAAGCCATGGCCGTGCGACCGGATGGACGCGCTAATCCGAATCAGTTGATCATCAACGAAGCCAATCAGGCCGGATTGGTGGAGCTACGCGACCTCCTGCTGACCGCCCATCGCGAAAAGTATGGCACAACCGACGACTTGGCTCTGGGCTTTCAGTTGACGCATTCCGGACGCTTCTGCCGCCCGAGTGGAAAGTTTACCTACGAACCGCGCATTGCGTATCGGCATCCGATTTTGGATGACAAATTCAAGGTCCAGGGCGACGGGAATGTGTGGACGGATGGCGAGGTGGAGGAACTGATTGCCAATTATGTGCGAGCCGCTCGCATTGCGCATGAGGTGGGGGCGGACTTTGTGGATCTCAAACATTGCCACGGCTATTTGCTGCACGAATTTCTGGGTGCCCACACGCGGGAAGGGAAGTTTGGCGGCAGCTTTGAAAATCGCACGCGCATCCTGCGCGAGATCGTGGCGGGGATTCGGGCAGAGGGCAACGACATCGATCTCGCCGTGCGCCTGAGTACATTTGACATGGTGCCGCATCGGCCGGATCCCGAGCGCTCGACACCGGGCAAACTTGGCCCGGGCATTCCTGAGGAACACACCACGCCATATCCGTATCAGTTTGGCGTGAACCCAGATGACCCCACGCAAATTGATCTGCGGGAGACGATTGCGTTTGTGGCTTTATGCGGTGAATTGGGCATCAAACTGCTCAACACCACCGCCGGTTCACCGTATTACACACCGCATCTCCAACGGCCGGCCGCGTATCCGCCGAGCGACGGCTATCAGCCGGCGTACGATCCGTTGATTGATTTGGCGCGGCAGATCGAGGTCGTGCGACAGTTGAAGGCTGACTTGCCCGAAGGCATGGCGATCATCGCGTCCGGGCTCAGCTATCTTCAGGAATACCTGCCGCTAGTGTGCCAGGCTCTGCTGCGTGACAATTGGACAGATTGTGTTGGTTTGGGTCGGGTGGTCCTGAGCTATCCGGATATTCTGGCTGCCGCGATGGAGCAGGGCGGGCTGGAGAAACGGTTGATCTGCCGGACGTTCAGCGACTGCACCACCGCCCCGCGCAAGGGTCTGCCGAGCGGTTGTTTTCCGCTGGACGATTTCTATGCACAAAGCGAAACGGCTACGGAATTGAAGGCCAAAAAAAAGGCGAGCTGAACCCGCCTTGAATCGATCGGCTTACCACCACGTATAGTTGGGATCGGGCGGTTGCATTTGCGCGGTAGGCGGTGGGGCAATCCATTGGAGCATTTGCTTGGTTGGAGGAAAAACAAACTCGTCCACATGCATGTCGCCATAAAGCATGATATGTCTGGCTTCACCTTCCATTGCGTGCCATGTGTCTTCACGGTCGTAGGGCCAGTTCCAATCCCCTTGAATAATTTTGTTATCAGTTCTGATTAATTCGGATTCATGCATTGAGTCACCAGCATAAGTGCCTGGCTTTTCACTCTTTTCACCTAAAACACGTTGTACCCTGAACATGTCATCAGCAACTTGAGGTTGGTAACTATTGCCAAATTGCTCCCAGCAACTGTCTACGTTATAGGCGCCTCCTCCAATATCACTCGGATCATGAAAAACCTCTGGAGAGCCAACATGGTCGTTCAAGGGCCGTTCTGCTTCAGGAATCGAGGCTCCGTATAATTGTGCAACCAATGCGGGTAATGGACCTTTTGGGGAATTCGCAGTTCCTTGTTTGCCGCCTACTCCCGCGGGTCCATTAACTAGTGGAAACCATCCATCATTGTCTCCCAAGTAGCTTGTGTAACCGACTCCAATTTGGTGTTGGTTACTTTTACTTTTAGCTTTGCGCGCTTTTTGTTTTGCCTTGGCGAGCACAGGAAGCAACAAAGCCGCCAGAATGCCAATAATCGCAATTACCACCAATAGCTCAATTAATGTGAAACCTCTTTTTTTCGACATTTTTCTATGTCTCCTTCCTAGAAGGATAAGATAGTTATGATGAAAAGTAAAGGTATCACTTCGGTAGTTTTTGCGGTTTGACACCTCCGAAGAGCGCGCCTATAAGTCCGCTTCCAACCCAACAAAAAAATATTATGGCTATCGAAGTTGGCTCTAAAGCCCCCAATTTTACCCTCAAATCCAGCAACGGCCCCGGCGAGAAAGATGATTTTGGTCTCTCGGATGTGACGTTGAGTTCCAATTACGGCGAGAAAAACACAGTGGTGCTTTTCGTGCCGCTGGCTTTCACCGGTGTGTGCACCGGCGAGCTGTGCGACATTACTGCCGGTTTGGGCAGTTACACTGACCTGAATGCGGACGTGATCGCGATCAGCGTGGATAGCCCCTTTGCTCAGGGCCAGTGGGCGGAGAAGGAAAATATTGGCATCACTTTGGCCAGCGATTTAAACAAGCAAACGGCCAAGGATTACGGTGTGTTGCTTGATGACCTCATTGGCTTGGGCAGCGTGAGCGCACGCGCGGCTTTCGTGATCGACAAGGAAGGCACCGTGCAATACGCCGAGCAGACGGCGACGCCGCTGGAACTGCCCAACTTTGAGGCAGTGAAGGAAACGCTCGCCAAGCTGAACTAGGCTGGCACGCCAGATTTTGGCAAAAATTTGCAGAGGCCTTCGGGCCTCTTTTTTTGTCATCTTGAAAAACGGCCTTCATTGCGGTAGCTTTAATCGTGAGGATGGTGATGCGTGGTGGATTCATATTGCTGTGGTTGGCGGGATTGGCGTGGGGCGCGGAGAATGGCGCCGTGGAGCGTCGGCCCGATGGGCTGTGGTATCTGCCCAATCAAAGTGTGCCTTACACTGGCAAGGCCGAGCGCAAGCATTTTGATGGCACCCGCATTTCGTTGATTCATTATCGTGAAGGCAAACAGCATGGGCTGACACAATTTTGGTATCCCAACGGCAAGCCCCGTTCAGCCTTTCAATACCATGAAGGCCAGCTTGATGGAAACGCCACCTACTTTTACCGCAATGGCAATCGCCAGAATCTCACCACATACCGGCTGGGAGTGAAGCACGGGCCAGTGATCGACTGGTGGCCGGAAGGAGAGAAGAGCTTTGAGGAGCATTACAACAATGGCGTGCCTGAGGGCCTATGGCGTAGTTGGTGGCCCGATGGTAAAATCGCTAGCGAGAAAATGTACAAGAACCGCCGTCTTGTGTCCCACCGCGAATGGAATCGGGATGGCGTGCCCAAGGTGGTGACGGGTTGGAATTTGGATGGCACCTTCAAGTCCGCCGTTTCGGTGGCTCAACGCCAACAAATCCTGGGGCGACGGATTCTCTGGAACCGTGTGAGCGGCCCCAATCGCATTGATCTCATTTATCGGGATAAACCGCTGAAGACCATTCGCACGGTGTTTGGAGATCCGGATGTGACCGATGACGGGCTATGGACCTACAAGGGCTTGCGCATTCAGGATCCTACCGATGGACGGATGTTTGACACCGCCACGTTTCGATTCAAGAAAGGGATGGTCACCGAAATCTGGATCGAGTAGCTCCCTTGACAGGTGCGGCCTTTCTCCCGCATTTTCAGTGCACCGAATGAGTGCACATGATTCGTTTGAGCCTGGCATTCGCGCCGGGGAATCTCTCATTGGTTATTTTTCACGGATTTAGCATGAGCATATATCAGGAATACGTCGCAGAAGTTGAGGATCGCAAGACGCAAGGGTTGCACCCCAAGCCAATCGATAGCGGTGAGTTGGTGGCAGAAATCATCACGCAAATCAAAGATGCGGATCACGAGCATCGCGCCGATTCGTTGCATTACCTGATTTATAATACGTTGCCCGGCACGACCAGTGCCGCGGGCGAGAAGGCGCGTTTTTTGGAGGAGATCATCCTTGGGAAATCCGAGGTGGAGGAAATCTCGCCAACGTTTGCCTTTGAGCTGTTGTCCCACATGAAAGGCGGCCCGTCCATCGAAGTGCTGTTGAATCTTGCGTTGGGCGAGGATGCCGCGATTGCCGAACAGGCGGCTGCCGTGTTGAAGACACAGGTATTTCTCTACGATGCGGATACCGAGCGCTTGGGGACGGCGTACCGTGAAGGGAACGAAATCGCCAAAAACATTTTGGAAAGCTACTCGGAGGCGGAGTTTTTTACGAAGCTGCCGGATGTGCCGGAGAAAATCGAGGTGGTAACGTATGTGGCAGGGGTGGGGGATATTTCCACCGATTTACTTTCACCCGGCAACCAGGCGCATTCACGGTCGGACCGAGAGTTGCACGGCAAATCCATGATCTCCGAGGCGGCGCAAAACGAAATCAAGGCGCTGCAGGAAGAGCATCCGGGCAAGAGCGTCATGTTGGTGGCCGAGAAGGGGACGATGGGGGTGGGGTCTTCCCGCATGTCCGGCGTGAACAATGTCGCCCTGTGGACCGGCAAACAGGCGAGCCCGTATGTGCCGTTCGTGAATATCTTCCCGGTCGTGGCCGGAACCAATGGCATATCCCCGATCTTCCTGACGACGGTGAGTGTGACGGGCGGGATCGGTATTGATCTGAAGAACTGGAAAAAGAAAAAGGACGCTGAGGGCCACACGGTGCTCGATAAAAACGGCGACCCTGAGCTGGAGCAGGTCTACACCGTGGATACCGGCACGGTGCTGACCATCAACACGGCGGATAAAAAATTATACGGTGGCGATCAAGAGTTGATAGATATTTCACGGGCTCTGACGCCGCAGAAAGTGGAGTTCATCAAAGCCGGCGGATCATACGCTGTTGTCTTCGGCAAGAAACTCCAAAGTTTTGCCGCCAAGGCGCTTGGAGTGGAATTAACGCCGGTCTTTGCGCCGTCCAAGGAGATTTCCCACGAAGGTCAGGGGCTGACGGCTGTGGAGAAAATTTTCAATCGGAACGCCGTCGGAGTGGCCGATGAAGTTGTGCTGCATGCCGGATCAGACATCCGCGTGGAGGTGAATATTGTCGGCTCACAGGATACCACCGGCCTGATGACTTCCCAGGAACTAGAGGCCATGGCGGCGACTGTGATTTCGCCGATTGTTGATGCGGCTTATCAATCCGGTTGTCACACCGCTTCCGTGTGGGACAAGAAAGCGCAGGCCAATATTCCGCGCCTCATGAGTTTCATGAACGATTTCGGCCTGATCACCGGCCGTGATCCCGATGGCGAATACCATGCCATGACCGATGTCATTCACAAGGTGCTCAACGACCTGACCGTGGATGAATGGGCAATCATCATCGGCGGCGATTCCCACACTCGCATGTCCAAAGGCGTTGCGTTCGGAGCAGACTCAGGGACGGTTGCCCTCGCACTGGCCACCGGCGAGGCTTCGATGCCGATTCCTGAGTCCGTAAAAGTCACCTTCAAGGGTGAGCTGAAACCTTACGTGGATTTCCGGGATGTAGTGCACGCCACGCAGGATCAAATGCTCGACCAGTTTGGCGGAGAAAACGTGTTCCAAGGGCGGGTGATTGAAGTTCACATTGGAACCTTGCCTTCCGACAAGGCCTTCACCTTCACCGACTGGACCGCGGAAATGAAGGCCAAGGCCTCCATTTGCATTTCACAGGATGATACCTTGATTGAGTCTCTGGAAATCGCCAAGCACCGCATCGAGATCATGATTAAGAAGGGGATGGATAATGAGAAACAGGTGCTTCAAGGGCTGGTAGACAGTGCGGAAAAGCGCATCTTAGAAATCCGTTCCGGCGAAAAGCCGGCCCTCACTCCTGATGCTGATGCCAATTATTATGCGGAATTTACCGTGGACCTCGATCAGGTGATTGAGCCGATGATTGCGGATCCGGATGTTCATAACGATGATGTTTCCAAGCGCTACACCCACGACACGATTCGACCGCTCTCCTATTATAAAGGCGAGAAATCCGTCGACCTTGGGTTCCTCGGATCCTGCATGGTTCACAAGGGCGACCTTAAGATTCTCTCCCAGATGTTGGTGAATTTGGAAAAACAGCAGGGGCACGTTGAGTTCAATGCGCCACTGATCGTGGCCGCACCGACCTATAACATCATTGATGAACTCAAAGAGGAGGGCGACTGGGATACACTGCAGAAATACTCCGGATTCGAGTTCAACGATGACGACCCTAAAGGGGCCGCGCGCCTAGAGTACGAAAACATGATGTACCTCGAACGGCCGGGTTGCAACCTGTGCATGGGTAATCAAGAAAAGGCGGCCAAAGGCGATACTGTCATGGCAACCAGCACACGCCTATTCCAAGGCCGCGTGGTGGAGGATTCCGACCAGAAAAAAGGGGAGTCCCTGCTTTCTTCCACGCCGGTAGTCGTGCTTTCGGCAATCTTGGGAAGAACACCTAGCTTCGATGAATACAAGGCCGCTGTGGAAGGGATTGACCTGACCACCTTTGCCCCGCCGGAAGAAGAAATGGTGGCTTAACTGCTCCTGCGTCCTGGTAACGAGAAGAGCGCTCGCAAGGCTTCCACCAGTACATAGCTGAAGAGGAAGTAGGCAAAGAGATACACAGGAATCTTGATCGCCATTTTCAATACCGAACCTTTGTCGAGGTACTTTTTGGCTACGGGCAGGGGAGATTCCTTAAAGTAGGAGATGGCATCGGTTAAAGTTTCCTTGGTGAGGTTGCTTATCGATTTGAAAAACCCTTCTTCCGTTGTAGCGCCTTCCGTAACGGCTACTCCAGTTGAGGAAGTTGAGGCCATGGCCGACTCGATATCGTCTTTGGCCACCAAGTTCATCAGGGCAAATAAGAGACAAAATATTAGCGCCATGCCGTAAAGGATCGGGGCGATCTTCAGCATGGTTTTGGAGAACATGGCCATGATGCCCAAGGCTTCATCCCCGGCGGTGTTACCGGCACCAATCTTGATGTTGAGTTGCGCAGGCTTAAGCCAAAGGCGCGCCAATGAGGCGCAGAAGAGGTAAAGCAATACGCCGCCGCCAATTTTTGCCAAGACACTCAGCCAGTTGTCACTGAAACCATCCATGATTCCAAGGATGCCATACATGATGCCGGCCGACGCAGCGGCAATACCGGAGAGCAACACCACCAGAGCCATCGCCTTCATCAGTCCACTGGCAGAAAGTCGGCTGGGGGTGGACTTGATCAGGGAATCGCCGGCGTTAAAGAGTACGCCGGTGAGGTAGTGCAAAATCAAAATGAAGGCGATGGGCAGGATGCCCTTAAAGAGCATAGTGACGATCGAAACAATTTTGTCCGAGTCAAAGGAAGGTTCGGGTATCGGCGCACCGGCATCGATCCATTTGGCCAACTCATCAGCTTGCTCGGCAGTAAACATTTCGCCTTTACCCTCCGGCGGCATAGGGTCGTTGGTATCCTTGATGCGCTGAAGCAAGGTGCTCTGTCCAGAGTTCCCTTTATTGATGGCGCTGAAAATTCCATTGAGCCCAGCTGCATCATCGTCTTCGAACAGGCTCAGATCGAGTTTGGACTTGGCACCTTCACCTTTGTGGCATTCGTAGCAACGTTCCTGGAAGAGTGGCTTGATGGTTTTGGCAAAGATAGCGGCGTTAGCGGCGTCCTCCTCCTTTTTCTTGGAGTCTTCCTCGGCCTTTTCTGCCATCTCGATGGCATCCCCGTCCCCACCGCTCTCGGCTTCATCCCCCTTGAATTCATCCCATGCACTCGTGCCCAGCCACAACACCGCCACCACCAGTAGGCAAATATCCCCAACGAACTTATAGTTCTGCGAACTGATCCCCAGAAAGAAACTGTTCGTTGTGCCGCGCAGTTGAGCCATTTTGTTATCGATGGTCTGCGCAAGAAACCCTGCCGAATAACTGCCGTGCTCTGGTTCATCCATCACCGCATCTTCCGGCGCGAGGACATCGCCTTCGGCTGAAGGCGGCGGCGGGGCACTACCGCTGGGCGGGGGAGGCGCACTTCCACCGCTGCCGCTTGGGGGCGGTGGTGCTGCTGATTTTCCGCTGGAGGAAGGCGGTGGCGGAGCAGCAGAGGATCGGCCAGCTGAAGAGGGCGGCGGTGGTGCGGCCGTAGATGATGGCGGCGGTCCACTGGTGCGGGTGGGTTGGCTGGCCGGTACCACCACACTTCCCTGACAGGCCGGGCAGGCAAAGGTCTGTCCGGCTGCGGTTTCATCCACAGTCAACTCAGTGCCGCACGTTGGGCATGGGAACTTTAAATCCATCCGGCCAGGGGGTCAGGACTGAAAAACCTACTGCATTATTGAGTGTAACTCAATACCGCAGTGCGAGATAGGCCGCTAATAGCTGCCGTTGGCCGATTCGCCGGAGACGATGGCTACGCCGTTGCTGGTGCCGATGCGGGTGGCGCCGGCTTCGATCATAGCCTGCGCATCGTTCGCGTTGCGCACACCTCCGGCGGCTTTGACGCCGGCAAATTGGCCGACCGTTTCGCGCATCAGCCTTACAT
>CAJWVY010000047.1 GCA_913048135.1 uncultured Verrucomicrobiales bacterium
GTCATTGTCGGCACGCCCGATCACTGGCACGCCGTTCAGACGCTCGAGGCCCTGCGCAACGGCAAGGATGTGTACTGCGAAAAACCGGTCACCCATTTCTTCGCCGAAGGCCAGGCCGTCTATCGCGAGGTGGCCAAGCGCAAAGCCATTTTCCAAACCGGCTCGCAGCAACGCTCCGATCATCGCTTCCGGCTCGCAGTGGAGATTGTTCGTAATGGACTGCTCGGGGACATCAAGGAAGTGCAAGTCGGCCTGCCCGGCGGGACGCACAACGACAATGGAGACACCACCGCCCGCGATTATTCGAAGCGCAATGATTACCAGTTATGGACCGGCCCCGCGCCCTTGCTTGATTACATCTTCAGCCGTCACCACCGCAACTGGCGTTGGCATCTCGCCTACGGCGGCGGTCAGCTGATGGATTGGATCGGTCATCACAACGACATTTGCCACTGGGCCCTCGGCGAAGACCGCGGGGGTCCCACACGTGTGGAAGCCAAGAATTTCACCCAAACCAAGGCCAAGACCTACAACGCCCCGCCGCATTACGAAGTGCACTGTGAATACGCTGGCGGCATCCGCACCAGCATGGGCCCGCACAACACCATGGGCATGAAGGTGATCGGCACCGAAGGCTGGGTGCACGTGACGCGCGGCAAGATCACCTGCTCCAAGCCGGCCTTGCTCAAACCGGATTTCAACCTCGGCCCCTTCAAGGGCTACCTGTCTCCCGGCCACACGCGCAATTTTCTCGATTGCGTGAAGAGTCGCAAGGAGACCATTTGCCCTGCCGAGACCGCCCACCGCTCCATTACCCCCGGTCATCTCGGCTATGTCTCCAACACCCTTGGCCGCGCCCTGAAATGGGACGCCAAAAAAGAACAGGTCACCGGCGATACCGAAGCCCAAAAACTCCTGACCCAAATGACCCACCGTAAACCGTGGACGCTCGGATGAACCCCGCTTCCCGATCCCTCAATCTCCCCGGCCAACACGAATATCACGGAGCCCCCTTCCCGCTCGCGCTGGAGGTAACCGCCGATTCACTCGAGGACGCCTGCGCGTGGATCACAGAAAATGCCACTGACCTCGACGCCCAAGCCGCCGCGCACGGGGCCGTGCTTCTGCGCGGTCTGCCCTTGGCCACGCCGGAAGAATTCGATGCCGCCGTGAGCGCGTTTGGCTTTCCGAATTTCTCCTACGCCGACTCGCTGTCCAACGCCTATCGCCTCAACTACACCCCGCGCGTCTTCTCTGCCAACGAAGCGCCGCCAGAGGTCACCATCTTTCTGCATCACGAAATGGCGCAGACGCCCATCTACCCGAGTAAGCTGTTCTTCTTCTGCCAAACCGCCCCCACCACCGGCGGTGCCACGCCCATCTCCCGCTCGGATATCCTCTGGCAACGCCTCACCGAACAGCACCCCGGCTTCGCCGAGGACTGCAAAACCAAAGGCCTGAAATATTCCAACGTCATGCCCGCCGAGGCCGACAAGGCATCCGGCATGGGCCGCAGCTGGCAGAGCACTTTCAGCGCCGACACCCGCGAAGCCGCCCAGGACCGCATGACCGAACTGGACTACACCTGGGAATGGCAGCCCAACGGCGACCTCCGCGCCACCACGCCCGTGCTCCCCGCCGTCCGCGATCTCGGTGATGGACGCGCCAGTTTCTTCAACCAACTCATCGCCGCCTTCAACGGCTGGAAAGACACCCGCAATGACCCCGCCAAAGCCATCACCTTCGGCGACGGTTCACCGCTGGATCCCGAGGATGTCGCTGCCGCCAGTGCCCTGGCCGACGACTGCACCTTCGATCTCCCCTGGCAAGCTGGCGATCTGGCCCTCGTGGACAACTACACCGCCATGCACGGCCGCCGCACCTTCACCGGCACCCGCAAAGTCCTCGCCAGCCTCGTGGCAGCGTAAGACCCTTTTCCATTGGCTTCCAATGCTGGCTGGCGTATTTTCCCTGCCAATCATGATGCGTTTATTCCTCGCTTTTTTACTGTGCCTCGGAGGTTTGCTAGAGGCTCAATCGGTCTCGGATTCAGCAACGCCCGTGCGAAACATTTCTGCGCCTGCAGGTTTCAAGGTGGAGTTACTGTACTCGGTACCCAAGCCCCAACAGGGGTCTTGGGTGGCGATGTGTAATGACGACAAGGGGCGGATCATTGTAAGCGACCAGTTCGGAGGGCTGTACCGGTTCACACCGCCGGCGCCGGGGAAGCAGTTGAAGGCATCTGACATCGAGCCGGTACCGGCAAAGATCCGGGCAGCCAACGGATTGCTCTGGGCCAAGGGCGCGCTGTACGTCGCGGTGAATGATTACGAGCGCAAGTTTCCCAGCGGGCTGTATCGGGTGACGGATTCGGATGGAGACGACAAGCTGGATAAGGTGGTGCTGTTGCGCGAGATGTTTGCGCGCGGTGATCACGGCGTCCACGCCATTTTGCCTGGACCAGGTAATTCACTTTACCTGATCACGGGTAACAACACGGAACCGCTGAAAACTCAGACCTCCCGCGTACCATTGCACTGGGGTGAAGATCACCTTTTGCCACGCATGCCTGATGGACGTGGACATAACCGAACACGACTCGCTCCGGCTGGAATCATTTACAAGGTGTCAATGGATGGAAAGCAGTGGGAGGTTGTTTCATCCGGTTACCGCAACATTTACGACGGCGGGGTGAATGCCGACGGCGAGGTCTTCACCTACGACGCGGATATGGAGTATGACTTCAACACCTCGTGGTATCGACCCACACGAATCAACCATGTAACCAGTGGCAGCATGTGGGGCTGGAGAAATGGAACCGGCAAACGACCAGAGTTTTACCCAGACACATTGCCAGCAACAGTGAACATCGGCCCCGGCTCGCCGACCGGCACGGTGTTTGGTTACGGCGCAAAGTTTCCGGCGAAATATCAGAACGCCTTTTTCATCCTCGATTGGAGTTGGGGCAAGATTCACGCAGTACACCTCAAGTCACAAGGCTCCAGTTACACAGGCGACAGTGAAACGTTTATTACAGGTAGCCCTTTACCGGTCACTGATGTGATTATTCGCCCGGAAGATGGGGCAATGTACTTCACCATTGGCGGCCGTAAGGTACAGTCAGGGGTATACCGTGTGACCTACACCGGCGAGGAATCTACCACCCCGGCGGTGAAACGAACACAGTCTCAGGACCGTAACCTAAGACACAAGTTGGAACGTTTTCATGGTAGGCAGCATAAGGATGCAGTAAACGAATCGTGGACGCATTTGGACCATGCCGACCGCTTCATTCGCTGGGCAGCAATGACTGCGGTGATGCATCAACCGGTTACCCAGTGGCAGGAGCGCGCATTGAGCGAAAAAAATCACAACAAGCGTGTGGTGGCATTGCTGGCATTGTGCAAGGTGGTTGGTGCCGACCCGAAAAACGTAACCCCAGAAGAACCTGCCCCGAAAATCGATTCCGCAGTGAAGGCGTCTATTTTCAAATCGCTCGGACAAGTTGATTGGTCAAAGCTCACGCATCCAAGCAAGCTAACATTGGTGCGAGCATATCAAATCGCCCTCATTCGATTGGGTGAAACTAATGCGAGCGTTAAGAACCGCATCGTGCAGCAACTGGACCCACATTTCCCTGCGCCTAATTTCGAACAAAACTGGCTCCTATGCGAAACGCTCGCCTACCTACAAGCACCCAACACGGCAACTAAGGGCATTCAACTGCTGCAGGATGCGGCCACGCAAGAGGAGCAGATCGAGTATGCACGCTCGCTGCGGATGCTGAAAGCCGGCTGGACGCTCGAGCTGCGCACGGCTTACTTCGAATGGTTTCTCAAGGCGGCCAATTACCGCGGCGGCGCGAGCTTCAGCAAATTCATCGAGTTCATCCGGCGCGATGCCGAGGCGAGTTTGGACACCAAAAGCCGCGAGCAACTGAAGGAGTTGCTGGCGAAAAAGCCCGAGCAGAAATCGCCATTTGAAATCATGGCGCAGGCCATGATCGGCCGAAATTTCGTGAAGCAATGGAAACTTGAGGAACTCAGCGCGGCCTCCAAAACCAAGCTCAAGGGCCGCGACTTCGAGCGCGGTCGTAAGATGTTCGCCGCGGGCGGCT
This sequence comes from uncultured Verrucomicrobiales bacterium, assembly GCA_913048135.1. Lineage (GTDB taxonomy): Bacteria > Verrucomicrobiota > Verrucomicrobiia > Limisphaerales > UBA1100 > UBA1100. Next base: position 4,118 of record CAJWVY010000047.1, read on the forward strand.
GCTTTGCCTGCCACCGGTTTGCCAATGAAGGCGGTATGACTGGCCCGGATCTCACAGGATCCGGCGGGCGTTATTCTGCTCATGATTTACTGGATCAAATCATTAATCCCAGCCGTGAAATTAATGAGCAATTCGTGCCGGTGATCGTAAAGATGAAGAATGGCGATACGCTAACCGGCGTGGTCGTGAACATGAACGGCGATCGCGTGACCGTGAACACAGACATGTTTGATCCCAACCAACGCGTTAACGTAAACCGCCCTGACGTGGCCAGCATCGAGCCGTCTAAGGTGTCGCCTATGCCTCCAGGCCTGCTCAACCTCATGAGAGAGGATGAAGTGATGGATTTACTAGCTTACATCATCAGCGGAGGTAATCGCGACCACAACGTTTACAAAAAATAATTATGAAAAAATTCATTAACCTCATCCCGGCAATCTGCCTCACCGCCTGGCTCGGCTGCGGCGGCGGTGGAGGCGATACTAAAAGCAAAGGCGTGATCGCCTACTCGCCGCTCACGCTTTCTAACCCGTTTTTCAAGGTGATCGGCGATCACATCAAGGCTGAGGCCGAAAAGAATGGTTACACGGTCCGCATAGTGGATCCGAATATGGACGTGAAAAAACAATCCGATCAGATGGACGATTTCATTTCCAGCGGCGTCACCGCCATCATCCTTGTGCCGTGCGACCGACTGTCTGTCGGCCCGTCGGTGCAAGCAGCGAACAAAGCCGGCATTCCGGTGTTCACGGTGGATGCCAAGTGTGCGGCGGAAAATGCCAAGATCGAGGGCCACGTGGGCACGGATAATTTTCAGGGCGGTGAACTAGCCGGCAAAGCGATGATCACCGCGCTCGGCGATGCCGGCGGCAAGGTGCTGGTGCTCGACTTCAAAAAGGCCAACTCTTGCGTGTTGCGCGTGGCCGGCTTTAAGAAGGTGATTGATGCTCACAACAAGACGGCCACCGGTAAAATCGAGATTGTCTCTGAACTCGACGGCAACGGGGACCGCACCAAAGGCTATCAATCCACAGCCGACGCCCTGCAGGCGCATGAGGATCTTGATGCCATTTTTGCAATCAATGATCCCTCCGCCCTCGGCGCCTACACCGCTGTGAAGGAAGCGAAGCGCGATGACAAGATCAAGATCATCGGCTTCGATGGCCAGCTCGATGGCAAACAGGCGATCAAAGACGGCAAGTTGTACGCCGACCCCATCCAGCATCCGGACAAGATGGGCCGCCAGATCGTGCAGCTGATCATGAAATATCAGGCCGGTGAAAAATTCGAGTCCGAGACGCTCATTCCCGCCACGCTCTACACCAAGACCGAGGCGGACCAAGATCCAGCGCTGAAATAATCCATGGCCGCTGCCGCCCACCCGCCGTTGCTCCAGATGCGCGGCATCAGCAAGGCCTTCCCCGGCGTACAGGCGCTTAGCGGAGTGGGCCTCACGCTGCATGCCGGCGAGGTATTGGCGTTGCTCGGCGAAAACGGCGCGGGCAAAAGCACACTGATCAAAATCCTCGGCGGCGCCCATGCGCATGACGAAGGCGAACTGACCATCGACGGTTCGCCCGCGCGCATTGACTCCCCGCAGGCGTCACAAGCCGCCGGCATCGGCATTATTTACCAAGAGTTCAACCTCGTGCCCGGCCTGACCGCGCGCGAAAATATTTTCCTCGGCCAAGAACCGGCGCGGGTCAGTTTCATTCCGCACCAAAAAGAAGCCGACCGCGCTCGTAAGCTATTCCAACGCATTGGCGTGGAAATCGATCCCAATGCCCTGTGCCGCGATCTCACCGTGGCGCAACAGCAGGTCGTGGAGATCGCTAAGGCGCTCGCGCAGGACGCCCGCATCATCGTGATGGACGAGCCCACCGCCGCCCTCACCCCGCGCGAGGTCGACGGCCTGCTCAAGGTTGTGCGCGAACTCCGCACTCAGGGCATCGGCATCATTTATATCAGCCATCGCCTTGATGAAATTGACGCCATCGCCGACCGCGTCACCGTGTTGCGCGACGGCAGCCACGTGGCGACCCGTGACAAGACCGACCTCGCACGCGATGAAATGATCGAGCTGATGGTCGGTCGCAGTCTCGATAAGGAATTTCCCTCGCACGACTGCCAACCCGGCCCCGTGCGGTTGGCGGTGAAAAATCTCTCGCGCGGCAACAAGGTCCGCGACGTGTCCTTCGAGCTGTACGCCGGCGAAATTGTCGGGCTCACCGGCCTTGTTGGCGCGGGCCGTACCGAGACCGCCCGTCTCATTTTCGGCGCTGATCGCAAGGATACGGGCACAGTGGAACTGGACGGCCAACCCATCGATGCCACCTCGCCGCGCGATGCCATACGCGCCGGCATTTGCCTGCTTACCGAGGATCGCAAATCGCAGGGCCTCGTGCTCGGTCAAACCGTACAGGAAAATTTCGGCCTACCCAACCTGCGGCAATTCACCCAAGGCGGTCTGATCGATCGTCAGGCCGAGAGCGACGCCTTTGCGAATCTCGTCAGCCAAATGCAGATCAAGATCGCCAATCACGAACAACCTGCGCGCACGTTATCCGGCGGCAACCAGCAGAAAGTCGTGCTCGCCAAGTGGCTCCAGCGTAATGCCGACGTGATCATTTTTGACGAACCCACGCGCGGCATCGATGTCGGCGCCAAATACGAGATTTATCAGCTCATCCATCAACTGGCCAATGACGGCAAAGCCATCCTCATGATCAGCTCCGAGCTGCCCGAGATCCTCGGCATGAGCGACCGTATCATCGTCATGAACGAAGGTCGCGTCACCGGCGAGATCACCGACGTCCCCCAAGCCACCCAGGAAGACATCATGAAACTCGCCACCGCCCGCCACCCCCTTGCCGCATGAAAGACCTCGATTACGGCAAACTCCTCTCCGACTACGGCAACGTCCTTGTTCTGCTGATTTTGTGTCTTTTCGTGAGTTTTGTCACCCTCGAGGAGCAATCACCGCGCAGCGAAGCCGCCGCTGAGCGATTGGCCAAACAGATCGCCAGCAAAAACTCTCCGGGCGCCAATGTAGCTATCCTCGTTCGTAGCGGCGAAGGCGCCGAGAAATTTTCTAAAACACTCGAAACCGCCCTAGCCGATGCTGGACTGACTGTAACCACAAATGTTGTCGGCAACCCGGCCGCTGCCCGCGCGGCCTTGGAGAGTCAGGATGCCCCGCTGCCCGCCATTGCCGCCGACGAACACATGATCGTTTTTTGCCGTGAACAACTGTCCAAGCTGGCAGGCGAATTTCCGCAACTTGCCAAGACCGCCGCGTATCAACCTATCAAACACAAATGGCCGAATTTCCTCAAACGGGACAACCTGCTCAACGTGCTCAAGCAAATTTCCATCGTCGCCATCATCGCCATTGGCATGACAATGGTCATTATCACCGCCGGCATCGATCTATCCGTTGGCAGCCTCATCGCCTTCAGCGGTGTCATCACCGCGCTGACTATCCAGCAACTCGGTGGCGGTGATCCCTCCTTGACGCAATTTCTGCTCGGCAGCGCCGCGGGTATCCTGGCCTGCGCCGCCATCGGCTTCGGCACCGGCGGCTTAGTCACGCTGTTTAACATCCCCGCATTCATCGTCACTCTTGGCGTCATGTTTATTGCGAAAGGCTTGGCGTTCATCTTTTCTGAATCTGCGCCCGTCCCCATCGAAGGCAGTTTCGCTTGGCTGGGGCGCGGAGCTGATTTTTTCGGTTTACCAAACTCTGTCGTGCTCATGTTGTTACTCTACGCCATCGCGCACGTGGTGATGACGCACACCTCTGTCGGCCGTTACATCTACGCCGTGGGCGGCAACCCCGAGGCAGCGCGGCTTTCCGGCGTGCCGGTGAAGTGGGTGCTCGTGTTGGTCTACACCCTATGCGGATTGCTCGCCGGCTTGGGTGGCGTGATGGAAGCCTCGCTGCACACCACTGGCGATCCCAAGAGCGGCACCCTGGTGGAGCTGCAGGTCATCGCCGCTGTAGTCGTCGGCGGCACGAGCTTGGCCGGCGGGCAGGGGAAAATTTTCGGCACGCTCGTGGGCGCGCTCATCATTGGCGTCATTCGCAACGGTATGAACCTCACCGGCGTGGAATCCCACATGCAAAACGTCGTGTACGGCGTGGTCATTCTCATCGCCGTAATGGTGGACCAACTAAAAAACCGCGGCCTGAAAACCGCCGGTTAAACCAAGTCCCCGCGTAACATGGTCACCGCTTGGCCGCGCAGTTTCACGCGGTCGCCAGCCATTTCCATGTCCACCACACCGCCGCGGCGTGAAGCTTGGTAGGCGGTCATGTTGGCTTTGCTGAGTTGCTCCTCCCAGTAGGGCGCCAAGGCGCAGTGGGCGGAGCCAGTGACGGGATCTTCCTGCACGCCCGCGGCTGGGGCGAAGAAGCGAGAGAGGAAATCGTATTGATCATCCGCGCTGCGCGTGGTGACGATGAACCCGCGCACGGGCAGTTCGCTCAGAGCGGCGAAGTCCGGCGATAATTCGTGCAGTTCCTCTTCATCGGTCAATTCCACGAACAGGTCAAATGGCGTACGACCGACGTAGCGCGGCACGCTGCCGAGCAGATCGGACAAACCCGGTGGTGGCTCGATGGGTTCAGGCGGCGTGGCGGGGAAATCCATCTCAATCCAATTGCCGGTCCGCGTGGCGGTAAGCACTCCACTGCGGGTGTGAAACCGGCCGGGTTCATTCCCGGGCAACCACTCCGTTTCCCACAGTACATGGGCGCTGGCGAGCGTGGCATGGCCGCATAAATCCACTTCGGTGACGGGTGTGAACCACCTCAGATCAAAGCCGTCCTCCCGGGGTACGAGGAACGCCGTTTCGGATAGGTTCATCTCGGCGGCGACGGACTGCATCCAGCAGTCGTCCGGCGGGGTTTCCAGCAGACACACTGCTGCGGGATTGCCGGTGAACGGCCCGGACGCGAAGGCATCGACGATGTACAGGGGAGCAGCCAAACAAAGCCTCGGGGGCGCAGTGTTATTTGGTTTCGTCACCGTTATTGAAGGGATCAGCTTCTGGCCGTTGAAGGACACGTGTACGCCGGTCACCCTGCAGCGCCTGAATTGAGCGAGCCACTTCGGTAACCTCGGCCTGCGTAATTTGAATGCCAAACGTGATCGCGAAGCTGCGCGACTGGCTAGAGGCCAGCTTGCTCACGCGGCCCTTGGCACGTTCCCACCGGCGGTTGTGTGGGAAACTGGTGCCGGGCTCGAGGCCAGTAACGTAGCCATCGGATTTGGCGACGGTGTTTTTCCATTGTGTGAGATAGGGCAGCTCTTCCAGTGACCAGTTCATCGATACACCGCGGTCGCCCTTGGCGTTTTGTAGTTGGATGGTGGTGCGTCCTTTTTTATCGGCGAACGGGAAAATCTGAAACACTTCCTCTACGAAACCGGACCTAGGTGCGGCGTACGTGTCCCACGTCTTCACCGCCTTGGCGGCGTGTTCGTTGAACGGCGCCACACGTTCGGCGGCCGCCACCAACCGGGCGCCCTGCTCCAGCAACGGAGACCCGTAGTTGGCGTGATAAATCAACATGAACTCCTGCGGCTCGGAGCCGCGGTTGGTCAGAGTATCGCTGATGGTGAATTTGCCCGAGCCGGGCACGGTGCTGATTTCCGTCCACAACTCCAGCTTCGGCCCGAAGAATACACGCTCATCCACGCGCCCGCGCACGCGGATGGTGTACGGCGCCTGCCGGTCGACGGTCACCATCACTTCGCTCGCCGGAATATTTGAAATCTTACCGTGCAGCGTGAGATCCATCTGGCCCTTATCGCCGGTGTTGGTGATGAACTCGTCCTTCCCCGGGTGCCCGGCATATTCCAGGCCGCAGCGCGCCATCCATTCATTGAAACCCTCGATCCAGCCTAGTCCGCCGCGGCTTTCGAGATTGATGAACTTCGGATGCACCACCTCCTTGATCGGCGAATCCCAACCGAGCCGCACATCGCCAAGGTTCACATCGAGAATGCCCATCCCGCGCGTGGGAATCACCCGAAAACGCAGCTTGCCGTTGTCCACCTCGATGATGTCCACACCTTCCTGTTTGCCGCCCTGCAGGATGCGTTTGCGAATGTGCCACTTGGCCTCACCGCGATAGCCGGCCAAATCGCTGGAGACCATTTGCCAACTGGCCACGCGATAGCCTTTGGTGGCGTCCGTGAGGACTTTCTTGAAGGGCGCGGCCTCAACCGCGAGCGACAGAACCAGACCGGCGAGAATCAATCGGGGAAATTGCATGCGCCCATGACACCGTGGGGCACATCGTTCGGCAAGCAAATTACTCGTAGCGCAATGCTTCAGCTGGATCCAATTGCGCGGCACGCTTCGCAGGTAACACCCCCGCAAAAGCACCCACAAAAGCAGTCGCCAATATCATCAAAGGTAACACCCACCAAGGAGTCACAAAAAGGTCAGATACTCCAAGAATATTACCCCAATTTCCTCCCGGAATATATGGTAGGCCTTGAGCTGCATATATGTTTCCCACGATACAGAGAACTGTGCCCAACAAGTATCCGATCAGCCCCCCCATCAGTCCAATGGCACCCGCCTCAGCAGCAAACATGGCCGCCACATACCCGCGCGTGGCACCAATAGCCTGTAAAACGCCAATCTCCCGCTTGCGTTCGCTAACCGCCATGAACAATGTGTTTACAATGGAGAAAAAAGCCACGACCCCAGCAATCATTACAAAAACCGTAAGAATCGCAGACAAGGCACCAAAAAGGCCATGAATAAAACCAACCACATCCTCTAAAGTGGTCGATTTCATCCCCAGCTTTTTTATCTCTCGTTTGATCCGTGGTATTTCTTTTGGGTCACTCACCCGCACTAAACCTTCAATACCAAATTTACCGTCTTTTCCCTTAGTGTACATATCAGGGTTACGCAAAAAAACGCGGCCCATCTCAGCGATCAAATCCGGAGGGAGATAAATCATATTGGTCAGTAACCCTTTCTTGGAGATTCCCACCACCTTGGCTTCAAACACCTTGGCCGCCCCGGGCTCAGTGGTGAGCGCCTTAATTTCCGATGAATTCGCTAAGTCTCTTAGCATAATGAATGCAGAGATCATCGTCAGTTCGGGATCCTCAGGGGGGTTCTGAAAGAGATAAGCAACATCCCGAAGTTTGTCCAAAAACTTCAAATCCATCTGGCCACCGCCAGCCATGGCAATATAAGCATCTTCCTGAATGCGAATCTTCAGGGTCTGGCCAAGCAATTGGGTCGGATTTGAATAGCCTAAAGCTACAAGATAAGCCTCTGAAACGATGCATTCACGGGCAGCACTGGTGGAAAAATCCTGACCGTAAGCAAGCATATCGGGTCCCGCCATAATCCAAGGGCGTACTATGGCATCAAACTGACGGTCATCACCGACCACCTGCATAGAGCGCGGCATTACCCAGATCTCTGGCTGCACCTCCTGCACTCCATCAATATTCTTTAGCTTTTGAATACTCTCATGAGGTATGTGACGAAACTCAAAAGCACCGGGAATCTCCTCCTTGTTTTCCTCGGTCACTTCCTGCGGAGGCTCACCCAGACCGCCAAACATTCCTTTGGCCATTTTCTCCGGTGCCCCACCCTTCTCGAGGCGCACCTTAATCATATTTTCATCCCAAACGGCACGAATCTGTTGATCAAGAAAGACCGATAACCCATTGGAGAGAGAGAAAATTAAAACAACAAGAAAAGAGCCAATGATTACTCCGGTCATCGTGAGTAACGCTCGCATCCTCTTTCGGAAAAGATTGAGGAACACGTCCGTTAACAAATCGCGAATCAATGATGTTCTGAGTAGATTCATTTAGCTGCAAATTGTTTTTTGTAGTTTGCCGCCACCTAAATGGAATTGAATTTCGGTCTGTTTCGCCAGTTCAGGATTGTGCGTCACCAATAACACTGTGATATCTCTATCCTTATTTAAATTCAGTAGAATCTCCGTAATGGCCATACCAGTTTTTTCATCCAAATTACCTGTCGGTTCATCAGCTAAAAGCAATTTAGGCCGATTGGCCAAGGCTCGAGCAATAGCCACCCGCTGACGTTCACCCCCCGACAACTGTTGAGGTCGATGTTCCCCGCGATGTCCCAAACCAACCAGTTCGATGAGTTCATTAGCTCGATCTCTACGCTCAGACCGGCTGACCTGCGCCAGCTTCAAGGGCACCTCGACATTTTCAATAGCCGTTAAGTGGCTCAGCAAAAAGAAATCTTGGAAAACAAATCCTACCGTACTTCGGCGGTAAGCCGCCAAATCAACCGGAGCCATACCGTTTAGTTTCTGGTCATACACCGATACCGACCCAGAAGATGGAGTATCAAGCCCACCTAGAAGCGCCATTAAAGTTGATTTACCAGAACCACTAGGGCCGACAACGGCTGCCAAGCTGCCGCGTTCAAGGGATACAGTCAGTCCATCCAGCGCGCGCACTTCTTCCCCGCCCACCTGAAAAATGCGCGTCAATTCCTCTGCCTCAATAGCTGCCATGTGATCCAAATACGCCGATTATACGGAATCGGTTACCGCGCTTAATTCAAAAACACGAACTCTTTCACGTTCAACAGCGCGTGGCAGAAATCGGCCCAGGCTTTTTCGCCAGGCTGGGCTTCGCCGTGGGCCTTGGCTTGGGCGTTGAGGAAGGCGGAGGCCGTGGCCTGTTCCGCGTCACTGGGTTCGCGGCTGAAAGCTAAGGCATAGGCGGCACGCACGCGGGCGCCATCGTCCGGACCAGCGGCGAGCATGCGTTTGCCCCAGAGCTTGGCCTGCTCCACCACGAACGGATCATTCATCATGATCAACGCCTGTGCAGGCACATTGGAGTCGGTCCGGCGACCAAAGGTGGAGAGCGGCTGCGGCATGTCGAAGGCGAGCATCATAGGTGAAAGGAAATTACGACGCACTTCCTGGTACAACGTGCGGCGGCCCGCGCCATCGAGCGGCCCGGAACGCGGCCGGCCGCGGCCTTCCATGAAAGGCGTGAGATGCACCGCCACCGGCGGGCCATACATTGCGCTGTCCAGCCGGCCACTGACCGTGAGGATCGCATCGCGAATCGCCTCGCCCTGCAGGCGGCGCACGCGCATGCGGTGCAGCAGTTTGTTGGTTGGATCCTTCGCTTCAGTGGCGGCGTCCGATGGGCGGCTGGTCATGCGGTAAGTTTTCGAAAGCATGATTGCGCGGATCACTTCCTTGGTGGACCAGCCTTTTTGCACAAGATAATTGGCAAGCCAATCGAGTAACTTGGGATGCGTGGGCGCCTCGCCGAGCACGCCGAAGTTATCCGTGCTGGGAACGATGCCGCGCCCAAGCAGGTGATGCCAAATGCGGTTGGAGTACACGCGCGCGGTCAACGGATTCGCCGGATCGGCAATGTGCGTGGCCAGCGCAAACCGGCCAGTCTGGTCTGCTCCAGCCGGCTTGGCGTTATCGAAGGCGGTCAGGAAACGGCGAGGCACTTCTTCGCCAAGGTTTTTGTGACTACCACGAATGAACACCTTTTCGTTGAGGGCCGTGCCTTCGAGCATCACCGGCACAACGGTCGGGCGTGCCACGGCGTCGGCCAGCTTTTGGTAGGCAGCCCCGTGCGGCAGAGCCTCCACCGCTAGCGGCGTTTCCGCCGGGCGCTTGGACAATGCACCAGCAGGCGGACGACCTTCAGCAGAGATCCAAAGTTGTTGCACCGCCGCGTAGCCGTCCGGACCGGAGCCGCGGCCGGCAGGGTCGCTATTGGTCAGGTCGGCGATTTCGATGTACGCCTGATGCCCTTTCCACATGGACACGTTGAACACTTCCCAGTGCGGCTCCTCGTTGTTGAGGTTGCGCGTGAGGCCGCCGTAGATGGGATTACGAATGATCTTAAAATTATCGACCACCAGATTGATACGCACATCGCGGCCGTAGGTAAGCAAGTGCACGTGGTTTTCCGAAAGGGTAAACGTGGGCGATCGCAAGGTTCCCTGAAGTTTGCGGCTGAGCAACCCGCTGTGCAGCCAACCGGGCAACGCGCGGCGCGCGACCTTGGCGTTGACGGTGAAATCATCGGCATAGGTCAGCGAATCGGCCCACGCCGCGCCGTCGGCAAACCAATCGCGGCCCTGCGTTTTGCGGATGTCCGAGATGAGCTGGTATTTTTCGTTCGTTTCTGCCGGTGGCGCGGTCGCGGCTTTGGCGGGCTTCGGCAAAGTCGGCTGAATTTTTTGTTTTAGGTCCGCCAAACCCTTTTTCAGTTCGGCGAATTTCTCCGGGCCATCAACTGCGCCATGCGAGAAACTGCCGCTACTGATCATGCCATACAGCGCGTAGTAATCCTTGGTGCTGATGGCATCAAACTTGTGATCGTGACAGCGCGCGCAGGCGATGGTCATGCCCTGAAACGCCTTACCGAGCACGTCGATCTGGTTGTCGATGATCTCCGCTTGATAAGCGCGCACATCCACCGGCGAATGGCAGTGCTGGCCGAGCCACCACCAAGCGGTAGCCAGCCGGCTTTCGTTCCAGCCGCCGTCCTTGGCAAAGCGCGGCTTGAGCAGATCGCCGGCGATGTGTTCCTTCACGAAACGATCGTAGGGCACATCGTCATTGAAGGCGCGGATCACATAGTCACGATAGCGCCACACTTCCTGATTCATGAAATCGAACTCGTGCCCGAACGTCTCCGCGTAACGCATCAGATCTAGCCAATGGCGTGCCCAGCGTTCGCCGAATTGCGGTGCGGCGAGCAGTTCGTCCACCACCTTCTCAAAGGCCTTGGGCGAGTTATCCTCGACAAACGCCTCCACCTGCGCCGGCGTGGGCGGTAGGCCGATGAGATCAAAATAGGCACGGCGAATGAGCGCACGTTTATCAGCCGGACCGGCGGGCTTGAGACCGGCGGCCTCCAGCTTGGCGAGAATGAACTGATCGATCGGCGACGCGGGCCAGTCGGCCTGTTTCACCTTGGGCGGAGCGCCGGCCTGAACCGGTTGCCAAGCCCAATGCTCTGCCTTGCGCTTGGCGAGGTCGAACTGCTCCCGAGCGCCCGGCCCCACAGCCGCTTCCTTAGGCCACGGCGCGCCGCGCTTCACCCACTCTGTGAAGTCGGCAATCTGCTGATCACTTAACTTGCCGCGTGGCGGCATTTCAAGATCCACGTTGTCGTACTCGATCGCTTCGATGAGCAGGCTCTGTTCTGGCTTACCGGAAACAATCGCCGGCCCAGTGTCGCCGCCCTTGAACACGCCGGCCCGATGATCGAGCATCAAATCACCCTTCAGTTTCTTGGCATCAGCGCTGTGACATTTGTAGCAATGCTCAGCCAGCACGGGGCGGATTTTCTTTTCAAAGAACTCGAGGTCCGCCGCGGTGAATTCAGCACCGGCCAGCGAACCCGCCGCCCACACAATCACCGGCAATAACAGGAAACGTGTGTTCATCTGCGGAGATTGTACCGTGTGAGCCGAGCATTTCAATGCACCGTTTGCTTGGCTTGCCGTAAATTTTTCCCCATGTTGTCGGCCCTTTATGAGTAGTGTTGAGCACATTGAGAATCCAGACGTCATTTTGATCGGCAGCGGCGTGATGAGCGCCACGCTGGGGGGCGTGCTGAAAAATCTGCAGCCGGACCTGAAGATTCAGCTCTATGAAGTCACCCCCGAGCTGGCGCAGGAAAGTTCCAACGGCTGGAACAATGCCGGCACGGGCCATGCAGGAATTTGCGAGCTAAGCTACACGCCCAACCGTGGCGCTGACGGCGAGGTGGATGTGGCCAAGGCGATCGAGATTTTCGATCAGTTTGAGCAGTCTAAATATTTCTGGGGCTACGCCGTGCGCAGCGGGATGATCGAGGATCCCAGCAGGTTCGTAAATGCCGTGCCGCACATCGCCTTCGTGTACGGCCAAGAACAGGTGGATTTCCTTCGCTCACGGCACAAGGGCATGAGTGCCCATCATTTTTTCAGCAGCATGGAGTACACCGAGGATCGCGACACGATCCGCGAATGGGCGCCGCTGCTACTGGCTGGGCGCGATGAAACGCCGATTGCCGCCACCAAGATGGATCGTGGTACGGATGTAAATTTCGGTGCTCTCTCCGAGTTGCTCGTAAAATGGCTGGGCAAACAGGACGGCGGCGGCTACGCCACCGAGCATCGCGTGACCGATCTCACCCGCACGAAGAACGGCTGGGATGTAGAGGTGAAAGACCTGCAAAGCGGCCGCACGTTTACCAACTCGGCGAAGTTTGTATTCATCGGCGCCGGCGGCGGCAGTCTACCCTTGCTGCAAAAATCCGGTATTACCGAGAGCAAAGGCTTCGGCGGATTCCCCATCGGTGGCCAATGGCTACGGTGCGATAAGCCAGAAGTCGTCGAGCAACACGTCGCTAAGGTGTACGGTCTTTCGCCCGGCGCTGCGCCCACTATGGCTGTGCCGCATCTGGATACACGCATCATCGACGGTAAGAAATCCCTCCTCTTCGGCCCGTACGCCGCATGGACCACCAAATTCCTGCACGGCGGCGGCAGCTTCTGGGATTTGCCCGGCTCCATCCGGCTGGACAACATCGCCTCGCTCATCAAGGTGGGACTTCACAACATTCCGCTGGTCGGTTACCTCATTCAACAAGGCCTGCAGAGCATGAACACGCGCATGAAAGAGCTGCGCAATTTTTATCCCGACGCCCGCACCGAGGATTGGGAGCTGATCGACGCCGGCATCCGCGTGCAGGCGGTTAAAAAGGAGGACGGCGACGCCGGCATCGTGCACTTCGGCACCGAGGTTTTGTCCGACAAAGACAAAACTCTCGCCGCCCTCCTCGGCGCCTCACCCGGGGCCTCCGTGTCTACCAACATTATTCTGGAAATTGTGCAGGATTGCTTCAGCGACCTTCTCAAAACCGATGAAGGTCACAAGCGCATGAAAGCCATGATCCCTTCCTACGACGAAAACCTCATCGATCCAAACATGGCCAGCCGCCAAGCCGAATGGAGCGAGGAGGCGGAGAAGTCGTTGCAGTTGATTTAACGCCATGACCCGGATCGGCATCGAGATTGGCGGCACCAAGCAGCAAATCGTGGTGGGCGATGCTGAGGGGCGCATTATTGATCGCTGCCGATTTACCGTAGATCCTGCCGGTGGCGGTCCGGTAATACGAGACCGCATGGCTGAAGAACTGCCGCCGATCCTAGCCGAGCATCATCCCGAGCGCATCGGCGTCGGCTTTGGCGGGCCGGTGGATATCGCCGCGGGCACGGTGGCAGTCTCCCACCAGATTGAAGGCTGGAGTGGTTTCCCATTGCGCGATTGGCTGCACGAACTCACTGAGCTACCGGTCGTCATCGAAAACGATGCCAACACTGCAGCCCTCGGTGAAGCCCTTCGAGGTGCAGGCCGCGGATTCAATCCCGCCTTTTATATGAACATGGGCAGCGGCGTTGGCGGCGGGCTCGTGATTGAAGGGAAGATATATCACGGCGATAAACCCGGCGAAGTCGAGGTTGGCCATCTGCGACTGGATCCCGACGGTACCACCGTGGAGGACCGCTGTTCCGGCTGGGCCGTTGACCGCGCCATCCGTGCAGCGTTCGGCAATCATCCTGACAGCCTCCTTATCTCCCTGTGCGGCGACACTCCCGGTGGCGAAGCTAAGCACCTCACTGAAGCCCTTGCTCAGGGGGATTCCCTTGCGCAGGACATCCTCACAACCGTCACTCGAGACCTCGCTTTCGCCTTATCACACGTCACGCACTTGTTCCACCCGCAGGTCATCACACTTGGCGGAGGCCTGTCTTTGATCGGGGTTCCCCTTCGCAAAAGTATCGAGGAACAACTGCCCGGTTTCCTGATGGAAATATATGGCAACGGCCCTCAAATAAAACTCGCCGAACTCGGCGAAGACGCTGTACCTGTAGGTGCGTTACTATTAGAATGACGGCCTATCGTAGAAGAACGAAATAATCTCGTATGCCTCTCAGATGATGCCTTTTCATCGAATTCGATTTACCAAGGCATTCTGACAACCCACGGAATCTACTCGGTAATTTGGGATACCGACAGCTGCCTGTGGTATGGAGAACGCGGCGCCATTCCGAGCCGCCTAATGGTCAGATGGGATGAATTGGAGGAGGCAGAAATGGTATTAAGCGAAGCCGGAGAATTACCGGACAATTTCGGAACGGTCGAAGATGCGCCTGCATCTGACAATTCAGAATCGCCACCCTATTTAGCCATCACAATAATACTTTGCCTTCTTTATATGATGTTTTTTGTCTTAATGAATAATACGTCTTTGGAAATCCCCAATTTATTGAAATCCATCGCCGGACTCCCGCTTGAATGGATGCATTCTGCAGGAAAATCAATTTTCTTAAGTTTTGGTGCTTTACCTGAATCAGCTGATCAATTTGCCATCCTGATCAATCTCTTATTAATTCCAATAATTGTAACCATGGTTATTGGCAACCGAATCACACTTAAGATCGTTACTGTCGCAGTCGCTTTATTCGTCTTGGCATCTTCGCCATGGGTGGCCAAGAGCATTGGTAAGGGAGGCTATACAATGGCACTCGCTTTTATCCAAAATCCCGTTCCTTTAATTTTCATGGCCCTTGCTTGTGTACCTGTGAGTTGGGCTCTGCACCTTATCGAGTCATACAGCATTGAGACTGGCAAATGGCAAAAGGTAGGTGCCATCTGGGTAAAGTTTGTTACCTGGATCACCATCATCCT
>CAJWVY010000048.1 GCA_913048135.1 uncultured Verrucomicrobiales bacterium
TGGAAAAGGTAAAGGAAACACTTTGAACAAAATCAACAATGAGTCTGAGAAATCAACTCTAGGTGATTTGGATGCACTATCTGCTCTTAAAGAGAAGATGGAAGAAGCAGCAGCTAAACTCATAGGTGCCGGCCTCGCAGTAATTGGTGTGATCGGAGCCGGTATTGGTATCGGCAACGTTTTTTCATCTTTCATCCTGGCCGTCGGACGCAATCCAGCTGCTCGTGGCGAAGTATTCACTATGACCATGCTAGGCTTCGCGCTGGTAGAAGCCATCGCTTTGTACGAACAATTGGCTTCCAACGCAGGCTCGATGCCCACGCCGCCGCCCGCTGCGATCAAGCTTGGGAACTGGATTTGACTCAGGACACGGCGTAAGCTCGCGCCATGAAACTCGGCCTCATTTCGGACACGCACGGGCACGTGCCCAATGCCGTGCATGCGGCATTGGCCGGAGTGGATTACATCCTGCATGCGGGCGACGTGGGGCCAATGGATGTGATTACCGAGCTGGAAGCAATCGCGCCCGTGCACGCCGTACTGGGCAACACGGATTACGGCATCGCCCTGCCGGTGACGCGACTGGAAGAGTTCGGCGGGAGAACGATCCTGATCCATCACATTGTGGATGTGGATTTTCCTTCGCAAACCGTGCGCGAACTTCTGAGCACGGAGAAGCCAGAGATCGTAGTGTTCGGCCACACGCATATGCCCTTTGATGAACTGCGCAGCAGGATTCGGTTTATCAATCCCGGTTCAGCCAGCCAACCCCGCGGCGGCACCGCACCCTCGGTGGCAATCCTGGAACTTTCCGGCGAAACACCCGCGCTGCAGTCGATTGCGCTGCAGGAATCCTGAGCGAATGCTCGCCTGCGCCTTCTTCGATCCGCCATTCGTGGCGTGACTTTTGGGGCGGTTGACGGCAGGGTGAGCGGCGTTCCGATGGGTAAAAAGAAATCCAATTCAGTCACCGCACGCAGCGGACGTTTTGCGGGTGGACCGGCGGCCGAGGCCAATGCGTTCACCAATTCGGTGAAGTTTGACACGCGGCTGGCGCATCACGATATCGCCGGCTCGATCGCCCATGCCCGTATGTTGCATCACGTGGGTCTGCTGAAAAAACGCGAGATGGAGGCGATTGTGGACGGGCTGGAAACCATCGGGGGCGAGATTGCCGAGGGCCAGTTTGAATGGCGGTCGGAGCTGGAAGATGTGCACATGAACATCGAGACCGCTCTAACCGAGCGCGTGCCGGCCGGCGCCAAACTGCACACAGGCCGGTCGCGCAACGATCAGGTGGCGCTCGATACGCGTATGTGGTTGCGCGAGGAAATCTGCGAACTGGCCAATGAATTACACGACCTGCAGCACGCGATGATCGAGCTGGGCGAGGCAAACCGCAAGGTGTTGATCCCCGGCTACACGCACCTGCAACGGGCGCAGCCGGTGTATTTCGCGCATCATCTGCTGGCCTACGTGGAGATGTTTGAGCGAGATTACGAGCGGCTGCTGGATTGTCTGGTGCGAGTAAATGTGTGTCCGCTGGGCAGCGGAGCGATTGCCGGCAGCACCCTGCCGTTGGATCGGGAATTTGTCGCGCGCGAGCTGGGGTTTGTAGACGCGCATGAGGAACCGATGGTGACCCAAAACTCGATGGACGCCGTGGCGGACCGGGATTTTGTGGTGGAATTTTGCAGCCTCGCAGCGCTGATCGCGATACATCAATCACGCCTGTGCGAGGATCTCGTGCTCTGGAGCAGTGCGGAATTTGGCTTCGTCACTATCGGCGATGCCTACACCACCGGCTCGTCCCTGATGCCGCAGAAGAAAAATCCGGACATCTGCGAGCTTACCCGCGGCAAGACCGGCCGCGTAGTTGGTAACCTCGTTTCCCTGCTCACCACCCTCAAGGGCCTGCCGCTCACCTACAACAGCGACATGCAGGAGGATAAGGAACGCCTCTTTGACACGGTGGACACTGTACGCGCCACGGTCAACATCCTCGCCGCCATGCTGCGCGACACCGAGGTGAACGCCCGCACCTGCGCTAAGGCCGTGAAGGATCCCAACCTGCTCGCCACCGATCTAGTGGATTGGCTGGTGCTGGCCGGCATGCCCTTCCGCAAGGCGCACCATGTGGTCGGCAAAATTGTGGCGGTGGCCGAGGCGAAAAAGAAACGCATCGACCAGCTCACCCCGCGCGAGTTATCCGCCATCGACAAGAAACTCACGAAAGATGCCCTCTCGGTGTTTGACCTGAAAACCGCAATGAAACGCCGCACGGCCATTGGAGCGCCAGGCGATTCAGAGGTGGACCGGCGCCTGGCCTATTGGCGCGAATTTCTTGAGCACTAACCCCAGATGACCCCCACGGACGAACTGCTCGGGCCGATTCTCCGTGATGTGTCGCGGGCGTTTTACCTGACCCTGCGGGTACTGCCCGGAGAGGTGCGGCAGTCGATCGGCCTCTTTTACCTGCTCGCCCGCACGACCGACACCATCGCCGACACCGAGCTGATCCCCGCGGATAAACGCATGCTCAAGCTGCGGCAATACCGCGACCGCGTGCGCAGCGAGGGTGCGCCCATGCCGGACTTCTCCCATCTCGTGCGCGAACAACAGGACGACGGCGAACGCCGTCTCCTCATGCACAGCCCCGAGATCATCGCGCTGCTCGAGCAGACGCCCGCCTTCGATCGTGGGCAGATCCAGCTCACGCTGGAGACCATCACACGCGGACAGGAGCTGGACCTCAAACGGTTCGGCGACGGCAGCAAACTGAGTTCCCTGCAAACCGCTGAGGACTTGGACGACTACACCTATCACGTCGCCGGCTGTGTCGGAGAATTCTGGACACGCCTCACCCGCCGGCATTGTTTCCCTGACGCCGAGCTGGATGATTCCGAGTTTCTCACCCTCGCCATCCGCTTTGGCAAAGCCCTGCAACTGGTCAACATTTTGCGCGACCTCCCCGGCGATCTGGCCAACGGACGCTGTTATCTGCCGGCCGTAGATCTCGAACTGGCCGGGCTGAAGCCCGACGACCTGCGCAATCCAGACAGCTGGGAACAACTGCAACCCGTCTTTCGTCCGTGGCTGGCCAAGGCCCACGAACACCTTGCAGCCGCCTGGCAATACACCCTGATGATCCCGCACAGCCACTACCGCCTGCGCCTAGCCTGCGCTTGGCCCATCCTCATGGGACGCCACACGCTGAATCTGGTGGAACATCAAAACCCCTTGGATCCCGCCTGCAACCTCAAGATCACCCGCTCCCAAGTACGAGGCATCCTCTGGAGCACCCTCTGGCGCGTCCCCTTCCGCGGCCCGTGGCAAAGGCTTTTTGGGAATAAATAGCCGGATAACGCCTTGCTTTTGAGGGGCAAATTCCCTACAAAAAAGCCAAGGAGGTGGGCATGAAGTCCCGATTTTATCTAACAGTCATTTTGTGTGCCGGCGTGGGGTTGGCGCCCTTGAAATTGGTCGCCAGCGATTTGAAGGCCAACCCAAGGCCACAAATTCAAACCGCCAAGGCGCAGGCGCAAACCCTGCGCGAACGCCGGTTGCTGCGTATGTTGCAGTACCACCAACGCCGCGCCGCCCTGCAGCACGTCTCCAGTTTCGTCCAACGCAACGCCCCGTATCGCCGCTTTTCACTCAGTGAAATCCGTGAGCACTACGAAGCGAAGGGAGCAGCTCTGACTAAGGTCGTGCGCTCAGCCAAGCTGCGCAAGGATACCCTAGCCCACGCCAAAGCCCGCGCCCTCGCGGAGGTCAAGGCCATTTCCGCAGTGATTCGCTCCCGCCTGGAGGCCGAGCAACGCGCCATGGCTTCCGCCATCCGGCATATGAAATCCGAGAATCCGAACTATGCAGAGGATGCTCTTCGCTTGGCTGCAGAGACGGCGGAGAAAAATCCGGGCGAAGTAATCACCCAAACTGAGGGCCTGCCTATCCTGTCCAAGACCGTGGATATGGATTATCTCGATCCCCTCAAGCGCACGCCCAAACTTGTGCCGGGCAAAATTGTTACCGAACCGGTTATGCCCGCCCGCACCACCAACCCTACCGCGGAACTCGCACAACCCGACAATGTACCCTCCTTCCTCGTGCAACCCTATAGTCAGGAACAACTGCTCGATCTCGCCCAACGTCAGGCCATGACCGCCTATAAAAAGGAGAAGGCGCTCGAAAAGGTGAAGGAAGCCCAGCGCCGCGCCGAAGTGCAACAGTCCACCTCCTCGATCAGCGAAAAACGCCGCAAGCTCAAGGAACTGCTCGCGCTATATGCCAATGATAAAATTTCCCCGAAAGAATACTACGAACGCCGCGCCCTGATCATGGGCACCGAGCCGGCCAATCAGTAGCCTTTCGGCTTCACCTTCGGGCGCGGGTTTGGCATAACCCGCGCATGCATCATTTCCGCTATGTCCGCGGGCGCCTGTATTGCGAGGGCGTTTCCGTCGAATCTCTGGCCAAGCAGCACGGCAGTCCGCTGTATGTTTACTCTGCCAAGACGTTGACGGATAATTTCAACCGCCTGCACACCGCTCTGGCGCCACTGGATCACCTGATCTGTTTCGCCATGAAATCCAACTCCAACCTCGGCGTCATGCGCACGCTGGCGGATCTGGGCGGCGGCTTTGATACCGTGAGCGGCGGCGAGATTCAGCGCGTCATTGCCGCCGGGGGCAACCCGCGTAAATGCGTCTTTGCCGGAGTGGGCAAGACGGAGGATGAAATCGCCTTCGCTCTGCGCAAGGGGATCTATTGTTTTAACGTGGAAAGCGAACCGGAACTGGAACGCATCAACCGCATCGCCGGCAAGCTCAAGAAAACCGCGCCTGTGGCCATCCGCGTGAACCCCAATGTGGACGCCAAGACCCACAAGAAAATCACCACCGGCACCTACGACAACAAGTTTGGAATCGCGTTCGAGAAAATCGCGGGCGTGTATGCGCGCGCGGCCAAGCTGAAGCACATCCGCCTGCGCGGTCTGCAAATGCATATTGGCTCGCAGCTCACGCAGGTGAAGCCCTTTGCCGATGCCGTGCGCAAGGTGGCCCCGCTGGCAGCCAAACTAAAGACCAAACATAACATTGAATTCCTCAGCATCGGTGGCGGTATCGGCATCATTTATGAGGACGCCCTCGCCAGTGGCCAGGCCGAGTGGTGGGAGCGCAAGGAGAACCGCAATCTCCTCACGCCCGAAAAATACGCCGACACCCTCGTGCCCCTGTTACAACCGTTGGGGCTCAAGGTGCTGCTTGAACCCGGCCGTTTTATCTCCGGCAATGCGGGCATCCTCGTGTCGCGCGTGGAATACGTGAAGCGCACCGGTAAAAAATATTTTGCCATTGTGGATGCTGCCATGAACGACCTAATCCGGCCGGCATTTTACGAAAGCTTCCACGAGATTGTGCCCGTGAAACAAACAAAGAACCGCCCGATTGCCACCGACGTGGTAGGCGGCATTTGCGAGACCGGCGACACCTTCTGCAAAGACCGACCCATCCCACGCGTGGAAGAAGGAGATCTCGTGGCCATGCTCAGTGCCGGCGCGTACGGGTTTGTGATGGCTGGAACCTACAACACCCGCCCCATGCCGACCGAAGTGTTGGTGAACGGCAATAAAGCCGCCGTCGTCCGCAAGCGCCAAAAGGTCAAGGACATCTGGGCCGGTGAAGCCACCGCCCCATGGCAGAAGTAATTTCTGTTGATGACGACATAAAAAAAGGCGGCCTTTGAGGCCGCCTTTTTAATTGGCTTTGATCTACACTAGTTATTGGCCGCCGTCTTGGTGGGTTCGGCGGCGGACGCGGCGGCGGATTTTAGTTTTTGATATTCGGCCTCCAAGGCTTCGAGTTTCTTACGAGTCTCGGTCATGGCTCCGGCGAACTTATCAGCCGCGGTCTGTTTGGCCTTGGCAGTGGCGCTTTGGGTTTCCACCTGCTTGGTCAGGGCGGCGACGCGGGCTTGATGATCCTTTTCAAGATTGGCATGGGCCGCTTGCGTGGCGGCCATCGCCTTGGCGGCAGCAGTCACGGCCGCCTGCATGGGCTCGACTTTTTCCTTGGCCATCTGCGCCACCGCTGCTTCGGCCTTGGCCATGGCGGCGCGACTTTCAGTGATGGCGGTCTGCGCGGTTTTCACGGTCGCCTGCATTTTGGTCACCTCGGCGGTGGCGGCGGTGGCGGCAATTTGGGCCTTGGCAGCGACAGCCTTGGCGGCATCCACCGGCTTCTGGGCCACGAGCATTTCTGCCTTCACCCGGGTGAGGACGAGGGCGCTGGATTTTTTGGCGGGGGTGAGTTCCTTCAAGATGGTTTCCGCAGCGGCCAAGGCGGCTTGGGCGGGTTTTTGCTGGGCGTTCAACAACTCGGTCCAATGCGCCTTAGCAGTGGCCGCGCTTTGCTGGCGGGCGGTGGCCAGTTGGGCAGCGCGTGTGTGGGCCGCAAGCACGGGAGCGAGCTTGGCTTGCGCGGCGGCTTCGGCCTGTTGCGCGGTGGTGCGGGCCTTGGTGGCGCCATCCAGCTTGGCCTTGCCTTGGGCCACGGTGGCGTTAGCGGCGACCAAGGCGGTGTCCGCAGCAGCCTTGGCACGGGAAGCGGCGGCGATGATCTCGGTGGCTTTGGCGACCTCGGCCAGGGCGACTTTCTGATCCTTGGCACTCAAGGTATCCAGCGCGCCCTTGGCAGCCGTGGCGGCGGCCCGAAGTTTCTTGGCCTCGGCTTGCTTAGCGGCATCATTACCGGCATTCAATTCGGCGCTCTGAGCGGCCATCTCGGCTTTCTGGAAGGCGGCCAGGGCGGCTTCGACCTTAGCGTTCACAACCTTCAAGGCGGCATCGGCTTTTACCTTGGCGGCCGGGGAAGCCTTGAAGCGCGCTTCGGCGGCGGCGGCGGCGGTTTCGGCCGGTTTCATTTTTTGCACGAGCGCCTCATGGGCGGTCTTGGCGGCGGCTTCGGCTTTTACCAGATTGGCCGTCTCTGTCTTGGCCTTGGCGAGGGCGGCGGCCAGAGGGGTCATGGCCGCTTTGGCTTTGGCGGCGGCATCCTGCGCGACCTTGGCGGCGGCGGCGGTGCCGGTGGCGGCTTTCTCGGCGGGGCCGAGTTCGCGTTCGATGGACTGAAGCGCCTTGGCGGCATTGGCCTTAGCGACGAGCGCCTGCGCCACGGAGATTTCCAGAGCGCGATCAATGGTTTGAACCGGCACGAGTTCGACGGCCGCAAGGTCGTTGTATTGTTTTTGCGCGGCAGCCACTTTGGCGGCCTCGGCTTGGGCGGCGGTTTGGGCCTTGGTGGCGGCGGTTTGGGCGGTTTGCAGATTGGCTTGGGCCTTTTTCATGGCGGCCTCGCGGGTGGCGACCACTTTTTGGGCTTCCACGACCTTGGTCTTTTCCCGGGCCACTTCGGCCTGCGCGGCGGCCAAGGCTTCGTCGGCCTTGGTTTTGGCGTTTTGAGCTTCGTTGACCTTGGCTTGCAGAGCGGTTTTGGCAGCGCCGAGATCCCGTTTTTGGGCGGCGGCCAGTGAGGCCTTGGCATTGGTCAAGGCAGTTTGGGCGGACTCGGACTCTGATTTGAGTTGTGCCAGCTCGGCGTCCTGACTGCTGACTTCGCGGCGGACGGTGTAAAGGGCGGCAAAGGTCTTGCTCAGGCGCAGGTGATCAGCGTCTTCTTGGGCGGAGGTCAGGGCGGCGCCGGCCGCGGTGACCTTGGCCTGCTCTGCCGAATTAGCCTTGGCGAGATCTGCTAGGCGCTTGGTGAGCACGGGTTGGCCGGTCTTTTGTTTGGTTTGTGCCTCGGCCAATGATTTATTGGCAGCGGCGTGGATGGTGCCGGCTTGGGTAACCTGCGTGTTGATCGTGGCCAATGCCTTGTCGGCGCTGTTCTTGGCAGCTTGCGCGTCGTTGAGCATTTTGACGGCAGCCTCGGTCTTGGCTTGGGCTGCCGGCTTATCGGCTTCGGCCGCGGCGGCCAGTGCCTTATCCGCTGTGGCCTTGGCGGCAGTGGCGACTTCCACGGTCTTAGCGGCGGTGGCGGCCTTGGCTTGGGCTGGCTTTTGTTTTTCGGCCACCAATTTATCCAGCGCTGCCTTGGAATCGGTCACGGCTTTTTGGCGCATGGTGACCGCGGCGGTGAGGGCGGCCTGATCTGCCTTAGCCTTGGCGATTTGATCAAGGACGGCTTTGTGAGCAGCTTCGGCAGCGCGGGCTGCGGCCGCTTTTTCATCCACGACTTTTTGAGCGGCAGCGAATTGCTCGGCCATGGTGGCGGGGTTCAGGGAGAGGCGACTGATCTCCTGACCATCAGCGGCGTTCCACACATAAACCTGGCCGGTCCAATCGGTGCCAATCACGCGTTTGGCATCATGAGTGGGAACGCCGGTGGAGGGGATATCACCGGGGAAGGTGAAGCTGCGCTTGGCGTTGCCGCCGGCATCCCAGAGGGTGGCGCGGCGGTTGCGGCCCACGGTGACCAAATCGCCGGTTTGCGCCCGACGCAGACCAGACGCGCCGCCGCTGTGGGCGGTCCAGCTCTTGAGCTGGGTGACTTCATCAATGTTCCAAAGTTTGCCGGTGCCATCTTCACTGACGCTGGCGACGACGTTGGTGCTTACCCATTCGAGGCCGGTGATACGACCGCGGTGACCCATGAGAGAGGCAACCCGGCCGCCGGGCTCGGCTTCCCACACATGAATGCCGCCGGCTCTGTCGCCGGAGGCAACATATTTTCCCTTAGGCCCAAACCGCATGGAGGTTACCCAGTCGGTGTGTTTTTTGATTTTGTGCAGCATCTCGCCGGTGTCTGTAGAGAAAATGCGCACTAGGCGATCCGGGCCACCGTGGGCGATGTAACGTTGATCAGCGGAAATATCCGTGGCGAGCACGGCATCCAAGTCTTCCCCTACGGTGAGGAGCTGTTCCCCTTTGGTGACATCCCACACGGTACTGAATCCGAGGTTGGCTCCGCGACCGCCGCCGATGACAAGTAATTTGCCGGTGGCACTGAAGTTGAGACTATGCGGATAGCCCTTGGGAAAGGGGATGATGCCGGCGACCTTAAGGTTGTCGGTATTGTAAAGAATCACCTGTCGCTGGCCGCCAATAGCCACGAGCGGGGCCCATGGACTGACGGCGATAGCGGTGGAGACACTGGTGCGATCGGTGCGCACAAAGGGGTCGAGCGAAAGCACTTCCACCGGCATGGGTGCGGGGCCTTCGGGTCGTTTGCCGAGAGAATCGGGATCAATAGTGAGATCCACCTTCGGCTTGTCGGACATGACAGCCTTGGAACCGGTGGTTTCAAGGAGCCCCCCAACGATCCATTTTTTGAATACTTCAATCTCCTTGTCGGACAGTTTCCCATTGGGCGGCATGGTGGGTTCTTCGGCATGAGTGATGACCTGGTAAAGGAAGCTGCCATCGGCATCGCCACCGGCCACAACCTCTCCGCCGCCGCCGCCTTTCATCAGGGCATTGTAGGTAGACAGGTCGAGATCGGCCCGCATCTTGTCCGGGTTATGGCACTTGAGACAGGCGTTGCGCAGGATGGGCAGGACGTGATCTTCGTAGGTGATCTTATCTTGTGCTTGAATCTGAAGTCCGGCCAAACAGAAGCTGGCAAGCGCGATAGATTTTAATTTCCGAGTCATCATCGGTTTCAATTCTCCCTAATTATGCGCCCGCTTACGGGCGGATCAGTTAGTGGTTAAAGATAAACTCCTTGGAGTTCAGCACGGCCCAAAAGAGGTCGTTCAACACTTCTTCATCCGTGCGACCTTCCTCGCCCACGAATGCCATGAGCTTGGTCTTCTCTGTTTCGGTGGGTTTGCGTGCCAAACACCGGATATAAAGTTCGTCGATCACGTCCTCTGGGCTTTTCCCGGCTTGCAACAACTTCCGAACGACACCGCCCTGACTGCACTTATTGTTGACCGTATCGCCATTAAGCAAATGGAGCGCCTGTGAGAGGTTTGGTTCGAGAGCCACTTCGCAGGAACAAACCGTCGTACGGGTAGCCCGACCAAATGTGGTGAGGAAAAAGGTAGAGGTGCCGCCATCAACAATCTCCACCGCACTGGATCCCACCGGTAATCCACGGAATTTATTCTGAGTATCCGTCACTTGGCTGATGATATCCAGTAACACCTCGGCGCGAACGCGGCGGATGGTGCTCTTAGCAAAGTTGCGAGTATCACTCTGGTTGGACTCGGTGCTTTGCACGCTACGTTGGTAGGCACGGGAATTACAAATCTCGCGCACGAGCTGCTTAAAGTTATAACCGCTCTCCTGAAAACGCTTGCCCAACTCATCAAGCAGCTCGGGGTTGCTCGGCGGATTACTGATGCGCACATCATCCACGGGCTCCACGATACCTTGGCCGAGAAAGTGCGCCCAAACAATGTTGGCCATATTCTTTGCAAAGTAAGGATTCTTTGGAGAGGCCAACCATTCAGCTAAAGCCACACGACGGTCCCCACCATCCTTCAACGGAAACCCGGACATCATTTTGCCATTAGCATCTTTTCTAATCTCGGGCCCATCAGCTCCGAGGAACTTTGGCGGCATGTCGCGATTGCCCACAATATGCCTTACGCCGCCACTACCGCGGTTGTAGATGATGGTCTCACGATTATCTTCACCGGTTTTCCGGCCTACCTGGGCGAACAGCGAGGCGAAGCTGTAATAATCATCCATTGTCCAACGATCGAACGGATGATTGTGGCACTGGGCGCATTGGATGCGCATGCCCATGAAAATCTGGGCGGCGTTCTCGGTCAGTTTTAGCGTGTCTCGTTCCACCTGATAGAAATTGCCGGCGGGATTGCTAAAGGTTCCACCACGGGCACCGAGTAGTTCCTGGACAATCTTATCCATCGGCTGGTCCTGCTCGAACTGTTCACGCAACCACTCGAAGTAGAGAACGGCGTTTTTGTAGTAGAACCGATTGTTCTGGGTCCGAATCTGCAGCAGTTCGGCCCATTTCATAACCCACATACGCACGAATTCCGGCCGGGCAATAAGGTCATCCACCAGCTTGGATCGTTTGTCCGGCGACTTGTCGGCCACAAACGTCTTCACTGCTTCGGGGGCAGGCAGCACGCCGATGATATCGAGATAGGTTCGGCGAATAAAAGTGTTGTCATCACACACTTCACTCGGGGTGATGCGAATCTTCTTGAGCTTGTTGTGCACGAGGGTGTCGATGTAGTTGGCCTCGGGTTCATTGGGGAATTTGAAGTCCGGCATCTCCGGAATCACCAACACCTGTGTACCCACAGTGATCTGATCGAACCGCGCCATCACAAACGCCTCACCACGTGTGCCGGCTGTCATCATACCCTTACCATCCACCGTAGTGGTGACGTCATTGTTAGTGAGGAACATGGTTTCGTGAGTCACGTCGCGCGTGGTGCCATCGCTGTACACAGCTCGCACGATGATTTGCTGCTGGGCGCCTTCCCCCTCGAGCACGGATTGTTTCGGGTAAATCTCGAGGTCCACCACCTTGGGAGTGCCAGCCGGATCACGCGGCGCCCCGGCTTCGAGCCAGCGGACAATGGTTTTATAGAGAGAACTCTCATTATCAAACATTTTACCGCCAGTGTGCGTCACACGGCCGGTAGCTTTTTCAAGCAACAGACTGTCGTGCGGCAAGGCGAGGTTGATACGGCGACCTAAATTTTCACGAGTAATCCGATCGTAATCACCATTGGGATCAAACCCGAATAGGGAAAGCGCAAATCCGTCCTTACCGCTTGAGGCACCATGGCAAGCGCCAGCATTACAACCGCCCTTGGTAAAGGTGGGCATCACATCGAGGCTGAAGCGAATGGGCCGTTCCTCGGTAGCCTTCTCCACCTTCACCGGCACGGTGAGGGTTCGCCCGCTGAACTCAATTTTGAGTTCGGTCTCGCCATCGGCAACCGGCTTGATGATGTTGTTTTCAAACTTCACTAAAGCCGGGTTGGTAAAGGTGTACTTGGCCTCCTTGGATACATCGCGCGTAGTGCTGTCGGCAAACTTTGCCTGCAGCATGATCTGCTGCTTACCACGTAACGTCACTAGATGGGCGTCCTTTGGGTATACCTGCAGGTCCACCAAATCCTTCGGAGCAGCGCTCAAAAGGAGCGGCGCGGTGAGCAGTGCGAGAAATATTTTCTTCATGGTCTTAATATCTAAATTTACCTTGGCACTTTTCAGGGTTTACTTGGCTGGCTCAGGAATCACTCCAAGGCTTCCCAGCGCCGGCTTCTTGATCACCGGCGCGGCGGGCGGTGCATTCACGCGCAAGGTGCCGCGACCACCCAAGATCTGCGTGACCTGATGACCGCTGTGATCCATGGACAACTTGCAGTACACCGTGCGGTGCAAACCCACGCGGGCGTTTGGTTCCACGGTGATGGGAAAGGTGATGGACTCGGTGTCCTTGGTTACCTGTAACTTAGTGCTGGTGGTGCCTGTCGGCAGTCCAACCAATTCCACTGTGGCTTCCCCGGGGAATTCCGTGCGCGTGGTGAGATCCACCTTCAACTCGGTGGGATACCCCTGCGTGGTCGTAGCCGCCGTGATTTTGCCGACCATAAAATAATCCTTAATCTCCAGCGGCGAGAGCTGGGTGGAGACATATGCCGTGGCGCCGTCTACCGTGGCCGTGCCCAGAAAGGCGAATTTGTGCTCCAAAATCTCCGCGGAACTGTTGCCGTTGAACACATAGGTGATCTCGTTTTTATCGGCGGGGATGTTAATGGAGGAGGTGCAGCTCAGGCCTGGAGGGCGGGTGAGCATGCGCACGTTGATCTGGCCATTGAACCCTTCCTTGCGCTCGGCAATGACCTTGATTGGCAGTGTGCCCGCACGCACCAGCGGGGCCTTGGGTTCCTCAATACGGATCTTGAAGGGCAATTCCTCCACCACCGCCACGCCGATCTTGTCGACCCACGTCTTATAATACACGCCGCGGTTGCCGTTTTGCACGAGGTCAAAGTTTTGCCAAATCCCACCGGAAATATCAGCAGCATTTTCACCCACCAACTTGCCGGTTATATTGCCTAATCCGCCACCGATCGGCGCATCCGCCGCCGCCTCAAACACTGCGGTCAACTGGGTTTTGTTTGAAGCCATGTGCGCAGCATGCATCGTGATGCCTGGGGGGAAATCCTGTGGGCTCAAAGCGAGTTCCCCTCCGAAGCTGGTGCGCCGAGCCTGAAGGATCAGAGGAAAACGATTACCGCGAGCCACGACAACGTTTTTGCGAGTCTGTGTATTGTACCGGGCAGTATCGGGCACATACAAACTGAGTTTGGCCTCGCGAGGCTGAAATTCTACGCGGTAGGTGTAATCGGACCCTCCGTTGTTTAAATGGTCACGAACACGTAGGGTGTACTCGCCATCGGCCGGCACAGTCCAGCTGATGTAGCTATCGGGACCACCCGAATCATCGTTACTGGCGAGACTGCGACCGTCCTTGTTGCAAATATAGATCACCGAATCAATTGGCGAGCGCAGCTTGCGTGCATATACGCGCACGTCATAGCGCTGTCCCTTTTTGGCGGTGAACCGAAACCAGTCCTGATCTCCCGGCTCGCCTATAATGCCGTTAAAGGCAACAGGCAAAGGCGTATCGGACAGGCGCGCTTCGCCTACCGAATTATTCGGTTCCTCCTCGAGAACGTTAGGGAAAGGCGATACGCGCACTTTGTTACCTGAGGGGGCAATTACGCCATCCACCTGCGGAAAGGCTGCGATATCGCGGAAACTCGGTTGGCTTTGTTGGCCGAATGTCGCCTGAAAGGACACCGGCTTGGCCGCTTTAAATTTCTGTGTGAAATCACCCGCCGCCTCATCGATAAACTTCACGTCTACTTCCTCGCCTTCCTGGCCACCGGCTGGATAAACCGCAGTTGGTCGCGGAAATGTGCCGATGTGCATGCGGTAGGCGCGTAACTGACCATAGGAGCTTTCACGCAACTCCACAGTGTATGTGTCATCCTCCTTGGCCACAGCTGTTGCAAAACAGTCCTGAATAAACAACGGCGTGTCATCAGATCGGGCAACAATGAATCCTTTACTGTTTTTTATCGCCACCGAAGCATCATCAAAGTAACGCCCCAACCGGATGCACTCCACTTCCACAGAAATGCGCTGACCTTGTTTCACGTCCACCACGAAGCGGTCCACCGATTCATTAGCCACTGCACCCGATATCGTGGTGTTAAGCGCAACCTTCTGCGGCCCTTCACCTTCCTTGGGGGCCACTTCGCGCAAAGTGGGGAAAGGCCCCACATAAAACGTCCGCAACTCACTCAAGCCACCACGGGTGCGTAGGCGCACCTTGTGCTCACCTAGGGGGCAATCAGCCTCCGCCTTTATGATAGCCTTGAAGCCATTGTCATCGGCTTCGTTAATCTTCACAACCTTTACCCCAGGGTGATAAAAAAGAATATCCTCAACATCCTTCGAACGTGCGGCTCTAAAATAAATCTCCTGCTCCGTACCCGGCTGCAGACCATCGGGTCGCAGATAATACAAACGGGGATCCACTGCGGCTACGTTCCAGACTAGCCCGATGAGTGTAAGGGTAAAAACTAATCGTTTCATTTGCTGTGTTATTAAACGCACGGGGCAAGATTCCATGTGGAACCTCGCCCCGGGCGGTTGGTTAAATGTTTTTTACGAAGTCCGTCCGAGGCTTAGGCCAAGATTTCCTTCACCACTTCCCCGTCGTAATTGATCGGCATTGGGCGGTTACCCGGCCCCACTAACCGACGGTGAGGATCAATCCCCGCAAGCGAGTACACTGTGGCGGCCCAATCAGGCACATGCACAGCGTCCTCTTCAGGCTCCGCGCCGGTAGGATCGGACATCCCATGGATCACACCACCCTTGATGCCGCCACCTGCCATTACCACGCTGAACACCTTGGGCCAGTGATCGCGGCCAGCATTAGCATTAATCTTTGGTGTACGCCCAAATTCGCTTGTAACCATCACCAAGGTGTCCTCGAGCATACCGCGTTGATCTAGGTCGCGAATCAGTGCCGCAAAAGCCTGATCAAATGGAGGCAGTTGAGAAGCATTGGCGGCGGCGATATTCGTGTGATGATCCCAGCCACCGTAGGTGGTGCTCACAAAACGCACACCGGACTCAACCAAACGGCGGGCCAGCAGGAAGCGGCCGCCGGCGGTATTGCGCCCGTACTCGTCGCGCAGCTTGGCCGGCTCCTTGTTGAGGTCGAACGCATCGCGGGCTTCCGGCGAGGAAATCATCCCGTAAGCGCGCTGGTAAAAACTATCCATGCCGTCGAGTGCATCGCTCTTCTCGAGCGCGCTGAAGTGGCTGTCCACAATCGAACGCATGCTACGGCGCTTGGCAAAGCGTTTGTCGTCAATGCCGTTGGGCAGCGAAAGATCGCGCACCTTGAAGCTGCTGCTGCCCGGATCGGCCCCGAGGCTGAACGGACCAAAAGCGCTACCGAGGTAGCCCGTGCCGCCGTTTCGGCTTTGGCTCGGGATGGCAACGTAGGGCGGTAGATTTTTGCGAGGACCAAACTCATGGCTCACAATCGAACCGATGCTTGGGAACACCACAGCCGGGTTCGGACGGATGCCCGTCATCATGTTATGCGTACCACGCTCGTGCGCCGCCTCGCCATGGGTCATGGAGCGAATGACCGCCAGCTTGTCCGCCACCTTGGCGGTGTTCTTAAGGTTCTCAGAGAACCGCTCACCGGTGTTGGTCTTCACCGTGCCCAACGGACCGCGATATTCGGCCGGCGAGAGATATTTCGGATCCCACGTCTCTTGATGGGCCGAGCCGCCGGGCAGATAAATATTGATGATGTTCTTAGCCTTGCCGGGCTTGCTTTGCTTGGCTACGTCACGCCAATCCTCACCGGCGGCCTGCGCCTCGAGACTGAGTAGATCGCCTAACGTCAGGCCAAGTCCAAGGCCGCCCAAGGCGCCCACGGAAAGGAAGTCACGCCGGTTCGGATTGGAGGCGTGATCGGTGCCGCCACAGAACTGATATCCGCTTTGTTTTTTCATAAATTAGATGCTTTTAAGGTTGGTCGCTATTTAGCGTCTGATTTTGACCTGCGATTTTGTGAATGTATTCACAAAAACGCAACTAGAATTCCTCTTTTTTTTGGGTTGTTTTTTGGTTTTTTTCCTTGAACTCAAAGTTGCCGCTTGCCCGGCGCCCGCCCGCAGCTTAAACCGCAGGGAATGCGTTCTCTGCTTTTTAGCTTTGTTTGGCTCTACGCCCTGCCTCTCCAAGCCCAAGTAGAGGCCCCAAAAACAGAGTTTGCCGACTACCTCGTCGCCCCCGTTCACGTCCATCGCCTCATCACCCCCGGAGAACTAAATCTCACCACCACCCTGACCGCTCAGGATCTCGAGGAAATCTTCCTCCAAGTGAACCGCATCTGGGGTCATGCCGGCATCCATTTTCCAATTGCCACCCTCACTACCGAAGCTGCCGCCCACCCCAATGCCTACCGGCAAAATTACCGCTCGCGCAACCTTCGCTGGATGCTCGCCCTGCGCCCCCCAAACACTCGCACTCCCGACCATTTTCACGTGTACTATCTCAAACGATTCCTTGCCAACGGCGTTTACATTGGCCCCGGAGGCATGTTCGTCAAAGACATGGCTAAACTCTGGAAAGTAGAAAATGGAATCGAAAAACCGATCCCACGCGTCACTTCGCATGAACTTGGCCATGCGTTAACGTTAAAGCACCGCCAGGAAGCTACTAATCTCATGGCCAGTGGCACGAGTGGCTGGACCTTGAATGAAATGGAAATCGAACAATCCCGTGCCGCCGCCCAAAAGCTGAAATGGATCCGCCCGGCCAAGGAAATCTTGGCGCAGGCTGATGCCCTTTATCTTGAAGGAAAAAGCCCCGAAGCCCGCGAAAAATACCGGCTCATCGCCGGCATCCCCCTGCATTGCCCTGAAACCACCCGGGCCAAACTCCGCCTCAAGCCCCGGCCCTAATGTTCTCCACTAAATTGCGCGAACTCCTAGTTTTTCCGCAGAAAAAACCGCAAACCGATTAGACAAACACCGAACACCGCGGTAGGGCGGCTTCTAAGCGGGTGACTTCCTCCGAGGCAATTGGGTTGCCATATAACCAAACCTGCTTCAATTCCGGCAGAGCCGCCAGCGGCATCAATTCAGTGATGCCGTTTTTCTCCAAGTACAAATATCGCAAACCTTGCAAACCCTGCAGACTGTTCAGAGTGTTGAAGCCCGTTTGTGACAGCCCCAGCATTTTCAACCGGGGCAAACGAGCCAAACCTCGGAAGAGTTCATCCCAATCCAGTATTTCCACTTCATCCAGTTTCACTTGCTCCACCGCCGCCCATTGTTCCGCAGTCACCTCCCCTTCGGGCCACATGGAAGTAGCCCGTACCGCGGATTCCAACAACTCCGGCATCGGCTCATCCTTCTTAGTACCCCCAAGGGCAATCTCCGCTGGGGCACCACAGTGTGGACACATCATCGCGGTAGTACTGACCGGCTTGGCACATTCAGCGCAGAGAGTCATGGCCATGCCGAATGCTACCCCAAGAACCGTTGCACAAAAACCCCAATCAAACGTGGAGACGATGATGTTCTTCTCACTTTCGCAAGGCGTTGTGATTTTAGGTTGAGTTTAACTCACGCGAAGTAATGAAACTGCTCGACGATTGACAGCTTCGTGGGCGCAGCTAACCTCCAGCCATGCGGATGCTTTTCCTGATGCTGGCTGCCTGGTGCAGTGTTTCGCTTTCGGCCAAAACTGACACCAACCCGCCCAATGTCGTGGTCATTTTCATGGATGACATGGCTTATGCGGATATCGGGCCGTTTGGAGCCAAGGCGTATCCCACGCCGCACCTTGACCGCATGGCGAAGGAGGGTCGGAAGTTTACGGACTTTTACGTGACCCAAGCGGTGTGCAGCGCTTCGCGCGCGGGATTGTTGACCGGTTGCTACAATGTGCGCGTGGGCATCCTCGGCGCGCTGGGCCCCAAGAGCACGCACGGCCTTAATCCCAAGGAAATAACGCTGGCCGAACTGTGCAAACAGCGCGGGTACGCCACGGCCTGTTTCGGTAAATGGCACCTGGGACATCACCAGAAATTCCTGCCCTTACAACATGGATTCGATGAATACTTCGGTATCCCGTACTCCAACGATATGTGGCCCTACCATCCAGGCGTGCGCCATCTGCCCATGGCCGAACGCCTCAAGAAATGGCCGCACCTGCCGTTGATCGAAGGCAACAAGGTCATCAACCCCAAGGTCACCGGCAAGGATCAGGAACAGATCACCACCCAGCTCACCGAGCGCTCGGTGCGGTTTATTGAAAAGAACAAGGACAAGCCGTTCTTCCTCTACGTGCCGCATCCCATGGTGCATGGACTGGTTGCCATGGGTCGATTTGTCGCCCGGCCGCCAGCCGCCGCCCCGTGGGACCGAGCAGGCGCCGGGATCGTCGTCAACGCCAGGCTGGAGCGGAACGCGGTCAGGCGGCCGCGAAGCGGGCCGTTCCATCCGCCTCAGCCGTTCCACGGCCAAGTGCGGCAGGAACAGCGAGACAACCCAACACAATTCCGATAACCCATGACATGCTCGTGAGTACATTACATACACGATCAATCCCGGCCCCAAATAACCGTGAGTCTCTACGCCTGGCCAGAGAAAGCCAGGCATGAAAAAGTTTGCCGCGTGGAACGTCACGAAAGTTCTGCTCAGAAAAAGTTTTTGATAGCACCTTTCCGTCTTCGCCCAACACATTCTCGGCATCCTGA
>CAJWVY010000049.1 GCA_913048135.1 uncultured Verrucomicrobiales bacterium
TTCATTGTCTTCCGATGATTCTGGATGACGTTTTGGTAAAGTTCTGGGTCGGCAGTGTCTCCGCTGAGCAGGGTCCGGATAATCAACGCCTGATTGGTGGGCGCGATGTATTGGAACACTTTTCCATTGAGCGCCGGATCTTGAGTGATGTTTGCCCGGAGAATTTGCTGGATCACGGCTGGGCCATCCGGCTGGTCAGGCAGTAGAAGGGTCTCGTAAATCTTCGCCATTTCGCGCAATCGGGCCTCTTCCTCCTGCCGGATCAAATTAACGCGACCGTCAAATAGTTGGTTCAGTTCATTTCGGTTGCGGGTTAAACTGTTGGTGTGCCAGTGCAACGCCTGGAGTTGTTCGGTGAGATGCGTTTCCAGCTCGGTCAATTCCGCTTCCCGGTTGCGCACATAATTCCAACGGGACCGCATTTCAGCCATCAGAATCGCCAGCTTGGGGTTGGTGAAATCCAAGTCTCCAGGTGAAGTCATATCGTTCAGGACCTGGAAAGCGCTTATAATTTGTTCATCCTGATCCTCTTTTTCTTCTGCGTAATCCTTGCTCTCCTGAGTATCCGCCGCGTTGGAAAGAGTTTTCTGAGGCACTACTTCTGTCGCATTAGCATCAGCCATTGATTCGGCTTTCCGCTCCGCAATGTATTTTTTGATGCTTGGGTGCTCGAGGATTTTGCCGGACGCCCACTTGGTCATTACAGCCAAACAGGCGAGTACAACGACCGTGCTGATCGCCACTTGACCAATTCGAGATGAGAGTAGCTTCTTCACGCCTATTTCTTAAAGTTTTGCAGCGAAACCACCGGCTTCGCGCAGAAGCACCATTTCATCAATGGCCTGCTGCTCGGTTCGGGCCAGCTCGCGATCGTGCACGGCTTGTTGTTGGTCCCGCATTTTTTCTAGGGCTTCCCGACGGCGACGGGCCGTGAGGAGTTCCTGCCATTTGGCATCGGTTTCGGTTTGGCGCTCGGCCACCACGGGCTCCAGTTGGCTGAGCTGCCCGCGCAATTCGCGCAGGGCGGTTTGTAGATGTGCCAGTGTTCCGGTAGCCGCCTGGCCGGCAAATGCCTGCTGACAAGCCGTCAGGTTGCCTTCAATCGCCTCTTCCACCGCCCGCTGAAGACTCAGTGCTTCCTCAAGGTGCGCCTGAGCCTGGGCATACACCTCACGAGCCTGAGCCTCTTCATTGACCCGGACTTCCAGCACGGTTTTCAGCTTAAATCGGAATGGTTTCATGGCATCTGGCCTGGCGGCGGCGTGGCTTCAGGCGTGCCGTCCGGGAATTGCACAGCATCCGGCGTGCCGTTTTCGGGAGACGTCGGTATTTGCGCAGCCGTTTGCAACGGCTCCATCGCGCCCATCGTGTGCTGCAAAGATTCCCAACTTTGTTCCAAGGAAAATCCTTCACCCACGGTTTGGCGGAGAAATGCGTTCAATGGATCATGCACCTGAATGGACCGGTCTATCTGCGGATTGGATCCGGCCTGATAGGCGCCGATGGAAATGAGATCGCGGCTCTTGCGGTGAATGGCGAGCATCTCGCGGGCATCACCCATACATTCGCGGCGCGGCGCGGCGAGCAGATCATAAGACAGGCGGCTGACGCTTTCCAACACATCGATCGCCGGATAATGGTTTTGCGCCGCCAATTCGCGGGATAACACCAAGTGGCCATCCAGAATGGAGCGGGCCGCATCCGCCACGGGATCGTTCATGTCGTCGCCTTCCACCAGTACGTTAAACAAACCGGTGATCGAGCCGTGCTCGTTATTGCCGGCGCGTTCGAGCAATTGCGGCAATAGGGAAAATACTGAAGGCGTGTACCCGCGCGAACTGGGCGGTTCGCCAATCGCCAAGCCAATCTCGCGTTGTGCCATGGCGAACCGGGTGATAGAATCCATCATCAACAACACATTTTTGCCCTGATTCCGGAAGGATTCGGCGATGGTCATGGCCAAAAAAGTGCCTTTCACGCGGGCCAATGCCGGCTCGTTGGAGGTGGCCACGATGATGACCGATTTGCGTCGGCCTTCCTCATCCAAATCGCGCTCAATGAAGTCACGCACTTCCCGGCCACGTTCGCCAATCAGGGCAATCACGTTTACATCGGCCTCGGCCTGACTGGCCATCATGCCCATGAGCGTGGATTTGCCCACGCCGCTTCCGGCAAAAATGCCCATGCGCTGGCCACGGCCCAAAGGCGTGAACGTATCAATCGCCTTGATGCCAGTGACAAAGGGCTCGGTAATCCGCGCCCGCTTCAGGGGATGCGGCGTCACCAAATCCAGCTCGGCCACGGCGCGCCGAGACAATTCGCCCAGCTCATCCAACGGCTGGCCCAATCCATTGATCACGCGGCCCAGCAACTGGTCGCCAACCGGCACGCGCAGGGAATGGCCGGTGGCAATCACCTCGCTGCCCGGACAAATGCCGTTCACTTCGCCGAGCGGCATGAGCAGTAATTTGCGATCCCGAAAACCCACCACCTCTGCCTCGATGCTTTGCTGGGTAATTTGCGATTCGATGCGGCAGATTTCGCCAACCGATGCCATGGGCCCTTGGGATTCAATAACCAACCCGATCATCTGCGTCACGCGGCCTCGATTCTGCACGAGGCGTGTGTCGGATAAACGCGAGCGCGCCTGGGCCAAGCCCTTGGCGGCGCTGGAAGGTTCCACTGTGTCCGAGGCGATCATGAATCAACGGCTTCGCGCAAGAGTTGTTCGCGCGTTTCGCGGCGGCCATCAATGAGGCCGCAATTGGTTTCCACCAAGCAACCGCCGCGCGATACTTCCTCATCCTTGAGATAGCGCACGCGGCGTTGGTGGGGAGAATCGGCCAACAAATCCGAGCCGGCTTCTTTCAGCAGTTTCAAATCTTCGGGATTCAAATACACGGCCACCTCCGCATCATTCTCGCAATGCCCGAGGGCATCCTGAATGGAGGATTCCACGATCTTGGTGCTGATCGGCAATCCGTTCACCAGGCGAATGGCGGCTTCGGTGGCAAATTCGACCAGCTCGGATTCGAGCGAATGCAGGCGTTGATTCAGGGAGCCATTCACTTCGGTCTCAATCTTGCCAAGCATGCCCGGCAGATCGGCGGCGTTTTTCTGCTCCAACTCCGCGCGCAAATTATTGATCTGCGCTTCGTATTCCGCCACGGCTTCCTCACGGCCGCGCTGATAGCCGGCCTGTTCGCGCTCGAGCAGTTCCTCTTCGCCCAACGGCTTCGGCACGGGAGCCACAACTTCATCCACCGCAGTGGATGCCGGTACAACAGCAGGGTCTTGTGAGTCGCGTAGGAGCGCTTCGGCCGGACCGATAGTAAGGCGGATATCGCGCAATGGCGCGTCGGTTACGAGATTGTCGATGGCTTTGACCATGGGGGTTTAATCGCTTTCGAGTGAGATTTCTCCTTCGGTTTCCAATTGGCGCACGACATCGATAATGCCGTTCTGCGCAGATTCGATAGCACGCATGGATAGGTTATCCGGCAGGCCTTCGATTTCATCGTTGACGTTTTCGGCCGCCCGTTTGGAAAGGGCGCCGAGCATCGCATCGCGAAGGGTGGTGGTGGCCGCCTTGAGGGCAATGGCGAGCTGACCGGCATCGACCTCGCGCATGATCTTCTGCATAGTCTTGACGTCGAGCGTTTGTAAATCGTCGAAGGTGAACATCTTCATGCGGATGGAACGCACTAAGTCCGGCTGACGTTCATCGATGTTATCAAGCAGCTTCTTGCGTTCATCCTTAGCCATTGCATTTAGGACAGCCGCAGCGGATTTCTCTCCACCGGTTTGGTTCAGCGCACGGCTAACACGCTCGCCGACCTTGGAAGAAAGCACATCGCCCAATGTTTCCACCACC
The DNA here is from genome assembly GCA_913048135.1 of uncultured Verrucomicrobiales bacterium. Lineage (GTDB taxonomy): Bacteria > Verrucomicrobiota > Verrucomicrobiia > Limisphaerales > UBA1100 > UBA1100. The sequence continues at coordinate 3,875 of CAJWVY010000049.1, forward strand.
TCAATGGGGGTGGACTCGAGGGTGGCCAGCTTTTCTACTACGATCTCGCGCTGGCGTTCGGGCAGGCCCATCAAGACCTCCGAACCTTTGGCTGCAGAAAGATAACTGAGAACCAATGCAATGGTTTGGGCATCCTCTTCCTTGAGGAGGTTTGTTATTGAAGTAGCATCCAAATCAATAATCTGCTGCATACTGGCCACACTGGTACGAGCTGTACCGACTCGACCGATAATTTCTGCCGCTTTGAAAAGTCCCACGGATTTCTCGAGTACAGACCGGGTGAAATCAACCGAACCGCTGATACCGCTCCGGGCTTCCACGGCCATCTCGGTAAATTCCTGTAACACTTCGCCCTGTTGCTGGCTATCAAGCAGTGGCAAGTTAGCCATCTCTGCACAAACCAATTCACGCTCGTTATCGTCAAAATTCTTGACGATTTCTGCAGCCGCATCCTCGCCCATAATGACCAGAAATGCCGCAAGCTTTTGCGATGCATTAAGATTAAGGGTATCTATTGAACTCATGGCTGTGAATATTTTCCTAGGTTATTCGCTGTCATCATTTTTGAGCCAACGACGAGCTGCCACAGCCATGGTTTCAGGACTCTCTGTAATCATGTCACGGAGCACCTCGATATTCACACGCTCAGGCTGTTTAGCGCCCAGACCGAAGTCCATGATAAGTTTCTGCTTCTGCTCTTCAATAACCTCCACGTCGTCTTCGGTGGCTGCCAGCAGTTTCATGCGTTCACGTTCTTCATCCCGAGCCTGCATGAGTTGCTGAATGTCTGCGGGCGAGAGTTTCATCTTGCCGGATCGCGCGTCGGCAATGGTGCTTTCAATATCCTCCAAGGTCATGTTGTCGGTGTTAATCTCCACCGGGCCAGCTGACCCTTCAATTGTAATGGGCTTAGACGCTGAGGCTTCTCCGGAGGCTCCACCTCCGGGAGCACTCGGTGCGGCTGCAAATGGTACTGCAGCACCTCCTGGCGCAGGCACGGCACCGGGCGCTCCAGCCACAGCCGGCACTGGACCAGCGGCCCCAAGTAATTGCCCAACCGGTACACCGGTTTGGATAGTTTCATCGCCGCTACGATGCACAAGCTTAATAAAGGCAAACAGAGCCGCGCCGCCCAGCAGAACGTAAAGGAGGTTTTTCAGCACATTGCTAATCAAATCCTTAGTGGCCGCAGAGCTAATTTGGGCTTCGGCGGCGGCAATGTGAGAGCGGTTAAACTGCATTTCGGCCACTATAATATCATCCGGGCGAACAGCCGCCACCCCAGCGTGCATACCAATAGCGTTTTTCACAATATTAGTGAGCTGCGTCATACTGGTATCGGTGCGAGGATCAGTGCCTTGATTGACTAACACGGAGGCAGTAAGGCGGCGGATTTCGCCGGCAGCTTTCACAACGTTGGTGGTCGTACGGCTGTTGTTCAATTGGATCACGCTTTCGCTTTTGTTCTGTTGATTGTTGGAAAGCGCGCCACCGGCAAGGTTATTGGTACTGGCATTGGCGTTCACGGGCGTACCAACCAAGCCGCCAGGGGAAGGCTTGGAGTTGCCAGTGTTTTCGATCTTCTCAGTTACCGAATTGGTTACGGATCCATCGGGATCATAAATCTCCGAGGTGTGCGTAATTTGGTCGTGATCCATCTCAGCACTCACGGTCACCTGCACTTGGTTAGGTCCAAGTACGCCGGCGAGCATGGATTCGACCTTGCTAGCGAGATACAATTCCAGATTACGCCGGGCCGTTAAGCGGTTGTTAGCCATGGCGGTGAACGTGCCGCCTTCCTCGTTGGCGGAAAGCGTGTTGCCAAAATTATCCACTACCGAAACATGGTTGTGCTGCAATCCCGGCACGGAATTGGCCACGAGAAAACGGATGGAGTTGACAGCCTGTTGATCGACCATGCCTTCCTGGCTGAGATTCACCATCACCGAGGCAGTAGGCTTTTTGTTATCATCCACAATCAACCGAGTCTCAGGCATCACGACCATGACGCGTGCGCTTTTCACTCCGGAAATCATGGAGATACTGCGACCGAGCTCACCTTCGATGGCGCGCTTCTTGTTCACCTGCTGCACGAAATCCGACATGCTGATGGTATTTTTCTCATCAAACAATTCATAGCCCTTGCCGTCTCCGGAAGACTTGGGTAACCCGCGGCTGGCCAAAGTCATACGCAGGCTGTGCACTTGGCTGCGGGGCACCTTGATGCTGGTGCCGCCGGCGCCAGCTTCATACGGTACGCTCTGCTCATCCAATACGGCCACCACGTCGCCGGCATCCTTCGGATCGAGCCCTCCATAGAGCAGCACGAAATCGGTGCGACTGGTGAAAAACACCACGACCGCCAGCGTGACGGCCACAATAAGGCCGGAGGCCGCCACGGTGAGTTTCTGGTTCACGCCTAGTTGCGACCAAATGGCCAGCAGTTGTGCGCCTAATGCTCTGAGTTGTTCCATGATTCGATCCGTCGATGGTTTTTGCTAGGGGTTAGATCTGCATGCGCATCAGTTCCTGATATCCTTCCAGTAGTTTGTTGCGCACTTCCACCATGAGTTGGAAGGCCACACCGGCCTCCTGCATGGCAATCATCGCCTGATGCAGCGGGACTTCCTTTCCCGCGAGCAGGTCGTTGACAGCTTGTGTGGAGTCGAGCTGTTTCTGGTTCACCTCGCCCACAAATTGATTGAGCACCTCGCCGAAACCGGCGCCCTGCACGGCCCCGGCGCCCTGCGCAGCCTGGGTGGATTCCACCTGACCGGTCTTCGCAGCCTGCTGGATATCCCGGGCCTGCTCCATCATGGCGCGTTGCTGACGGTACATTTCCGTCAGTCCCTGCGTTGCCATGGGATTCATTTGGACCGGGATCATAATGCGTGTTCCTATTTAATATAGTGTCTCTCTAGTTGCCCTTGCCTATGGCGAGGGTTTGCATAGCCATCTGGCGGGCGGTGCGAATGATGGCCAGATTGGCCTCAGTGGCGCGCGAGGAGGAAATCAAGTCCGCCATTTCCTCGTGGATGCTGACATTGGGGAATTTCACCATGCCACTATCCGGATCAGCATCCGGATGGCCGGGTTGATAAACCAAGCGATGAGGCCGACCATCGGCTTCAATACCGGCCACCTGCACTTCCTGCACGGCATTGGCTGCATCAAACTGGTTTTTCATCACCGTCTCAAACCGCACGACCTGGCGCTGATACGGACCGCCTTGCGGGGTGCTGGTGGTGTTCGCGTTGGCGATGTTTTGGGAAATAACTTCCATCCGCACCTTCTCCGCCTGAATCGCCGAAGCGGCGCTGTCGGCTCCGGGAAGTAAATTGACGCTAAGCATGATGAGTTCCTAGGGCTGGGTTTAACGGGTGCGGATGGCTGAGCGCAGCTTGCTGAGCGTGCCGGTAATCATCTGGGTTTGCAGGTGGTGAGCGACCATGTTCTTTTGCAGGTGGGTTAATTCCTTCTCCAGCTGCACGGTGTTGCCGTCGCGGTTTTGAGCCACAGCGGATTGATCGACTGATACGGTGGGTTTGAGCTGTTGCACGTTACTAACGCCTCCTCCCGCGATCGCCCGGGACAACTCTGTCGCAAAAGCCGGAGCTACATCCACCCGCTTATAGTTAGGCGTTTCAATGTTCGCCAAATTACTCGCGATGGCCTCCTGCCGCAGCACGGTGGCATCGAGCATTTTCTTCACGCCCTGATAGTTGGCGCTAGCAAACAAACCGTCGATCATACCCCGCGAGCAGCATTCTATGTGCCATTATTAGTGACTGTTTAAATTATTTGGTGTGGTCAACGTTTTGTCTTAAATTGGCTGGAATTGAAATTGGCCCGTGATTTGCTGCATGGAGTCGACAATCTTTTGCCTGAACCCAGTGTTTTGGCAGAAAAACAGGGAAAAATGGGCTATATCAAACCATTTAGGCTTGTGCTGATCTTGGGAATTCTCCTTGGGCACGGGGTATTTGCTGCCGAGTCAACTGCTCGAAGCGAAGCGGCTGGTGCCAAGTGGGCCGCCGGGTGGTTGTCCGAGATTCAACGAAAATACAATCCCCTTCCGGTGGCTCTGGAAGGGACGGATATCGATTTAATTCACCCTGAAAAACCTCGGTTTACCCGCCCGTTGCTCACGGGGCCTTTATCCATATTCTTGAGTGCGGGGGCTAATTATCCTCTTCCTCAAGGACAAACCGATTTTCAATTTTGGCTCACGCGCATTGCCAATGACCAAATGCGCCAACGCTACGCCAAGATTATCCAGGATCTTCAGCAGCACTTTCAAAAACAGGGCTATTCCGCCACCCGCGCTCGATTGAAGGCGGAAGATTTGTTCCATGAGAAAAACAGCATTTACTACCCACTGGTTCATCACGGCTCCCCCAATCTTGCAGGGCTGAAGCCCAATGAAACGCGAAATCCATACGGAACGCAGTCCCTGCCCAACACCGCGGCAGACAACTATAACTTGGGGCTCCTTTGCCAAAAGGTCGGTAATTTTGAACAGGCCGCGCAATTGTACCATCTCGCAGCGGTCACGGGGCACGCAGGAGCCCAAGCCAGCTTGGCCTACCTCTTTGAAATGGGCTGGGGTGTTGCGGCCGATGCCTCCCAAGCGACCTCCTATTATTCCCGGGCAGCCCGGCAAGGCCATGCCGTCGCCCAATATAACCTCGGCAGGATTTACCAAAATGGCTTGCCCGATCCCATACAGCCCATTCAACCCAATCCGCAATTGGCCGAGCAATACCTGCGGCAAGCCGGCGCTCAAGGAGTCGTCAGTGCCTTTCATCAACTCGGTGTTTTGTATTATCAACTGGGGCTTTCCCTAACGGCCGACTCCATTCCCAAAGAGACCTTTGAGGAATGGGACACCAATGATGATAATGTCATTTCGCCCCAGGAAAACAGGCATTTACGCGATGCACATGATCATTTTCTATTGGCCGCTCAACAAGGCTATGGCCCGGCGCTCCACGCAATGGGCGTCATTTATCAGCAGGGGCATGGCGTTCCGGCCGATCCCGCCCAAGCCGTGCGCTGGCTCGAACAGGCTATTGCGCATCCGCAGCCCGATTCCTATTATAACCTCGCTCAACTCTACGAACACGGTCGGGGCACGGAACCGAATTTAGCGCGTGCCTTTATGCTTTACCGCCAGGCAGCCCGCATGAGCCATGCCCCGAGTCAATATAACGTGGGGCTTTTCTACTATCAGGGTCGGCGGGCCGGCACGCTTCTCAGCATTAGCGTTCCGGAAGAATTTGCCCGGCAACATCCCCGCATCATTGATGACATGGTGGCGCGCAATCCACGCCAAAACGCCATCTTGAAACGGGCCACTGCCATGTATCGTACGCCCAATCCCAATTCGCCCCTCCGCACACTCGATTTGTTTATCGAGGATGAACACGTGCAGTTCGCTGTCGCAACTCTTCGTGCCATGCTCCCCGAATCCACTCCGCAACTGGAGCCAGTCTTAGCCCCCTTGGGTGGAGATGACCCAGTGCAGGCGAGCGCTTGGTGGACCTTGGCCGCGGAACAAAAACAACCGGCCGCTCAACAAGCCTTAGCCTTGGTGAACGGCGTCTTAACCCGCGAACAAACCCATTTTGCCAAAGCCATTGCGGCTACCGAAAAAGCGCGCATGAAAATTCCCTCCCCTTCCCTGCCTGTGGGCCAAACTGATGCAGGGCAACTGGGCTTTCAACCCACCGATTGGGGCACGGGTTTCTTCGTCTCCAATGACGGCTTTGTGATCGCTGGCAAACACCTGTTGCAAAGCGGATCTCGCTTTCAGGTGGTAACTGAAAACGGGAAATTCCCGGCCCAAGTGGTCAATGTTCCTGGCGATCTGGATCAATATTTACTCCTGAAAATTCGGGGTGATTATGAATTTCCGGCACTCTCCATCAACACCAGCCACGGAGCCCGGGTACGCGACCCTGTTCAGGTTTTGGGATATCAAATGCCCCCTGCTTTGCACAGCACTAAGCCGCGCCAAGCCAAGGCCGACACGAATATTCAGGGCATCCTTGGCGCTCAGGCGGACCCACGATTCTTTACCCTGCGCGCGCCCGTTTTGGGTGATCAATTGTTGTTATCCTTCGATCATTATCTGGATGACGCTCGCTCAGAGAATAAAGTGTTCGATACCTCCAACGCGGAACAGGTCAAATTAGCCAAGCTCCAGACCCAAACTATCGAACGATTGCGCGGAGCACTCCGAGCCACTCACCTGTTGCTCGGGGCCGCCGATATCAGCATTGGGTATCAACTCAAAACTCCGTTGTGGTATGACAGCGTCACCCACGAATGGCTTACAGAGATGGACCCTCAAAAGCGCGCGACAAAATATCCTACAGGCGCTTGGGTTTCCTTGGCTGATCGCGTAATCAAAGCAGCTCCGGATGTGGCGTATGTGGATGGCAACAAGGCTCTGCTGCGTTTATCCGCCGTACCCGGAGTGGTGCCTCTGGAAAAGACATCCAAACGACTTTATGAATTAGCCGAAACACTGCTCACCCAACCAGCTCCAGGAACACGGCCTGTTGTGCAACTTGGCCAGGGTCTCGAGAAAATAATTTTGGATGCCAAGTTCACCGTATTCAACACTACACCGGGTTTCCGCGGTGCTGCCTTGCTCAACCGGCAAGGTCAGGCAATCGGCCTGTTTTTTCCAGGTTCCCGGAATCGTTCGCCGGATGTATTTCAAAACTTTAACTCCTACCATCGGTACGTGTTAAAGAGTGACCATCTGCTTTCATACTTAAACCGCGCCTCTAATGTGCGTTACACAACCACCCCACATACCGTGGCCAAGCACGTATCCACCGGCCCATCGACCGTTGATACTGAAGCCTATAGGCTCGCCAAAGCCCAAGCATCCATGGTAATGGTCCAAGTATCCGCTGAGCAAACAGCGGCTCTGAAGAAAGGAGGCCAGCCGTGATCCGCTGGGGTACACTTATCGCGGGCCTATTTGGATTTATTGCCGTTCTGGCTGCTGGCTTGGGCTTGGGCAAAGCCTGGGGACAGGCCTTGATCAGTGCGCTATTCGCCGTGCTCGCCTTTGGTTTGATTGGGCACTGGTGGATGCGGTTGTGGCAGCACAGTTTGAAGGCCGCGCATTTGGAACAAGTCGAGCTAGAAGCCATTGCCGAACAAAATGCCGCAGCAGCCGCGGCTGAAAAACAAGCAGAACACACGGAGGAATTTCCCGTATAATCGGATCATAGAAAATGGCCATGGCCACCGCCAATTCAGATGCGCAAACCGCTTCGGGTAATAAACGTCCCCAGCAAGCGGCCGCTGCCCGGGCTTATCAAAAAGCCAGCCTGACGGCGGCCACTGAGGATGAGATTCTGGATACCTACGCACCGGTCATTAGCCAAATGGTCCACCGCTTTGTCCCCTTGGTCAAAGTCACCGTGGATATCGATGATCTAAAAAATATTGCGAGCCTCGCCCTCATACAGGCCGCCCATGGATTTGACCCTGCAGCAGGCATGTCCTTTGAGGGCTATGCACGCATGCGGATTCGCGGAGCGATCCTCGATGAAATCCGCAAATCACAGCCCCTCTCGCGCACGGTGTATTCGCGCCGCAAAGAGTTGGAAAATAGCATTGAAACGCTCCGCATGGAATTAAACCGGCAACCCGAGGAGGAGGAGATTGCCTCCCGGCTGGGCGTTCGCGTGGAGGAATACCGTGCCATTCTGGATGACCTGAAGCCGGTGATTTTTGTCCCCCTCCATCAAATGATGGAAGGCGATGACGAATTCACCCAAAGCCAGGACCAATATACCGCGGATATTACTCAAGAAGATCCCAGCGAAAGCATCGGACGCCGCGAGCTACATGTCTTGATTCGGGATCGAATCAAGCAACTCAATCGCAAACAACAGCAAGTGCTACTACTCTTTCATTACGAGGGTCTGCGAATGAAGGACGTGGCGGAGCTGATGGGTATCAGTGAATCGCGAGTGTGCCAAATCAACACCGAGGCGGTGTTGTCTCTGCGCAGCTACCTCCAACGACAAGAACGAATTTAACCAACAGAAAGAAAACCCAATGTTTATTATAATCGGATTTGTGATCATCTTTGGAGGCGTTGCAGTCGGCTTCGCCATGGCTGCAGGCGGTTACGGCCCAATGAACTTTGGCGCAATCGGCGGCCTCTTTCACTTGAATGAGTTTATTTCATTGGGTGGAATGGTCATCGGAAGTTGCGTTGTCATGGCACCAGTACCAGTGCTTAAAGGTGTATTCAAACAGGCTCTCGGCACACTTAAAGGTTCACCCTATGACCAAAACGATTATGAGGAACTATTCAAGTGTATGTACGAACTTTTCCAGCTTGGCCGCAAGGGTGGTATGATTGCCCTTGAAGAGCACGTAATGAATCCGGAAGCCAGTGCTTTATTCAGCAACTACCCGAAATTCCACGGCAACCATCATGCACTTGAGTATTTGGCTGACGGCCTAAAACCAATCGTAGACGGTCGAATCAAGCCGGACCAACTGGAACCACTCATGGCAAAAAGCCTCCATAAAATGGAAGAAGAACACCATGAACCTGTGCTGGTTATGACCAAGGTAGCCGACTCGCTCCCCGCCTTTGGAATTGTGGCTGCTGTGTTGGGTATCATCGTAGTGATGATGTTCAAAATCGGTGGAGATACTGCGGTAGTCGGTCAAGGTATTGCGACGGCGCTTGCCGGCACATTCTTTGGAATTTTCGGCTCGTACTGCATGGTCGGCCCTTTAGCCACCAACTGTGAATTTAATGGTCATGCAGAGCTTACCTATATAAAAGTTATTAAATCTTCGGTCATCAGTTTTGCAAATGGTCTCCCCCCACTCGTCGCCTGCGAAGTAGGTCGCCGAGAACTGGGTGAGGATGTGCGTATGAGTTCAGGAGACTTAGAAACTCTTCTGAAGTCTGGCGGATGATGAGCCGTTCAAATTATTAACCTGAAAAACCAAAAAGAAATAATCAAGCACTATGGCCGGAGGAGGAGGAGGAGCATGGAAGGTAGCTTACGCGGACTTTGTGACCGCGATGATGGCGCTTTTCTTAGTGCTCTGGATAATAAGTCAAGACGAGCAAATCAAAGGTAATGTGCAACAGTATTTCCGCACTCGTTTTGCGTCGGTAACCAAACAATCAGTCGGCATTATCCCTATTGAAAACGCCGACCTTATCCGAGCCAAGCGCGCGCACTTTGATAAAGCCGCCGCCATTCCATTAGACCAAGTACGCCGGCTGAATGATGATTTGAGAAAGGTCTTTGCTGATAACCCTGAATTTATCGACATGAAATACAGTATGCGGATGACGGATGAAGGTTTGCTGATTGAGTTCTTTAATGATCCCAACCGCCGCCTGTTCCGGGATGGAGCTTCCGAGATGACCGATGACGGTATTTTTCTGTTCCGGATCGTGGCATGGAATTTATCGAAACACATTAGCCGTGAATCCACGTTGGTGGAAGTGGAGGGGCATACCAATGAATCGTTTACCAAGGAACATCCTGATAAAGATGAATGGGTGGTTTCAACCGACCGGGCCCTAAAAGTGAGGAAATTCATGGAGCGCGAAGGCATGAAGCCTCACCAGTTCCAAAAAGTGGCCGGCTATGGCAATCGCCGGCCGCACAAGAACTACCCCAAAGACCACGCCTACCATAACCGGGTCAGCATTATGGTGCGGCCCAAATAAAGTGACACTCATGGCCGATGAATCTTTCACCCCTTTTGGCGCGGAGCTCACAGCCCCAAAACAATCTCAATTCGTTGGGCATGGGGAATCGGATCCCGAAGAATCCTCCGCCGCGCCACTCCCTGTTACGCCTGCCGAAGCCAATGATTTAGGCACAGCAATTCGCCAAATCTTGAGCGGTCATCTGAACGAAACTTCATTGGAGCAAACGGCGGAAGCACTGGAAACCGTCATCAAAAACGCCCCCACCCGGATTGCGTTACCTGAAATCAAAATTCATTCTGAGCCGAAAACCGCCACCGAAGAAGCTCCTTCCATTTCGTTCGATCGCGAAGGAGACACGGTGAAACGTGTTCAGATTCAATGCACCTGTGGCCAGTCCATCCATCTGGACTGCATCTATTAACCTGCCACTGGCATTCATCCTGCTGTGTTCGGCTGGGGTTGTGTAATCACATCCCGCTGCCGTTATGGATTTAAATGTGTCAGGTTTAGCATCCGGTTTCGACTGGAAGAGCATGGTGGATCAGCTCACCAACGTGGAGCGATCCCCGCAGCGCCGGATGCGTAGCGAGCAGGCTGACATTCGTGCCAAGAATTCGGCATACACAAAACTGAAGTCTGAATTGGATTCCCTGAAATCGTTGTCCAAGGGACTTAAGGACACCGATTTCTTTGACACACGTAAGGTCACCAGCAGCGAATCACATATAACCGCTTCCGCCACTGCCGGCACATCATCTGGCGATTATAATTTCGAGATCTATCAACTGGCCACCTCCGCCAAACAACTGGGAGCATCGGATGTGGGAGGATCGGTGAGCACCAGTTCAGCCATGAGCAGTACGGGCTTTTCCATTCCGGTGACGGCCGGCACGGTCACCGTCCAAGGGAAACAAGTTACCGTGAGTACGGATGATTCCCTGGCCACCACCTTGGCGGCCATCAAGACAGCCGTCGGGGGGAGTTTCGATTACTCAATCAGTGACGACAAAGTCACCTTAACCGATGCCAGCGCCATTGTTCTTGGCAGTGCTTCCGACACCAGCAACTTTCTGCAGGCGTTGCGTCTGAATGCCAATGGCACCACAAGCATTACCAGCGGCGCAAAACTGGGCGGTATTGACCTAGGCAAAACCCCGGCGGCCGCTAATTTCACCGATGGAGCCGGCGCTTCCAGCGGCTCATTTAAAATCAATGGCACCACCATTTCATGGGATAGTTCCGCAACCATTTCGGACATACTGGATAGCATCAATAGCTCCGAAGCCAGTGTATATGCAAACTACGACACGGTGAATGACCGCTTTCTGCTGACCAACAAAACAACCGGCGATATCGGCATTACCCTCGAGGATGTAACGGGTGATTTTCTCGCTAAATCGCGGCTGCTCACGGCCAATAGCGGCTCCCTTTCCCGCGGGAAAAATCTCCTCTACAAAGTGAATGACAACGGCCCACTGGAGAGCCAGGGAAACACCATTGATCAAAACAGCTCAGGTATTCAAGGCCTGTCGGTCGAGGCCACCAAGGCCAACGGCGCTTCCAAGATTAGCAGTGTGGACACCTCCGGGGAGACAGTTACCACGGAAAGTTCACACGGCTATAGCACAGGCGAAGCGGTCACAGTATACAGCCCGGGTACCAGCCCTGGAGGCCTGTCCACTGGTACAACTTATTATGTGCGTGTTCTCTCGAGCACCAGCTACTCGCTCCACACCACCAAAGCCAATGCCGAAGCAGGCAGTAGTAGTGTGGATTTGACCAGTGCCCAAACCGGGGATGTGTATCTGCTGAGCAATAACCCTCAAAAATCCACCGTTACCGTTCAGGCAGATAATGACGCCATCAAGACCAAGATTGCTGATTTCATAGCCCAAATCAATAAGGTCCAGTCTCTCATCTCCTCGCAAACAGCGAGCAGCACGGATGCCGATGGCAAGGTAACGCTCGGCGTGTTGGCCGGCGAATCATTGGTCTCCATGACCATCACCAGCGACTTGCGCGCCAAATCCACTGGGGATGTGACCGGCCTAACCGGCACAATCACCCGGCTTGAATCCATTGGCTACACCTCCAGCGGTTACTCCAATCAGATTTCATTATCCTCTTCGAGTGACCTTGATACCGCCCTGCGGGAGAATTTGGGCCAGGTAAAATCCCTGTTCACCACCGAGACCTATGGCTTGGGGACATCCATGTACACCTATTTGGATTCCCTGCTGGATGATGATGGATCTCTTGCGACCACCCAAACCAACCTGACCAATCAGGTGAAATCCATTGATCAACAAATCGCGGATCACGAACGCCGTGTGCAAATGAACCGAGACACCCTGATCCGCAGCTTCGTGAACATGGAGCAGGCTCAATCAAAAATTAACAACGACATGAGCTTCCTCATGTCCCGATTCAAATAAATCATGAAACCTTTCCGGACACTTTTCTTGCTAGCCGGCCTACTGGCCCTAAATACGGCCTGCCAAAATGTCGCCAAAAAAGATTTCGGTCCGTACATCGGCCCGTTCTACACCGTGGGCAACGTGTACATGCATCCTTCCGGATTGTCCGATGAAATTCGGCGCGTGGCCGTTTTGCCTCTGATCCCCAGCCGGGGTAATAGAGACGCCGAACGAGGTATTCACCATACCCAACCAGTGTTCACCGAAGAATTCTCCCGCAACCGGCGGTTGGATCTGGTCACCGTCACGCCCGACCGGTTGCAACGCATGTTTGGTCGACGTGCCTTTTATGCCGATGAACCGTTGCCCTTTGATTTCCTTTCACGCCTGCAAACCGAAACCGGCTGCCAAGCTGTCCTTTTCGCCGAGCTTACCACCTTCCGGGCCTATCCACCCGTGGCATTGGGCTGGAAACTCCATTTATTCGACCTGGAATCCGAGGAATTGATCTGGGCCGTGGATGAAGTATTCGATGGCGGCACCGCCCCAGTGTCAAACTCCATGAAACGCTTTATCCGGCAAAAACACTCGACTCATGGTGCCGCCGCCACGGAACTATTGGTCTTGGATTCCCCGCGGGAAATGGCCCGTTTTTCGCTTTCCGAAGTCATCCCCACATTAGTGAAAAAAAATCCTCAAGTTGCAGTGAATCCCGCCGAATCTAATAACAGTCAGAACGTGTCCGAAGAACCGGCAACCGTGGGGCCTCAACCCGCCCCACCACCGGAAACGCCGACCGAAGGAATAGAAGAAGTTCCGGAGCCGGCCAAGCCCGTTTCGGACGCTATTTGACATAAAAAGATTGATTTTTCGGCAAAAAAAACTAGTTTTTAAAGCAAAGAAAGAAAGTGAAAGAAGTTAACCTCAACGCATCAAGGCAAGCGCAAGGGCCCGCGAAAATCGCCCAAGCGCAAAGCCAACAGTCTGCCTCGGTAGACATGGTGGCCCCGACCGATGCCATGGAAGCAAACCTCACGCGCTCCCCGGACTTCACCCGGGTCGAAGCCGACGTCGAGGCCCGCTTCAACGAATTAAAAAACCAACTCCGGGAGGACGTACAAAATGATTCCTACCCTTCCGAAGAAGCTATTAAAGGATTTGCCAAACTCGTTGCTTCCGAGATTGAGCAAACCAAGTGACCCCAACCATCCGCTTTAGTCGGAAATAATTGCTTCCCCCATCGACGGCACGGAAAGTGCTCACAATACATCGATGGATAGTGCCAAAAAACTAAGTGCCTACCGTGTCAACGCGGTGAACTCCGCTGCGCCGGAAAACCTCGTCGTTATGCTATATGACGGCGCGATCCGTTTTCTCGGAACTGCAATTCGGGCTTTTGAGCATGAGGATCCGCTGGATTTTAACCTGACTATCCACACCAATATTACCAAAACACAGGCTATTATCCGTGAACTAAACCATGCCTTGGATTTGGAAAACGGGGGTGAGCTAGGTCAAAACTTAGCGGGACTGTATCTCTACTTTGACAACCGCCTTCAGGAAGCCAACATCAATAAAGAAAAGGCAATTATTGAGGAAGTATTGGAGCGTATCAGCGAATTGCGAGATGCTTGGAATGAATCCATCCAAAAACAGAAGGATGAAGCAGCCAATTTTGCTGCAAGCCAAAACTCTCCTGCTACCGCCACCCCAACTCCAACTCCTCAAACACCGGCCTCCGCTGATTCAGCCGGACTTTCATTGATTGGATAACATGAATCCTTCCACCACCATCCTTCTGGAGGAATGGATGCGCCTCGCTCATCAAGAGTCTGCAGCCATTGCCGCCAGCGAATGGCTGGAATTAAATGATTTATTGGATCAAAAAGATCGCATTAAACTGTTGCTGGAAGACTATGCCGATGATGATTATTCTGAATCGGACCAGCAACTGGTCGGCAATATCATTTCATTGACCCAACAGAACCAAATCCAGCTCCAAACGGAAATTGATTCTGTAAGCGAGCAAATCCAACAGAACAACAAGTCGCTGACCACAATGCGACAGGTCAACCGAACCTATGGGGGAACGGACCAATCGTCGTTCTGGCATTCGTACTCATAATTCTTTTACGGGGTATTTGCGGAAAAATGGCGTTTTCTGGCCGTTTTTACTTACTTAATCCAAATTTAAAGTGGCATACTAGTTGCTGCGTAGAGGCCGAATGAATGTCAGCCTCTATCAAGCTGCAGCCGCCTTGGAGGGATCCCTCAAGCAACAGGAGGTGATTGCCGAGAACTTAGCTACGGCAGGGAAACCCGGTTTCAAGCGCCATCGTGTTGGCTTTCATTCTGTTAATGCCGAGATGTTCCAGAAAACGCTGGATCAAGCAGCCAAGACTGAAGTTCAGTTCATGCTGCCACGTATCACCGGCTATATCGATTTCCAACAAGGCACCCTGATGCCCACGGGCGATAACCAGAATCTTTCAGTCGACGGACCAGGCTTCATTGGTGTGAACGGACCGAATGGTACGGTGTATTCCAGAGGCGGATCATTTCATATTAATAATGAGGGAATCTTAACCACTCCTGAAGGATATCCTTTACGAGCCGCTGGAGGAGGCGTGATCACAGTGGATCCCAATAATGCCACCGAAATCACCATCGATCCGGATGGCAATGTTAGCCAAGGCGGTGCTCCGTTGGGGCAACTCGAGGTTGTTTCATTCGATCCTGATGACCTGAAAAATTTAAAGCGCATCAATGCTGGATATTACGGAG
>CAJWVY010000050.1 GCA_913048135.1 uncultured Verrucomicrobiales bacterium
GGAGCCGTTAATGAGCGGGGACGCGGACGAGGCCGCCTTGCTCCAGCGCGCCGTGCAGGCGAACATCCGCCAATCAGTCGAGCAACTCCGCGCCGGCTCCGACATCCTCTCAAGCCAAGTGCAAAATGACGGCCTCGAGATCGTCGGCGCACAATATTCGTTGAGCACCGGCCGGGTGGAATTCCTCTAACCACAAACCGGACTCGCTGGCTCGTCCCTCCATTTTTGCGCTTGGCTGAAGATGGGGGGCGAGCCTGCGAGACCGTAAACCTCATCCCAAACAGGCCAAGCGCTATGCCCAGGCGGGTGGGTTGGCCAAGCGGAACAGGCGTTCGCCGGCGTGGGGGACGAGCAGGATGCCTTCGTCCTCGCGGTTGGCAAAATCCTCCGGGTTAATCGTCGCGGGATCGCGGTAGCCAAGGTTGATTTGCCTGCACTTGGCCTCGGGGATTTGGGTGGCCAGCGTGACCTCGGCGCGTGGCGTCTCCACCCCGTTTTCGTAGGTGCCCAACCCCTTCACATGCACGCAGTGCGCCAACGCACCCCACGGCATGTCCTTGAATTGATCCCATTGCTTGAGGAAATAGTCGCGGCAATGGTAGCCGACTTTCTCGATCGTTTCGCCGTGCGCGATGCAGACATCGCTGATGTGCGGCGCGTAAATGATCAGCTCGCCGCCATCGGCCAGCACCGGCTCGAGCTTGTACATGCATTTGCCGCCGACCCACAGGTCGTCATACATCTTCGGCGCACAGGAAACGATGGTGTGAAACGGGCGCGACTTGTAGGTGATGTGCTCCTTGGCGGAGAGATCGCCGGCGGCATCCCAGGCGCCTTCAGGGGTGCCGAAGAACAGGCCTGCGAGCGATTTGTCCGGACGTACCACCATACAGAAGCAGGTCTTCTCGATATCCACCATCGCGGCCGCGTGATCCACCACTTTACGCACGGGCGTCCATTTGCTGCCGATGATCATCGGATTGGTCACCACCGCGCCGAGCCAGTGGAAAAAGTTTAGCACGTCGGGGCCACTGATGCCGGGGAAGAGATATTTGTTGCCGCCGGAAAAGCCCACGACCTCATGAGGAAACACCGGACCGAGGATCATCGCCTGATCGTAGTCGTAAATCGTCTTGTTGATTTCCACCGGGACCTCCATCTCAAACCGGCCACCGGACAGTTCGCCGATGGTGGCGGCGGGAATGGTGCCGATGTTGCGGAGCATCTCGGGGTTGTCCCACTCGTGATTGTGAAACACCACGTTCGCGTACTGGCCGCGGCGTTCATCGAGCGTGATCTCCAGCCGTTCACAAATCGCCTCCTCGCTCATGGCGTGATGCGTGCCGAGCGCAATCATCACATCCAGCTTGGCCGCACTCGCGCCAATCTGCGCATGAATGGCCTTGAAGAGCTGGCCCACTGGGGCGGTGCGCGTGTGGTCCGGTACAATCAGCAATACCTTCTTGCCGGTGTATTCGGCTGCAGGCAATGCCTCGACCACAAGTGAATTGACCTGTTCACCGGTCAGGGGGGCGTCGGCGGTTGCGGTTTGGGACAGGGTGTTCATGTTAATCTCACGCAGAGCCGCGGTGGCAAGTTGGTTAAATGGTTTGCGACAGAAATCCTCCATCCACGACAATGTCAGATCCAGTCACAAAGCTGGCGGCCTTTTCACTGGCGAGATACACCGCGGCTCCGGCGAGTTCGCTGGGATCGCCGAAACGGTTCATTGGAGTATGGCCGAAGATCGCCTTGGCGCGGTCGCTCGGCGTGCCGTCTTCGTTGTAGAGAAGTTTCTTGTTTTGTTCGGCGGGAAAAAAGCCGGGCGTGATGCTGTTCACACGCACGCCGGTGGTCGCCCATTCGCGGGCAAGGAATTGGGTGGCGCTCAACACGGCCGCCTTGGAGGCGGAATAGGCGATCACCTTTGAGAGCGGTAGATGCGAGGTGACGCTGGCAATGTTGATAATGCTGCCCTTGCCGCGCTTGCACATGGCCGGGCCAAATTCCTGGCAGGGCAACAGCAGCCCGCCGACGAGGTTCAGATCAAACACCTTCGCCCAAGCGGGCAGGGGGATGTTTTCAAACGGCATCTCCGGCGTGACGGTGGCATCGGGATCATTGCCGCCGGCAGCATTGAGCAACACCGACGGTGCGCCGAGCGTCTCGGTCACTGCCTCGTGGCAGGTCTTGAGACTGTCCGGACTCATGGCGTCGCAGGTGAAAAATTGCGCGGTTCCGCCGGCTTCGGTGATTTCCTGAACGCGTGCCTCACCGCGTTCGGCGCTCCGGCCCACCACGGCAATTTTCGCCCCAGCCTCAGCCATTGCCACGGCACAAGCCCCGCCGAGGGCGCCGGTGGCGCCGATCACCACAGCTACTTCATCGGTTAGATCAAATAAACTCATGAACGGGCGACCTTGCCCGATGGGTTTGAGGGCGAAAAGAAAATAACGGTTGGCGACAGGGCGCGCGACCGTTAGCTTGCCGCCGATGAGCGATTTGCCCCTACCGGAGGTGGTGATTACCCACGAGAGCGATCTGGACGGCTTTGTGTCCGGTCACCTGCTGCAGCGGCTGGCGAACCACCTGTTCGGAGGCCCCACAAAATTGCAGGCGTGGAACTACACTAACTTTGAGAAACGCCCACTGCGCGAGGATTGTGCGTGGGTGTGTGATCTGAATTTTTGCAAACGTATGGATCGCGACAACTGGCTGATCGTCGATCATCACCGCACCGATCATCAGCCGCAGAATGCGCGGTTGATTCTGGACCACGACAAATCCGCTAGTCTTCTGTGCTACGAACTCTGCAAGGAACACGGTTTGGGTAATGAGAAGCTCGACCGGCTCGTGCACTACACCAATGTGGGCGACCTGTATCTCACCGACGATCCGGAGTTCACCGAGGCCATCGATTACGGCAGCCTCATCAAGCAGTACATGTTTTGGAATATCGCCAAGCTTATCGATGGCGATTTGGAGTCGTTGGTGGATCACCCGTTGCTGAAGGTTATTCGAACGCGGCGCGAAGTGGAAAACCCGATCGGCTTTGAATACGCAAAGGCGAATCTCAAACCACTCTCGGACACCGTAGCCATGGTGGAATCACCCATTGGCGATACCAACGCCGTGGTTCATCGCGTTCTCGAAGAAGCACTTACCCCTCATCCGGTGATCCTCACCGCCAGTACGTTCAACCGGTCTGTGAGCGTGAGTCTGCGCAGCCGTAATGGGGAAGCTCTGCCGATTGCCAAGCTCCTGCAAGGCGGCGGCCATCCCAATGCCTGCGGTGCCGGCCTGCCCAAGCACATCCAGCGCATTCCGGACGCCGTGGAGTATCTTAAGAAAACCTTAAACCCCAAACCGGGCGGGGACGGGCTTACTAATCTCGGCGATTTGCTAGATGGCTAGTTAGCGCTCCAGCCACGCTTTCAGTTTGCGCAGGGCCGCCGCGCGGTGGCTGAGCATGCCCTTGATCTCCGCGCCGAGCGTGCCGAAGGTGTCCACAAAATTTTCCGGCACAAACAGCGGGTCATAGCCGAACCCCTCACTGCCGGCGGGTGCCTCAGCGATGTAGCCTTCGCAGGCGCCCTCGAACAATTCCGGTTGCCCGTATGCCCCCGCGCGGGCCAGTGCCAATACACACCGGAAGCGCGCGGTGCGTTGATGGGCCGGTTTGCCGTTTAGTTCGGCCAACAGCTTGGCGTTGTTGGCTTCATCGGGACTGTTGCCTTCCGTGGTGTCACTGGCGTAGCGGGCGCTACGGACGCCGGGCGCGCCGTCTAGCACGTCCACCTCTAGCCCGGAATCATCGGCTAATACCCAGCCTTCGGTGAAGTCCTCGTGATGCTTGAGCCAATCGACGAGCGACAAGGCCTTCTTCACAGCATTACCTGCAAATGTGGCGGCGTCTTCCTCGACCTCAGGCGCGTCGGGATAGTCCTTGAGTGTGCGACACTCGAAGTCGTCGCCGAGTAGCGCCTGTATTTCTTCCGCCTTGTGGGTGTTGCCACTGGCGATGACAATGCGCGTGGGCATCAACCCTTGGTCACGCCGTTGAGCAGATCTTTGATGCCGCCCAAGGACCCAAGCACGCCGGTGGCCTCGTATGGTACATACACGACCTTATTGTCCTTACCAGAAGTCATTTCCTTAAGACTTTCAAGGTAACGTACGGCCACTAGATATTGGGCGGGGTCAGTGCCGGTGGCTGAGAGGCCTTCCTGAATCTGTTGGATGGCGTTACGTTCTGCTTCTGCCACGCGAATACGGGCCTGGGCTTCGCCATCGGCTTCGAGAATCGCAGCTTCGCGTTCACCTTCGGCACGTTTGATTTGAGACTCGCGAATACCTTCGGCCTCAAGAATTGCAGATTTCTTTTCGCCCTCCGCATTGAGAATGGCGGCACGTCGATCGCGCTCGGCGCGCATTTGTTTCTCCATCGCCTGCTGAATGTCGTGTGGTGGGGTGATATCCTTGAGTTCAACGCGGTTGACCTTCACACCCCACTTGTCAGTGGCATCGTCCATCACCTGGCCAAGTTCGCTATTAATCTTGTCGCGTGAAGTGAGGCACTCGTCGAGGTCGAGCTTGCCGACGACATTACGCAGGCTGGTTTTGCAAAGCTTCTCGATTGCGTCGGGCAGGTTGGCGATCTCATAGACCGCGGCGTGAGTATTGGTGATTTGGAAATACAGCATGGCATCGATCTCGATGGTCACGTTGTCTTTGGTGATCACATTTTGCTTTGCAAAATCGAAGACTTGTTCGCGCAGATCAATGGTCGTCCGTTCGGCGGTTATTACGTACTCAATACCGCTGACATCTGTTTTTTTGTAGCGCCAGAAGATCGGGCGGGGTCGGTCCATCACGGGGATGATGAAGTTAATACCGCTAGTCAGAGTGCCTTTGTAGGAGCCAAAGCGTTCAATCACCATGGATTCCTGCTCTTTTACAATTTTAACACAGCTGACGATAGCGGCAACGACCACGAGGGCAAAAATTGCGGCTATTGCAGTTCCAAACATACTGCCGAACATTGGAGTAATAATATTTTCCATAATTTTAGGGGTTTTCACTAATGCTTACCACGGCCTTACTGCCTTCCACTCGGAGGACGGTGACTCGTGAACCTTCTTCGATAACGATATTTTTGTCTGATATAGCGCGCCAGGATTCACCGCCGATTTTAACCCGACCCTGACCGGAATTGGAATCGATGGTCTCGGTTATGGTTCCCGGCTGGCCTTCGTAACGTTCCACGCCGGACTCCAATTCCTTATTGGGGTTGACCATTAATTTTTTCCATAGTGGACGAACGATCAAAAGAAGTAGCAAGGAACTGGTGCCGAATGAAACTAGTTGCCAAGAAGTTGAAAAACCGGATTTGGCCATTACAGCGGCTATCAGGCACCCCAAGCCGATTGGACCGGCAAAGAAGCTGACGGAAAATATTTCCGCTAGGATTAACGCTGCTGCAATGATGATCCAAATTAGCCAATCCATTTCTTTTATAATTTCATTTAATGCCGCCTTGGTGTCAATCAGGGGTTATGCTTGGTGAGCTTCACGGGTTTCTCGGCATTTTTGCGCATTTTCAGGTTTAACAATTCCACCCCCACCGCGAAGGCCATGGCAAAGTAGATGTAGCCTTTCGGAATGTGAAAGCCCATGCCTTCGCCAAGCAGGGCGGTGCCGACCAGGATCAGGAAACTCAGAGCGAGCATTTTGATGGTGGGATTGTTTTCGACAAATTCTCCAATGGCCTCAGCGGCCAGCATCATCACGCCCACCGCGATGACGATGGCGATGACCATGACTGGGACGTGCTTGGCCATGCCGACGGCGGTGATGACGGAGTCCAGCGAGAACACCAGATCCAATACGGCGATCTGAGCCAACACGGAGCCGTATGTTGCTACGGTGGTGGATTGCTCTTCTTCCGTATTGCCGGAAAGCGAGTGATGGATTTCCTGCGTGGATTTCCAAATAAGGAACAACCCGCCGAAGAGGAGAATCAAATCGCGCCCGGAAAATCCATGGCCGGCGACGTCGAACAAATCCTTGGTCAGCCCCATCACCCAACTGATGGACAGCAGTAATAGGATGCGCAACACCATGGCAAGGGCGAGGCCGGTGAGGCGGGCTTTCTTTTGCTGATGCTCCGGCAGCCGGTCAACGAGAATGCTAATGAAGATGATGTTGTCGATGCCTAGCACAATCTCCAGCACGGTGAGTGTGAACAGGGCAATCCAAGCCTCAGGTGATGCAATCCATTCCATGACAAGTATCCTTGGCGTCGGGAGGGCGAATTTTGGGATGAAATCAAAAATCGGCAATGACGGGTTACTGACAATCCGCCATTGCAGCGGGCGACGGTTTTCACCATTATCCCCGCCCCATGCCGCAGATGCGCCGCCAATATCCGTTCCATCTCATCGAGCCCCAATGGCAGAACCGATGGGAAGCGCAGGAAACATTCCGTGCCTTTAACCCCGGTCAACCGCCGGCGGCCGAGCATCCCTTTGTCTGGCGTCATGGCAAGGCGGCGCCGGAGAGCCTCGAGAAATACTACATCCTCGACATGTTCCCGTATCCCTCAGGAGCGGGTCTGCACGTGGGACATCCGGAAGGCTATACGGCCACCGATATCCTGGCGCGCTTTGAACGCATGCGTGGCAAGCATGTGCTGCATCCGATGGGTTGGGATGCCTTCGGGCTGCCGGCCGAGCAGTACGCGATTAAGACCGGCCAGCATCCGCGCCAGACGACCGAGGAAAATGTCGCCAACTTCAAGCGACAGATCAAGAGCCTCGGCTTCAGCTACGATTGGAGCCGTGAGGCGAATACTACCGAGCCGGGGTATTTCAAGTGGAGCCAATGGATTTTCCTACAGTTGTACAATTCGTGGTTTAACCCCGCCACCAACAAGGCCGAGCCAATCGAGACCCTGGAGTATCCGGACGAGGTCACCAGCGAAGAAGCCAAGCGCGCGTATCGGGATGAGCATCGGCTCGCGTATGTTTCCCATGCGCCGGTGAACTGGTGTCCGGAACTGGGCACGGTGCTGGCCAATGAGGAAGTGATCGACGGCAAGAGCGAGGTGGGCGGACATCCGGTGGTGCGTAAGCCGATGCGCCAATGGATGCTGCGGATCACGGCGTTTGCCCAGCGGTTGCTGGATGATTTGGACACGATCGACTGGAGTGATTCGTTGAAGGAAATGCAACGGAACTGGATCGGTCGTAGTGAAGGGGCGGAGGTTACGTTCACGGTTCAGGATTCCGGCGAAGAGATTGTGGTGTTTACCACGCGGCCGGACACGTTGTTTGGGGCGACGTACATGGTGTTGTCGCCAGAGCATGAATTGGTGGACGCGCTCACCACCGAGGCGCAGCGCGAAGCGGTGGCGGCGTATCGCGAGGCGGCCGCGCGCAAGAGCGATCTGGAGCGCACGGAATTGGCGAAGGATAAGACCGGCGTGTTCACCGGCGCGTACGCGATTAATCCGGTGAACGACGAGCCCGTGCCAATTTGGATCGCGGATTACGTGCTCTCCAGCTATGGCACCGGCGCAATCATGGCCGTGCCGGCACATGATGAGCGCGATCTGGAGTTTGCGCAGAAATTTGAACTACCCGTTCACGTGGTGGTGGAGGCGCCGGAAGGGGAATCGCTGGGCTTCACCGGCAACGGGATGAGCGTGGAGAGCGGGTTTCTCACCGGCCTGCCAACGCCCGAAGCCAAGGCGAAGATCACCGATTGGCTGCAGGAAAACGGCAAAGGTAAGCGCACGATTAATTTCAAGCTGCGCGACTGGTTGTTCAGTCGGCAGCGTTACTGGGGGGAGCCATTCCCGATCGTCTGGCGCGATGGCCGGCACGAGGCGATAGCCGAGAGCGAATTGCCGCTGCTGCCGCCGGAGCTGGATGATTACAAGCCCACCGCTGAGGGTGATCCGCCACTGGCGCGCGCGGCCGATTGGGTGAATCTACCCGATGGCGTTCTGCGCGAGACCAACACCATGCCCCAATGGGCGGGCAGTTGCTGGTATTACCTGCGGTATCTCGACGCGCAGAACGACGAGCGCTTTGTCGGGGAGGCGGCTGAGAAATACTGGATGAATGTCGACCTCTATGTGGGCGGCACGGAACACGCGGTGTTGCACCTGCTGTACGCGCGGTTCTGGCACAAAGTGCTGTTTGATCTCGGTCATGTCTCCACGCCGGAACCGTTCCAGCGGCTGGTGAATCAGGGCATCATTCTTGGCGAGGACGGCCAGAAGATGAGCAAGAGCCGCGGCAACGTGATCAATCCCGACGTGGTGATTGGCGAATACGGCGCCGACGCCTTCCGCCTGTACGAAATGTTCATGGGCCCGCTGGAGATGATGAAGCCGTGGAGCACGCAGGGTGTCGAGGGCGTGTACCGGTTCCTCGGCCGCGTTTGGCGGTTGTTCATCGATGACAGTAGCTACAAGGATTACGAACAAGCCGTCACCGCCGCGCCGGATTCCGCCGAGGCTGGTTTGGCGGAGTTGAAGCTGCACCCGTCCATTTCGGATGTGGAACCGACTGATGAACAATTGAAGGCACTGCACGCCTGCATCAAGAAGGTCACCGAAGACCTCGAAGGCATGCGGTTCAACACGGCGATCTCCGCGCTCATGGTTTTCAGTAATGAAGCCTCCAAGTGGGATACGCGTCCGCGCGCGGTGTTGGGCACGTTCCTCAATCTGCTGAACCCCTTCGCGCCACATCTGGCCGAAGATTTGGCCGCCCGCCTGGACACTGCGCACGGTGGCACGTTGGCCTATCAACCATGGCCGGTGCATGACGACGCCTATTTGGTGGAGGACACCATCGAATTTCCTGTGCAAGTGAACGGCAAACTCCGCGGCCACATCGTTATCGCCCCCGACACGCCGCGCGAGGAAATCGAGCAATTGGCTCTCGAATGCGAGAAAGTGCAGCAATTTATTTCCGGAAAAGAGATAAAGAAAGTCATCGTTGTGCCGAATAAACTGGTGAATATTGCGGCCAAGTGACGGATCTGGTAGATTGTCTCCATGCCGTATCTCACGCCGCAGGAGCAAAAAGTGCTCATTGTGGTGGTGGCCTTGCTGGTCACGGGATTTGTAGTGAAACAATGGCGCGCTTCGACGACGCCCGCGGCCGGCTCCATGCCGGTTGAACAGAAATGATACACAGAGAAAGTTACGACGAAGTGCTAGACGGGATTATCGCGGAGGATCCGCGTTACCATCGCGATGCGTATCATTTTGTGCGGGAAGGGCTCGATTACACCCAGCAATCCATTTCCAAGCAGCAGGAAGGCACCGTGCGCCATATCAGCGGCCAAGAACTGCTGGGCGGCATGCGCTCGCATGCGCTGGAGGAGTACGGCCCGATGGCCATGATGGTGCTCGGTGAGTGGGGTATTCGGCGCTGTGAAGATTTCGGGGAGATCGTGTTCAACATGGTGGAGCACGAGTTGCTCGCCAAGACCGACGAAGATTCCCGCGATGATTTCTCAGGCGGGTACGATTTCGAGGATGCCTTTCGCAAACCCTTCCTGCCGCCTGAAACGGCAGCGCCCTCAACGGATTCCGCCCAGCGCAATATCACGCCCGTGGCTGATTCGGATAACGATCGCTCCGGCCAACCCTCCGAGCCGGAATCTTCGGATAAGCAATAATCTCGCCGCGCACCGTTTCCCGAGCTACGCTCCGCTTCCATGCCCGATGGATCGCCCAATCCTGTTGCCCGCCTAAATGCCGCCGGGGATACCCGTTTGGTGACTCTGGACAACGGCCTCACCGTGATCGTGCGCGAAGATCACAGCGCGCCCGTGGTGTCCGCCCAAGCCTGGGCCAAGACGGGCAGCATCCATGAAGGCGATTGGCTCGGGGCCGGCTTGTCGCACATTTTGGAGCACATGCTCTTCAAGGGCACCGAATCTCGCGGGGTGGGCCGCATTGATCAGGAAGTGCAGGAGGCCGGCGGCTACATGAACGCCTACACCTCTTTTGATCGCACGGTGTATTACATTGATGTCCCCAACACCGGCGCGCGCGTGGCTGTTGATATTTTGTGCGACATCATGCAGCACGCCACCTTGCCCGAGGCGGAACTGGAAAAGGAACTGGACGTCATCCGGCGCGAGATCGATATGGGCCAGGACGATCCCGGCCGCCGCGCCAGTCGGCGTCTCTTCGAAACCGCCTACACCACCAGCCCCTACCGTCACACGGTAATCGGGTATCCGGATATCTTCAACGAACTCCGACGGGACGACATCGTGGGCTACTACCGATCCCGTTACATTCCCGCCAATGTCTTTTACGTGATCGTGGGCGACATTAACGCCGACGAAGTCGTGACCCAAGTCGCCGAGGCTTTTGCGGCCAACAAAGCCAAACCGGCGCCGCCCCTATTGATCCCCGCAGAACCCCGCCAAACCGCTCCGCGCGAAGTGACGGAAGAGGCCCCGATTCAACTGGGGCATTTACATTATTCTTGGCACGTGCCCGATGTGCGGCATCCAGATCTGCCGGCCTTGGATGTGCTCGCTACGCTGTTGGGCAGCGGCCGCAGCAGCCGCCTATATCAGCGGGTCCGCGAAGGCAAAGGGTTGGTAAACAGCGCGGATGCGTGGACCTATACCCCGACCGAAAGCGGTTTATTTGGGCTGAGCGCGGTGGTGAATGACGACAAATTTGAACCGGCTTGCAAGGCACTGTTGGCGGAAGTGGAGCAGCTAAAGGACAAAGCCGTGGAATCGGCGGAGCTGGATAAGGTGGTGAAGCAATTCATCTCTGGCACGCTGGGCACACGCAAGACCATGGAAGGGCAGGCGCAAAATCTCGGTGATTGCTGGATCTCGGTCAATGACCTCGATTTCTCGGATCGTTATCTGGAGGATGTGAAATTCGTGCAGCCGGATGACATTCAGCGTGTGGCCAATACCTACCTGCAGCCGACCAACCGCACTTTGTATGCGCTGCTGCCCGAAGGCGGCACGCCGGCCATGAATGGAGCGCATTTGCAACACGAAACGGGGCCCATTCAAAAAGTGGAATTTTCCAACGGGCTAACCCTGCTGCTCAAGGAAGATCATCGCCTGCCGTTTGTGCAGTTGCGCGGTATGTTTCAGGGCGGGGTATTGGCCGAGAAAATGGGTAATAGCGGCATCACGCAATTGATGGCCAAGCTGCTGGTCAAAGGCACGGCCAAGCGCACAGGCCAGCAGATTGCTGAACAGATCGAAAATGTGGGTGGCGGCATAGATGCCTATGGCGGCAATAATTCCTTTGGTATCTCGGCTGAGGTAATGAGCGAGGATGCGGCCTTGGGTGTGGAGTTGCTGGCAGATGTGATTTTGAATCCCTCCTTTCCTGCCGAAGCTTTGAGCCGGCAGCGCGAAGTGCAACTGGCCGGCATTCGCGCGCAGGACGACAAGCTCCTCCAAAAGACCTTCAGCTTAATGCGTGAAAATCTGTTTGGCGCACACGGTTACGGGTTGAACAGTCTGGGCACACAGGAATCAGTGGAGGCCTTGGCCGCTGATGATCTGCGGGCTTTTCACGATCAATTGGCTGTGCCCAACAACGCCGTGATTGCCGTGTTCGGCGATATGGATTCGGCCCAAGTGCGGGCGGATCTGGAAACCGCCTTCGGCCTGTGGAAACGCGGTGGCGACTATCAGGTGCCGAAGTTGTTGGCCGGCACCCAAGGCAAACGTCGTGTTGCGGACCAAAAAGATAAAGAACAGGCCGTGGCCGTACTGGGCTTTCACGGATGCACTTTTTTCGATGAGGATCGATACGCTCTGGAACTTCTCGGGGAAGCCTGCAGCGATTTGGGCAGTCGCCTCTTCATGCGCATTCGTGAGGAGCTGGGCTTGGCTTACTATGTCGGAGCGCAAAGCCAGCCGGGCATGACGCCGGGGTACTTTTCCTTTTACGCAGGTACCTCACCCGAACAACTGGCGCAGGTGGAGGAGGAATTGATGGCCGAAGCCATGAAGCTGGCAAACGACGGATTGGATGCCGGGGAATTGCGCCGGGCCAAGAACAAGATGATCGGTGCCCGTAAGATCGGCCGTCAAGACCTCGGCGGTTTGGCAATGACGGCTGGCTTGGATGAATTATATGGATTGGGCTTTGACTCCAGTGATGAGGATGAAACCCGTATTGAGGAAGTTTCACAGGAATCCATTCAGGAAGTCGCCCAGAAATATCTCGATCCGGAAAGCTGCGTGATTGCGGTGATGCACCCGTAGCTTTCTGGTGTTCCGTGCGGGCAGGGGATTGACTCCCGCACGGGCGTGTGCATCATTTGACCGATGCAGTCTCCGTTCCCAACTCTGTTTAAAACGGCCGCCGCTGCGGCTTCTATACTGATCATGAATGCCTGTTCCCCCGCCTCGGAAGATAATGCCGGCCAGCCGGAACCCCAAACCGGTGATGGCGATTCCAATGCCATTGCCAAAGCGGGTTTTGGTGAAACCAAAGCCGGTGAAGCGACAGAGATTTACACGCTCACCAACAAGAACGGTCTGGTCGCCAAGGTAACCACCTACGGCGCCACGCTCGTGGAACTACACCTGCCGGATAAGGACGGCAATCTGGTGGACGTGATTAACGGCTTTGATAACGTGGCCGGCTACGAGGGCGACGGCAACCAGTACTTTGGCTGCACCACAGGCCGCGTCTGCAACCGCATCGCCAAGGGCAAGTTTACGCTCGATGGTGAAGAGTACACATTGGCGACTAACAATGAACCCAACCATCTGCACGGTGGCGGCGACAAGGCGTTAAGCAAGCAGGTTTGGAAAGCAGAACCCTCCGCCGAGGCGCAGGCCGTGACCTTCAGCCTCACTAGTCCGGATGGTGAGGAAGGGTACCCCGGAAACCTCAGCATGAAGGTGACCTACACGCTCACTGATGAGAACGAACTGCGCATCGATTACGAAGCCACCACGGACAAGGCCACCCCGGTGAACCTCACCAACCACGCCTACTTCAACCTCGGCGGCGCCGGCAGCGGAACCATCCTTAGCCATGAGCTGACCCTCAATGCCGACAACTACACTGCCACTGATGACACCCTGATTCCCACCGGCAAGATTGAGCCCGTGGCGGATACCGCGTTGGATTTCCGTAAGGCTCATGTCATTGGCGAGCGTATTCCGGACAAGGAAGCCAAGGAAACGGCCGACTGCGAAACCTCCACGCTGGGATACGACCATAATTTCGTGGTGAACGGAGAGGCCGGCACGATGCGTTTGGCAGCCCGTTTGAAGGATCCGGCGAGCGGACGAGTGATGGAGATTCACACCGATCAGCCCGGTATTCAGTTTTACAGCGGAAACTTCCTCATGGAGCAGGAAGGGAAAGGCGGCAAGAAGTATCCCTTCCGCGGCGCGCTGTGTTTGGAGACTCAGCATTTTCCCGACTCGGTGAATCATGAGGATTTCCCGAGCACCATTCTCAAGCCGGGCGATACTTATTCCACCACCACGGTACATCGTTTCAGCGCGGAATAACTGCGTCTGCGAACAGTTTGCCCTGAATCTGCTTGCCGCCCTCGATGGGCGGCGGCAGAATCAGCGCGTCAGGGCCCATGGAATGCGGGCTTGCAAACCCCGCCAGGGCCGGAAGGCAGCAACGGTAGCTTGATCTGCATCTGCCGTGGTCACCCTGACCTTTTTGAATTTCCCAAAAGTCTACTGAAGTGTCGTATCAGGTTATAGCCCGCAAATATCGTCCGCAACGCTTTGCGGATGTGGTGGGGCAGGAGCACGTTACCCAAACCCTCAGTAACGCCATTGCTTCCGGTCGCATCGCGCATGCGTATCTTTTTAGCGGACCGCGTGGCACGGGTAAGACCACCATTGCCCGAATCTTCGCCAAGTGCCTAAACGCCACCGACGGACCCGCGGTGGATTTCAAGGAAGATGACGAGCGTTGTGTGGAGATCACCGAAGGCCGCGCGCTGGATGTACTGGAGATTGACGGCGCGAGCAACAACGGCGTGGAACAGGTGCGCGAGTTGCGCGACACCGCACCGTACGCACCGGCCACATGCCGTTACAAGGTGTACATCATTGACGAGGTGCACATGCTCACCACCGCCGCCTTCAATGCGTTGCTCAAAACGCTGGAAGAACCGCCGGCGCACGTGAAGTTTATCTTTGCAACCACCGAACCGGAAAAGGTGTTGCCCACAATTTTATCGCGCTGCCAACGATTTGACCTGCGACGGATTCCGGCCGGCCGGATTGTTTCCCACTTGGAATTCATCGCCAAACAGGAAGGCGTGACCATTGAACCCGCCGCCCTGCAGGCCATTGCCCGCGGCGCCGATGGCGGCATGCGCGATGCCGAAAGCACGCTGGATCAGCTCATCAGTTTTTGCGGAGAAACCATTCAGGAAAGCGACGTGCTGTCGATGTTCGGGCTCACTTCGCAGTCGCAAGTTTTGTCGTTGGCCGAAGCTGTGTTACGGGCAGATGCCGCCGGCGCACTAGGGCAATTGCATGAACTGACCACGGGCGGCAAGGAACTGGGCCGGTTGGTCGGCGATTTGCTGGATCATTTCCGGAACGTGATGATTTACCAGGTATCCGAGGGCGACACCGGCATCCTTGAAATCTCCGAGGCCGAACAAACGGCACTCGCCGAACAGGCGCAACTGGCGGATCGCAGCGCCGTGTCGCGCGTCCTTGAAGTGCTGACCGATTGCGAAATCCAACTGCGCAATGCGTCCTCCAAAAAGATCCTAGTCGAAGTCTCGCTTATGAAAGCGATGGATGCCGCCCGCGCCATGAGCCTGAACGATGTGCTCGATCGCCTTCAGGAATTGCGGGATGCCGGAGGCGGCGAAGCCCTCGAGGCAGCCCGGCCTGTGCCGACCGCCGCGCCGGTAAAGAAACCGAAAGCTGAACTGGTCCAACAAGTCGCTGCAGCACCCATTGCTGAACCAACCTCTGATCCAAAACCCCAACCAGAACCGGAGCCGGCTCCGCAGGTTAAGGAAGAACCCGCTCCGCAATCGGCGCCGAAAGCCGATCTTCCTACTTTATGGGCCGCTATGCTGGAATCATTGGGAGTCTTTTCCCGGGCGTACTTTCAGGAAGCATTTCTGAAATCCATCGAAGGTGATGGCGTGACCATCGGTTTTCCGGAAGCCTTTGCCCCGCAAATGGAGTTGGCGAACACCAAGGAAACCAACCAATCCTTGCTAGCTGTCTTGGACAAGGCCGGGCATTCCCTGCGCACGGTGAGTTATGTGATTGCGGATCGGCCCGCGGATTGGGTTCCCCAGGCGATGGCCGTGCCCGGTGCAACGGAGGCTGCTGCCGAGCCAGCGACCAGTACCGAAGGTGAATCGCTGCCGCCCAAGGGGCCGATCAACAAGGAAGAATTTGAGAATGATCCCCTGATCCAGAAGGCACTGGAAGTTTTCAAGGGACAGATTGTGGATGTGCGAAACTAGGAGAAATTTATGGCGAGTATAAACAAATTGATGAAGCAGGCCATGCGCGCGCAACAGCAGGCCCAGGAAACGGAGGCCGCCTTGGCTGCGCGCGAGGTGGAAGCCACCAGTGGCGGCGGCGCGGTTAAAGTGGTCGCGACCTGCAAAGGCGTGCTGAAGTCTTTGAAGATCGATCCCGAAGCAGTGGATCCTGAGGATGTGGAAACTCTGGAGGATCTCGTGTTTACCGCGGTGAATTCAGCCATCGCAGAGGGACAGAAGATTCAGGCCGAAGAGATGGGTAAAGTAACGGCTGGATTCAACCTGCCGGGTATGGGCTAAACCATGGCGTCCCTGCCGGAGCCGGTATCGGCCCTCGTGGGGGCCTTGGGCCAATTGCCGGGCATTGGGCCGCGTTCGGCTGAGCGGCTGGCCCTACATCTCGTGCAAAGTGAGGCGGGGCAGGTCAAACAACTTGCCGAAGCTCTCGTCACCGCCACCGAACGCATTGAGCTCTGCGTCACTTGTGGTGCACTCACCGAAACGCAGCCATGTGCGTTATGCACCGATGATCGACGCGATTCGACGACGGTGTGCGTAGTGGAGACTGCGGTGGATGTCATTAACGTCGAAAAATCCGGTGCATTTCGTGGGCGTTTCCATGTCTTGGGAGGGAAAATTTCGCCTTTGAACGGGGTGGATCCGGAGGATCTGCGCATTGCGCAACTGGAGGCACGCATGGATGGAGTACGGGAAGTGATTCTGGCCTTGGGAACCGATGTGGAAGGCGATGCTACGAGCAATTATCTGGCGCAACGATTGACGGCCAAAGGCGTGAAAGTGACCCGTATTGCGCATGGATTGCCTGCAGGCAGTGGCTTGGAATATGCCGATGATCTCACACTGAGCCACGCGCTCAAAGGCCGCCGGGAAATGTAATGAAACCGGTGGTGGCATTTGATATCGGCAAGGTGCTACTTGATTTCAATTATAGCATTCTAATCACCAAACTGGCTCCGCGAACACAATGCGATGAAGCGGCACTGGATGCATATATGAACCAATCGCCTCTACTGGCGGAGTATGAATCCGGCCAATTGACCTCCTCGGAATTTTTCACACGCATTCAGGGCGAAACGAAATTCACCGGGACAGAATCCGAGTTTGCGGCGTTGTTCGAGGATATTTTTACGCCAATTGAAGAGGTCATTGAAATGCATCGGCAAATCGTCGAGAGCGGCTTGTCGACCTACACTTTTTCCAACACCAACGAAATGGCAGTGCGGCACATCAGCCATTCATATGATTTTTGGCCGCGCTTTACCGGTCATATTTTGTCGCACGAAGTGAAGTCGCTAAAACCTAATGCCGGGATTTACGAATCACTGGAGGCGTTGTCCGGGCGTACAGGGGAAGCGATCATTTATCTGGATGATCGCCCGGAAAATATTGAGGCCGGCCTAGCGCGCGGTTGGAGGGCCTGCTGCCATCAGGATGCCAACGAGACACAGGCATTTTTGGAGGCGCAAGGCG
Source organism: uncultured Verrucomicrobiales bacterium (assembly GCA_913048135.1). Taxonomy (GTDB): domain Bacteria; phylum Verrucomicrobiota; class Verrucomicrobiia; order Limisphaerales; family UBA1100; genus UBA1100. The sequence continues at coordinate 17,016 of CAJWVY010000050.1, forward strand.
TGCTTACTTCTTTAGGTCACGATTCAACCGCTTGAAGTTTCCCTCTTCACAGCATTTCACATAACCCTCAGCTGCACGCTTGAGACGTTCCCATTCCCGTCGAATGTTGGAGGCTTCCTTGGCGCTGATTTTGGAGTCAGCGGCCGCTTCGGCCACGGTGGAAAGAAGATCGGCAAATTGTTTCACCACTTTGCTGGTAGCCGGCGCGAGAGTTTGATCGGTAGATGTTTCTTCGCTTGAAGGATCACTATTTTCAACGAAAAATCCCCCCGATTGCTCGCAGAGCCAACGCAATAATCGAGGGTCATCCGCGGCCATGATCAGGGACTGGGCACGATCTAGCGGGTTGGCGATACCGCTTGCCGAGCCGGAGTCAGGGGATTCCGCCCATTTGTAAACGGTGGACGCGGAAAGGTTCATTTGATCGGCGATATGCTTCACCGATTTTTCTTTGAAGACAGTTTTTAGTAGGCGATGGGATTTCACTCAGGTCATTGTAGTAGAATTAGTTACTGCTTGGGTACTGTAAACTGAGTGTTTTTTTGTAATCGTGATTATGAGTCAAATAAAAAAAGGGCCGACCCGAAGGCCGGCCCGTGTAATGGAGTGATCGCTATGACTTACATGTGGTCGTGGCCATGATCCGGAGCGGGCTTCTCCTCTTCCGGAACGTCGGTGATTAGACACTCGGTGGTGAGTAGGAGCGCGGCGATGGACGACGCGTTCTGCAGGGCCGAGCGGGTCACTTTGGCTGGGTCCACCACGCCGGCCTTGATCAGGTCGGCATATTCTTCGGTGGCTACGTTGAAGCCAGTATTACCCTTCTTACTTTGTACGTCATTTACAATGACAGCACCTTCAAGACCAGCGTTTGCGGCGAGACTACGCAATGGCGCCTCAACAGCATTCCGCAAGATATCCACACCGATTTGCTCGTCGCCTTCCAGCTTGAGCTTTTCAATGGCGGGGATGGTGCGGAGCAGGGCGGTGCCACCGCCGGGAACGATGCCTTCTTCCACCGCAGCGCGGGTGGCGTGCAAGGCGTCCTCGACGCGGGCTTTCTTTTCCTTCATCTCGGACTCGGTGGCGGCGCCTACATTGATGACGGCCACACCGCCGGCGAGCTTGGCGAGGCGCTCTTGGAGCTTCTCGCGATCGTAGTCAGAGCTCGTGTTGTCGATCTCTGCCTTGATCTGCTCGATGCGACCCATGATCGCGTCCTTCTCACCGGAGCCCGCGACGATCGTCGTGGTGTCCTTGTTGACGATGACCTTCTTGGCCGTCCCGAGCATCTCGAGGGTGGTGCCCTCAAGGGTGCCGCCGGTCGCTTCGAAGACCGGCTGGCCGCCAGTCAGGACACCGATGTCTTCCATCATGGCCTTGCGGCGCTCCCCAAAGCCCGGCGCCTTGATGGCGCAGCAGGGGAAGGAGCCGCGGAGGCGGTTCAGCACGAGGGTGGCGAGCGCCTCACCTTCGACGTCTTCAGCGACGATGAGGAGGGGCTTGCCGGTCTGAGCGATCTGCTCGAGGAGCGGGATCATGTCTTTCACCGACGAGATCTTCTTCTCGTGGATGAGCACATAAGCGTCCTCGAGGACGCACTCCATGCTGGCGGTGTCCGTCACGAAGTGGCCCACGATGTTCTCGGACTTGCCGTTGGCCTTGCCGCCCCAGCGCAGCGAGGTGGAGCCGGTGAACATGAGGGGGGTCTTGGCGAAGC